>NZ_CP087263.1:3521964-3842142 GCF_020923435.1 Brevibacillus humidisoli | reverse complement strand
CCGTATTGCGTGAACGCTCGATCGCCGTTGCCGAGACCTTTACCAGCATTTATAACCAGCTGGATGAGGTGCAAAAGGATCTGGATAACGTGCTGGGCGTGAAAGTGGGAGAGGTTGATTCCCTAGCTCGGCAAATCGCCCAATTAAACGATCAGATCGCTGATGTCGTCCCGCACGGCTATCAACCAAACGATCTATACGACCAACGCGATGTCTTGCTGGACAAACTGTCCAAGCTAACCTCGATCAACGTTACACAAGGCGAACACGGCATGGTTAACGTAACCATGGAAGGTCAAGCGCTGGTAACCGGAAGAACCTCTGTAGCGGTTGAAGCGGTGCCCAATGAAGTCACCGGTTTGCTCGACATCCGTCTGGGCGGAGCAGATTTCATCCCGCAGGAGGGTGAGTTGGCCGGGATCATCCAATCCCGAGGGATCGCCACCGTGGAGATGGTAGAGGTGGACGGTCAACAGCAGCAAGTTGTGACGTATACGGGGCTGCTTCCAGACTACAAAAAGAATCTGGACAAGCTGGCCGTCAATCTGGCTCGGGAGATCAACGACTTGCATCGTACCGGTTTGAGCCTGAAAGACATCAATAACCCTGGGGCCGCGCCACAGGATCTGCCGTTCTTCGTCGACGCCGATGCTTTGGCTGCCGATCCAAATACCAAAGAGTACCCGACAGGGGCTTCCAAGCTGGTGATCAATCCAGCAATTATGGCAAGCTTGGACGCCATCGCCGCAGCTCGTCCGGAAGCAAACGGCACAGCGCCTGAAGGCAATAACGAGAACGCGTTGGCTATCTCCGAACTGAAGTTTAAGATTATCCAAGCGGGTACCGGTCCCAACGATTTCAACGAGACGACGTCAATGGATGATTTTTACCGCAATATGATTGGGCAGCTTGGGGTAAGCGGTCAAGAAGCGGAGCGCAATATGAAGAATTCTGAGATGGCACTAGGTGTAGTTGACAACAACCGGATGTCTGTCTCCGGGGTTTCCATTGACGAAGAGATGGCCAATATGGTGAAATTCCAACATGCCTACAACGCATCAGCCCGTGTCATGACCAGTATGGACGAGATCTTGGACAAAGTGATAAACGGCATGGGTCGAGTCGGACTCTAAGGTAGCAGGAGGGGTTAGCTATGTCGATGCGCGTTACGCAAACGATGTTGAACAACAATATGATGCGGAATTACCATAATTCGATGAGTAAACTGGGAAATCTGCAAGAACAGCTTTCATCAGGGAAAAAAGTATCCCGTCCGTCACAGGATCCGGTCATTGCAACCCGAGGGATGTTTTACAGAACGGCGCTTGTAGAGAACGAACAGTATCTGCGCAATGCCAATATGGCTAGTTCTTGGATGGATATGACGGACAATGTGTTGAACGAAGCCGGTAAAATTATGCAGCGGGTGAACGAACTGTTGGTCTATTCGGGAGACGGAGCCGTATCACCGGAAGATTTAAAGGCGATGGCGGAAGAGGTGTCCCAATTAAAAAAACAACTAGGGACGCTGGCCAATCAGACCATCAATGGTCGCTATATTTTTAATGGTACGGATACCACTACTGCTCCATATGACCCGGTTGCCGGTGAGTTTATCGGGACGAATGATGAGGAGATTAAACTGGAAGTAAATCAAGGCGTACAAGTTCCGATCAACGTAAATAGCCAGAATATCTTCAACTACCCGGACAATGCCAACAATATCTTTAAACTGCTGGACAACATCGTTGCCGACCTGAGCAGCGGTCAGCCAGCTACTCAGCATCAAGCAGCCTTTACCCAACAGCATGACAACCTGCTTGCGGAACGGGCTACATTAGGGGCGCGGGTGAATCGGATCGAATTGGTGCTGGAGCGATTAAAAGACCAGGAAGTAAGTACGACCGAACTGATGTCCAAAAACGAAGATGCAGATGAAGCGAAGGTGATCACCGACCTGAAGACACAGGAGTCGGTTCACCGTGCCGCTCTGGGTGCGGGAGCACGGATCATTCAACCGTCTCTGCTGGACTTTCTACGCTAATCGTTTTCCCAACATCGAGTGGTAAGGAGGGGCCGACATGCCGATGGCTCGCCTCACAATCGACCAGACGTTTGCCCAACACGGCATTCGCATACAGAAACCTGTCCAGCAGATCGAACAGCCCAAAGCGGAGCTGAATCTGCGGCAGGAACCGGCTGTTATGGAAATCCGACAGCCAGTGGCGATACTGACGATTAACTCCACGCGGGCAAAAGAAGCAATTGGCATAAAAACGCCGTTGCCATTCAGCGATGACCAGGCGGCATATGGCAAGCAGCAGTTGATGGAGGCGATCGCCCAGATGAGCCAGGAGGGTGATCGCCTCGCCGCTATTGAGAACAAAGCCAATGCTATCGCCAGTCTCGCCTTTGAAAAAGGATTCCGCGAGCCCAGCTACTTCCCAGTTACGCCGTCCCATGATGAAGGAGTGGACGTCTCGTTTGAGACTCATCGTCCAACCATCCATGTGGAGCGCAGGGGCATGCGGATGGACCCGGAGATCAAGCCGATTGTACATGAATATACGCCTGCCAAGGTGGAAGGATACATGTTGCAGTGGCCTCGGGTGGAAATCGACGTCGTAGGACTTCATGTAGACCGAAGGATGTAGCTTGAAAAACCATAAGTTTTACCCTTGAACCACAAAGTATTACTATGTAAAGGGAGTTGGCTCCATGAACAACGGCATTCAGGCAGGCAAGCTCTTCTTTGAAGAAGGAATCCCCGGGTTTCCTCAATTGCAGTTTTTCCAGCTGAAGCAGCATGAACCGAACAGCCCATTTTATTCACTCGACTCCATGGAAGAAGAGCAGGTAGGATTTTGGCTGGTCGATCCGTTCTCCTTTTTCAGAGAGTATCAGTTCACTCTCTCCGACTCAGCCAAGGCCAGTCTGCGAATCGATGAAACGAGTACGCCGGTGGGTGTTCTCAATATCGTCACCATTCGTTCCAACAATCAGGTGACGGTCAACCTGAAAGCGCCGATTGTGCTCAACCTTGCGAATCGGATGGGCAGACAAGTGATCTTAAACGATGACCGCTATTCGGTGCGTCAGCCGCTCGTTCCGGTCAACCAACAGCAGGCAGGCGGGTGAGACGATGTTAGTCCTTTCGCGAAAAAAGAATGAGTCGATAATGGTCGGTGACGCAATCGAGATCAAGGTGATCGCGGTGGAAGGCGATACGGTACGGATCGGGATCGAAGCTCCTCGCGATGTGGAGGTCCATCGCAAAGAGGTATACGTGGCGATTAAAGAGGAGAACAAGCTGGCCTCGGAGCGCAAGCTGGATTGGTCCGTTGTGAAGAATCTAGTGTCGCCTGGGGATGTAGAGGAATAGGGTTCAGTTTTCGATCTGGTGAGCGGAATCATCAGATTTTTTTCTTTAAAAAAACGAAAAATGCTAAACACGTCTTTATACCTATCCGATAATAAAAATGGAAGGGAGTACTGCACAAGCGCGCGATTGTGCCGTGCTCCACACCAAATGTCGGTCACAGGGACGTGACCGGAACAATCAAGGAGGATGAAACGAATGATTATCCAACACAACATTTCTGCGTTGAACACCCACCGCAACCTGGGCATCAACGGTCAAAACCTGGCGAAGAACGTGGAGAAGCTGTCGTCCGGTTACCGCATCAACCGTGCTGCTGACGACGCAGCTGGTCTCTCCATCTCCGAGCGCATGCGTGCACAAATCCGCGGTATGGAGCAAGCTTCCCGCAACTCGCAAGACGGAATCTCTCTGATCCAAGTAGCTGAAGGTGCGCTGCAAACGGTAAACAACATGCTGGTTCGTATCAAAGAACTGGCTACGCAGTCTGCGAACGGTACGTATGACTCTACAGCTGACCGCGCTCGTTTGCAAGAAGAGTTGGAAGAATTAAACAAAGAGATTACCAACATTAGTGCAAACACGAAGTTTAACGGGATTAGTCTGCTCGATGGCAGTGCCACTGGTGGTGCTATCCAATTGCAGATTGGTCAAGAAGCTGGTCAAGTGTTAAGTTTGGTCGTTTCCAACTTTGATTTGACGGCGTCTGTGACAGGTGCCGTAGGTGCATGGGACATCTCAACACAAACGGGCGCTTCTACTGTTCTGGGCAGCATCGAAGCTATTATTAACTCGGTGAGTGCAGCCCGTTCATACTTGGGTGCTAACCAAAATCGTCTGGAGAACACAATCAACAACTTGAACATCACCGCAGAAAACCTGACGGCCGCTGAATCCCGTATTCGCGACGTTGATATGGCGAAAGAGCAAATGCAATTTACTAAGAACAACATCCTTACGCAAGCATCTCAAGCGATGCTGGCACAAGCAAATCAATTGCCGCAAGGTGTACTGCAACTGCTTCGTTAATAAGCATCAAAGTGAAGGCATGGATTCTCGTTCGAGAATCCATGTTTTTTTATATACAGGCGTTCTCTATGCTGCCCATCCCCATAAAAAGGAAATGCATTTTTGGGTGAAAATGATTTTTACATGTAATTCTATGAGGCAAATCATCCGAAAAAGATAAAGAAGGAACAGTAGGGGGGCGGCAAAAAATGCGCGTTTTGATCAAGGAGAAAGAATACTTCTTCGAAAACAATGTACAAGCTGTTGAACAAATGATCGAATTAATCAATACGAGTATCTCAACATCCGGCCTCCTCTTTAGCCACGTGATAGTTGACGGTGTGGAGATATTTGCGGATCCGGCACGATATATTTCAGAGAATCTTAACAATATTGAGCTTGTTAAGGTGCATTTAGTAACCCCGACGGAATATTTGTACGATCTTCTACGAACGGGGAAGGAATATATAGGTGGTGCCATCGTGCAGTTACCACTTTTAGTAGATGAGTTTTACAACGTTCCTACAAGCGACTCCTGGATCAAGCTAAGTCAATTGACCGAAGGAATTCAATGGTTTCAACAAACAGCGTTATTTATTCAGGAGGTGAGATCGCTTCCTAAATGGGCCGCAGGCATTCAAGACGTATTTCAGTTTGCGTCAATCCTGTCACAGCTAGAAGAAGCAGTGAACCAGGAAGATTCAACAATGATTGGGGACATCATTCAGTACGAGATCCTTCCGCGATTTGAGGATATTTCGCGGATCCTAGTTGAAATAGATGAAAACGAGGTTGAAAATGGATGTTAGTGGAAAATGTGAAATACCTTAAGGATAAATTTCCAATCGCATGGAATGTGTTACAGGCTGCAACAGCAAACTTAGCAGAGAATAACATTCAATTGGAGATTGCGAAAAATGAACAGCATACGATAACGGTCCATACAGAGGGACGAACTAACTATATACACAGTAGCTATAATCCACAAGCGGAAGCTGTAAGATTTATTGATCAACAAAAGGAGATCGGATTACATAAGCATGTTTTTTTCTATGGTGTTGGACTTGGGTATCATATCGAAGAATTTGTAAAACGGTATCCTAACACCTCCTTTTCGATATATGAGCCCCATACGATAATTTTCGAACAATTTTTATCCTTGTTTGACTTACAGCAGTGGAAAAAAAATCTAAAGCATGTGTATCTTGAAGACAAACCTGGTGCCATCCATTACAACCTAAGACATTTCACACAGAATATAAAGGAAGATGTCTGTGTAGTAGTATGGCCAAGCTATGAAAGACTGTTTTTGGGAAAAACCAACGATTTCATAGCAAAGTTCCGGGAGAAAGTTTTTGCGAGAAAGTCGTATATGCAAGCGAGCAGGGTGTTCTCTAAGCGGATTACAATAAATAATGTTATCAATCTCTCCAAGGTCGTTCAAACGCCCGACATTTTATCTGATGGTATGGAGCACTTTCAAGGAAAACCAGCCGTTATTGTGGCCGCAGGTCCATCTCTTGACGCAGAATATGAAAATCTTCGGTATATAAAAGAGAAAAAGCTCGCTTATATTGTTTCAGTAGGTTCAGCTATTAACTCGCTGATTAAGAATGGAATCTATCCGGACGCCGCCGCTACTTACGATGGTAGTGTAAAAAATGCAACTGTGTTTCAGAAGGTTGTTGATGAGAAGATTACGAATATCCCCCTTTTGTTTGGTACCACTGTTGGCTTTGAGACATTGAAAAACTATCCAGGCAAATTGTTTCATTTTATGGTAAATCGTGATACCATATCTCCGTATTTCTTGCGTAGGAAAGATAATAGGGAGTTTGGTATGGTTAAGGGATATAAGACCATTTCTACTATTACCCTCCAACTCTTATCTAAATTAGGTTGCGATCCAATCATACTTGTCGGTCAAAACTTTGCGTACACACAAACACAGCGGTATGCGAAGGGAATTGATTATATTAACCCAGACTTAAACAAGGATAAGATGAAAGATCTGACTACGGTGATTGACGTTGACGGTAATGAAACGGTAACCAGCCGAATGTTTGATCTTATGAGGCTGGAAATGCAGGAATTATTATCATCCTTAGACTCTACTGAAGTAATTAATACTACTAAAGGGGGTGCGCGAATAGAAGGAGCACCATTTATCCCTTTGGAGCATGTGATCCGGGAAAAGCTCACACAGGAGCGCGTTGTTTCCCCACAGTGGCAAAAGCTAAAACATGTGGAGTACGATATGGAGTACTTCAAGAAACAGGCAGAACAAATGAAAGGGATCATCGGTAAGTATGAACAAACCATCAGTAAGTTTGAAGAACTGTTCACTGAGATGAATCACTACATTCAGAGCAGAAACCATAAACAGCTGAACAAATGTTTCAATAAATTTGATAAATTGTTTGACCGTCTCCAAAGAAATGAGTTTAACTTGAGAGTCATATTTCCGATGAACAACCTGATGTTTGAGCAGATCTTGAAGATGTTTGAGGAAGTCCGATTCTCCAAAGATGTGGTTGCAAAAGCAAAACGGGTTATGGAAGAGTTCCGCCTATATCTAGACCATTGTCGTAACGATACCAAAGTCATTAAGTATCTGCTAGAAGAAATGCAGCAAGAAGTGCTGGGGGAAAGCAATACAGTATAGAAACTGGAGGAAAAGAACAATGAACCTCAGCGGCAAAAAAATTCTCGTCACTGGAGCAGATGGATTCATCGGCTCTCATCTAACAGAAGAACTGGTTCGTCGCGGTTATGACGTCCGCGCGTTTGTATATTACAACTCATTTAACTCTTGGGGCTGGCTCGACCAGGCTCCGCTGGACATCCGTGCGGCACTTGACGTATTTGCGGGAGACATCCGTGACCCCTACGGCGTAAAAAAAGCGATGCAGGACTGCGATGTCGTTCTGCATCTTGCGGCACTGATTGCGATCCCGTACTCTTATCATTCTCCGGACACATATGTTGATACCAATGTGAAGGGTACGTTGAACGTGTTGCAGGCAGCGCGTGAACTGGGTCTGGAGAAGGTTGTCCACACATCGACGAGCGAGGTCTACGGGACAGCCCAGTTTGTACCGATAACCGAAGAACATCCCTTGCAGGGGCAATCCCCCTACTCAGCGAGTAAAATTGGAGCTGATCAGATGGCGATCGCATTCCATCGCTCATTTGAGATGCCGGTATCTATTATACGTCCGTTTAACACCTACGGTCCTAGACAATCTGCACGGGCTGTTATACCCACGATTATCACCCAGATCGCCAATGGAGAGAGAACGCTTAAGCTGGGAACCCTGCACCCCACCCGGGATTTTAACTACGTAAAAGATACTGTGGCCGGCTTTATCAAGGTGGCTGAGTCGGACCAGGCAATTGGTGAAGTAATCAACATTGGCAGCAATTATGAAGTTTCGATTGGAGATACGGCTACTATCATAGCAGAGTTGATGGCCGCCGACATTGAAATCGTGACGGAAGATAAACGTGTCCGCCCGGCAAAAAGTGAAGTAGAGCGTCTGTGGGCTGATAACAGCAAAGCGAAGCGACTGCTCAACTGGACACCGCAATACGGCGGACTGGATGGTTTTAAAAGGGGCCTTTCCGAAACGATTGCCTGGTTTACTGATAAGAAAAACCTCCACCAATACAAAGCGGGAATGTATAACATATGATGAAAACGTTTAGCGTGGAAACGGTTGTGTCAGTCCTGCAGAGCGTAGTGCCAGCAGAGGAGCGCAGAGTCCCCCTTCATGAACCGGTATTTGAAGGGAACGAGTGGTTGTACGTCAAGGAATGTCTGGATACCGGTTGGGTTTCATCTGTGGGCAAGTATGTCGACCGTTTTGAGCAGATGCTGTGCGAATACACAGGGGTAAAGCATGCCGTTGCCGTGGTAAATGGGACGGCAGCTTTGCATATTTGCCTTAAGCTGGTTGATGTTCAACCGGGAGATGAGGTGCTGATTCCCGCATTGACCTTTGTCGCAACAGCTAATGCTGTTCACTACTGCGGAGCGATCCCTCATTTTGTCGACAGCTCTCAAAAGACTCTTGGGCTTGACCCGGTAAAACTGGAACAATATTTGCAAGAGATTGCAGATGTTCGTACCGATGGTTGCTGGAACAGGCAGACAGGACGTCGGATCAAGGCAGTTGTCCCCATGCATACATTTGGCCATCCGGTCGACTTGGACAGGCTGGTTGATGTTTGCCAGCGTTATCGTCTGGAGTTAGTTGAGGATGCGGCTGAATCGCTTGGATCCTATTACAAAGGAAAGCACACAGGCAACTGGGGTAAGATGTCCGCGCTTAGCTTTAATGGGAACAAATTGGTCACAACCGGTGGTGGTGGTGCGATCCTGACCAATGACGAATCTCTCGGAAGGTTGGCAAAGCATCTCACCACGACAGCTAAGGTGCCTCATCCATGGGCTTTTTTGCATGACATGGTTGGATACAACTATCGCTTGCCAAACATCAATGCAGCTTTGGGATGTGCACAACTGGAGAAACTCCCAAAGTTCATCGAACGAAAGAGGTCATTGGTACAGACTTATCTCCATGCTTTTGAGAAGATAGAGGGGGTTCAGCTTTTCACAGAGCCTTCCTTCGCTGAGAGCAATTACTGGCTTCAAGTGTTGTTGCTGGATGAGTCTTACAAAGACCACCGTGATGAACTGCTGGAGGCGACCGATCGTGCTAAAATCCAGACTCGCCCTGTTTGGACGCCGTTGCATCGACTGCCCATGTTTCAGCAATGCCCCAGGATGGATGTATCGCTGGCGGAGCAGTTGGAACGAAGAATCATAAACATACCAAGTAGTCCTAATCTGGAGGCAGCAAATCATGGAGAAGCGTAAGATTTGCGTCGTAACCGGGACCCGGGCCGAATATGGTCTGCTGTATTGGCTTATGAAAGAAATCCAGGATGACCCAGATCTTGAACTCCAGATGGTCGTCACCGGAATGCATCTCTCCCCTGAGTTTGGATTAACGTATCGAACGATTGTGGAAGATGGGTTTACGATTCACGAAAAAGTAGAGATGCTGCTTTCAAGCGACACGCCTGTGGCTATTACAACTTCGATAGGTCTCGGAACCATTGGCTTTGCCGTAGCCTTTGACCGATTGCAGCCAAATATCGTTGTCTTGCTGGGAGACCGCTACGAGATACTAGCTGCCGCACAGGCTGCCCTAGTGGCCAGAATCCCTATCGCCCACCTTCATGGCGGTGAGACGACGGAGGGTGCTATTGACGAAGCGATTCGACATGCTGTTACCAAAATGTCTCACTTTCATTTTGTTTCAACAGAAGAGTATCGGCGTCGTGTCATTCAGCTTGGTGAGGTTCCCGAACGGGTATACAACGTCGGTGCAATCGGTTTAGATCATATACGACAGTTAACGTTGCTTGATCGGGAAGAGTTAGAGAGCTCGATCGGTTTCACACTGGGCAAAGTTAACTTTCTGATTACCTACCACCCGGTCACTTTAAGTGATAGACGCCCCGAAGAGTCCATGAATGAGTTGCTGGCAGCATTGGACGAGTTTCCAGATGCCCATCTGATCTTTACAAAGCCGAATTCCGATACGGGTGGCCGCATTATTTCAAAGATGATTGATGATTACGTTTCACGTGATTCCAGCAGACGTGTTGCTTTTACATCCCTTGGACAGCTCCGATACTTAAGCGCTGTGAAACATGTGGATGTAGTGATCGGCAATTCCTCTAGTGGAATCATTGAGGTTCCAGCTTTCAGGAAACCAACGGTGAATCTGGGGGATCGTCAACGGGGAAGAGTACGAGCACCATCCATCATTGATTGCGATGAAACCAGAACGGATATCGTGGCTGCAATTAATAAGGCACTATCCACCCCTTTTCAACGAGAGCTGAGTAGTCTTAACTCCCCATATGGCAATGGGAGTGAATACGTTTCTGTAAAAATAAAGGATCTGTTAAAAAAAGCTGAACTTCGTAATGTTCTCATGAAGTCATTTTTTGATCTTCCAGCAAAGGAGGTCCTGTAGCCATGCAACGAACGTTTATCATCGCTGAAGCTGGCGTAAACCATAACGGTTCACTGGAGAGGGCTAAGGACCTGATTCGTGTCGCTGCCGAGGCCGGAGCAGATGCGGTCAAATTCCAGACATTTAAAGCGGAACAGATCATTAGCCGTCATGCGGAAAAGGCCGCTTATCAAAAACAAACGACCGGAACCAATGAATCACAATTGGACATGGTAAAAAAACTGGAACTGGATGTCTCAGCTCATATCCAATTGAAAGCGTACTGTGAGCAGTACCGGATTCAGTTTTTGTCTACTCCTTTCGATCTGGAAAGCGTTGACTTGCTTGTTCAGCAGATACACGTCCCGACATTAAAAGTGCCATCAGGGGAAATCACAAACGGACCGCTTCTGTTAAAAATGGCACAGACTGACCTGCCGATCATTCTCTCGACTGGGATGGCAACTCTGGCAGAGGTGGAACAGGCGCTGGGTGTACTCGCTTTCGGCTATACCGGCAAACAGTCGGAGCCGTCGATTGCGCTGTTTCGCTCAGCCTATAGCAGTCAAGAAGGACAGCAAGCATTGCGCGAAAAGGTAACATTGCTTCACTGCACGACGGAGTATCCGTGCCCATATAGCGAAGTAAATCTACGTGCAATGGATACTTTGTCTACTGCCTTTGGCTTGCCTGTCGGTCTGTCTGACCACACAGAGGGGATCGCGGTACCGATCGCCGCGGTTGCCAGAGGTGCTAGAGTGATCGAAAAACATTTCACATTGGATAAAAACCTGCCAGGACCTGATCATAGGGCTTCCTTGGAGCCAGACGAACTCGCTGCGATGATCACGGGAATCCGCCAAGTGGAATCGTCACTGGGATCGCCGGTAAAAGCACCTTCGCCCTCCGAGCTCAGGAATCGAGAGGTTGTCCGAAAAAGTTTGGTTGCTGCTAGCGGGATAGGCGTTGGAGAGAGGTTTAGAGAAGATAACCTGACGTATAAACGACCAGGAACAGGCCTTTCTCCCATGCACTACTGGGAATGGCTAGGGAAAACAGCAAACAGGCTCTATCAAGCAGATGAAGTGATTGAAGAATGAATCCAGTCATCGTCATCGGCGGCGGCGGTCATGCCAAGGTTCTGATCGATTCGTTGCAAGCTCAACTCATCCCGATCCTCGGATTTACCGATATAAGTGATAAGCAGGGCAAAACGGTTTTAGATGTACCCTTTCTTGGTTCTGACGATCAGATCTATCGGTACTCACCGTCAGAAGTAGAACTGGTTAACGGAATAGGCTCAGTGGTCGATGCATCCTCCCGTCGACAGGTGTTTGAAGCGTTTAAGCAGCGAGGATACCGGTTTGCTGCGGTGATTCATCCTAGTGCAATCGTATCGCGATATGCCCAACTAGGAGAAGGTGTACAGGTGATGGCCGGGGCGATCATTCAACCGGGGACGGTGATTGGAGCGAACACAATCCTGAACACCAAAGCATCACTCGACCACGACTGCCATATTGGACAACACGTCCACGTTGCCCCAGGGGCAACACTTTGTGGTCAGGTACGGGTGGAAGATCACGCTCATGTTGGGGCGGGAGCTACAGTTCTGCAAGGGGTGACTATCGGACAAGCCAGCATTGTCGGCGCTGGGGCAGTAGTGACCCAATCCGTCCCACAGGGGATAACAGTGGTTGGAGTACCTGCACGCGAATTGTCAAAGGGGTGAGACAACAAATGACCTGGCGAGAAATGATGGTTTCACCAGAGACCCCCATCATCAAAACATTGGAGATTATCGATGCGAGTGCCAGGCAGATCGCGTTGGTTGTCGATCATGATGACCGTCTCCTCGGTACGGTAACGGATGGAGATGTGCGTCGCGGTTTGCTCAAGGGAAAATCGCTCAACGATCCCGTGTCACTGGTGATGAACGCTTATCCAACCGTCGCATCACCGTATGATTCCAAGGAAAATATTCTGGCTCTAATGAAAATTAAACAGTTGCAGCAAGTCCCTGTTGTCGATGAGGATGGGCGAGTGCTGCATGTAGAGATATTGGGAGAACTGCTGCGACCGGTTAGGAAAGAAAATCCGGTAGTTTTGATGGCAGGCGGTTTTGGAACGCGGCTGCGGCCGCTTACGCAGGAATGCCCGAAACCGCTGTTAAAGGTTGGGGACAAGCCGATCCTGGAAACGATTCTCAATAACTTCATCGATCATGGTTTCTATCGTTTTTACATCTCCGTTCACTATAAAGCAGAGATGATCAAAGAGTATTTCGGAGACGGATCTCGTTGGAACGTAGAGATAGAGTATCTGCATGAAGACGAGTCCCTGGGGACCGCAGGTGCATTAAGCCTGCTCCCTATGCAACCATCATCTCCTTTTTTTGTGATGAACGGCGACCTGCTAACCAAGGTGAACTTTGAACAACTGCTCGATTTCCATGCGGCACACCGGGCCAAGGCCACCATGTGTGTCAGAGAATACGATCACCAGGTGCCTTATGGTGTTGTCAGATTAAATCGGCACGAGTTGTTGGGGATTGAAGAGAAACCGATACAGCGCTTTTTTGTCAATGCCGGCATCTACGTGCTAGATCCTTCGGTCATTGGCATGATCCCCCGCAATACCTTTTTTGATATGCCAAGCTTGTTTGATATGTTGGTGAAACAACAGGAACAGACCATCGCCTTTCCGATCCGGGAATACTGGCTGGACATTGGCCGGTTTACGGATTTTGAACGGGCTAATATGGAGTTTGCGGAGGTATTCGGGTGATAAACGGAAAAACGGTATTGGCGGTTATCCCCGCACGCGGGGGATCGAAAGGCGTACCCAGAAAAAATATAAAACTTCTCGCCGGTAAACCGCTGATCGCCTGGACGATTGAAGCTGCCAAGCAGTCTGCTTATCTCGACCGAGTTGTCGTTTCAACTGATGATGAAGAGATTGCCAGCGTGGCCAAGAATTACGGAGCCGAAATTCCTTTCTTAAGGCCGCCAGAGTTGGCTCAAGATGATACACCGGGGATTGGGCCTGTCTTGCATGCGCTGGAAAGTCTACCATCCTATAATTACGTGGTCCTCTTGCAACCTACTTCACCGTTGCGAGAGTCGCAAGATATTGATCGGTGTATCGAAGTGTGTAGGGAGCGGGAAGTGCAGGCTTGTGTCTCGGTGACGTTAGCAGACAAGCCTCCCCAGTGGATGTACCACTTGGACGGGAAATCCCGCCTCCAGCCGCTTCTCCCTAAGCAGCCGTTCGTTGCTAGGAGGCAGGAGGCACCGGATGTATATGTTTTAAATGGTGCCGTATATGTTGCACAGAGCGAGTGGTTAAAGCATAGCCGTACATTTTTGACCGATGTAACAGCGGCATACATCATGCCCAAGGATCGATCGCTCGATATCGACAGCGAAATCGATTTTCTCGTCGCTGCGGAACTACAAAAATCTCGCGTCTAAAACGGCCCCTAAAGCAATAGTAAAACTTTCCTCTTGTTTTTCCGATAATTACGGTAAAGAGAGCGATTAGGGAGGAAAAGGGCATGAGGATCGAAGCGAACGGCTCTGCCACTGGTGTCTCGACCCAGTATTCTGACAAAGCAGCGTCAGGCAGCATCCAGACTGAGAATCAGGGAATCCAGGAGCGCAGTGGAGACGAAAGTCTCGAACGAAAACCGAATAGGCCAGATCTAGAGAAGGAGTTAGAAAACTTGAATAAGTGGGCGCAATCGCGGGGTACCCACATCAAGTTTACGCTGCACGACAAACTAAACGAATACTACATCCAGGTCGTCAACAACGAGACAAACGAAGTGGTTCGTGAGATTCCATCCAAGAAAATCATGGACATTTCAGCCAAGCTGCAAGAGATGATCGGATTGCTCTTTGACGAGAGAAGATAGGAGGGGAAAACATGGTAGGTCAAATCAGATTTGGTGGGATGGCTTCGGGGCTTGATACGGAGAAAATCGTCAAGGAACTGATGAAAGCAGAGCGGATGCCCGTTGACAGGCTGCACCGCCAAAAGCAGTTGCAGGAATGGAAACGGGACGCATACCGCGAGATGAACACACTGATGCTGGAACTGCAGCAGACGATTGACAGCTTGCGGTTTTCCGGATCTTTTAACAAAAAAATTGCCACTTCGGAGAATAGTAATGTCGTCTCCGCTACTGCCACCGGCAAGCCGGGGCTGTCTACTTACTCGATCGAGGTGCTCCAATTGGCTGAGCCCTCTACGCCGCCAGTCGCAGAGTTTACGACGAGCACGACCGATTCCACGGCGGCACTGGGCGCATCTTTTACATTTACCATCGACAAGACGATTGACGGTACGCCAACCACTGCAAGCATTACGGTGGAAGCAACTGATTCCATTGACAGCGTGATCAAAAAAGTGAACGACGCCAATATTGGTGTAAAGGCTTCATTTCTGAACGGAAAGCTGGTCTTCAGCTCAACCGATTCAACCGCCTTCACCGTCAATGCACCTACTGACGGAAGTGGCGCTGCACTGGGCATGAACGGCTCGGTCACCGCTACGGGTACTGCCGGTACGCCCGGCAAGGTAAAGATCAACGGCGTCGAACATGAGATTACCAGCAATACATTTACGTATGATGGAATGGAATTAACGGTGAAGCAGGTATCCGCGACACCGGTCGTCGTCAGTACCAAGACAGATGAGGATGCAGTGTTTGATCAGATCAAATCGTTTGTCGACAAGTATAATGAAGTGATCGAGAAGATCAACGCCAAAATCTCCGAACCCAGGTACCGGGGCTATGAGCCGCTGACCGACGAAGAGCGGGAAGCACTGCCGGAAAAGACGGCCGACAAGCTGGAAGGGATGGCAAAGAGCGGCTTGCTGTTGCGCGATTCTATTTTGACAACGGGTCTTCACAATATGCGCTTTGCGATTAGTACCCCGCTGCAGGGAGCGGGCGTTGACACGGCGTTTGACACGTTATCCGAGATTGGCATCGGTGGCCCTCCTACGGGTAAGTATGCCTATCAGGAAAACGGAAAGCTGTACATTGACGAGGACAAACTGCGCCAGGCAATCAGTGAAAACGGCGATGCGGTTGCCAAGCTGTTTACCAATTACAGCAATAATGCCGACCCGGCAACCAAATACAAAGAGAGCGGAATTGCTGAACGCCTGTATGACGAGTTGAAAAAGACGATGGATGAAGTGACCAAGAAAGCGGGAAGTTCGACTACGCTCTTCGATGACAGCGTCCTTGGGAAAAGCATTCAGAACATTGATGACGAGATTGATCGATGGGAAGACCGGCTTCAAACCATCGAGGATCGTTATTGGAAGCAGTTCACTGCCATGGAGAAGGCGATTGCCCAATACAATTCGCAAGGCTCATGGTTTGCTCAGATGTTGGCTCAATAACAAGGAGTGATACAGGTGTTACACAACGCGGCCCAAGCATACCAGAATAACCAGGTTACCACTGCCACTCCTGGAGAACTGACATTGATGTTATACAACGGTGCTATTCGATTCATCAAGCAAGCGAAGGCAGCGATCGGTCAACAGAATGTGGAGCAAGCGCACCAGCACTGTCTGCGTGTGCAGGAGATCCTCTACGAACTGATGTCTACCTTGAACAGAGATTACCCGATCACTGAAGAATTTCTCAAGATGTACGATTACATGCTGCGCAGGATGATCGAGGCCAACGTGAACAAAGATGTCTCTATCCTCAGTGAAGTGGAGGAACTGTTCGTCCAGTTCCGTGACACCTGGAAGGAAGCAATGGCATTGGCGAAGCAGCAGGGGTGAAAGAGATGTCCTCGTTAACCTCGTTATGTGAACGCCTGCTGGAGACCACCCTGAAGCTGGAGGCTGTCGTCAGTCAGTCTGATTCTGATGCCGAGTTGTGGAGTGCCCTTCTTGAGGAACGGGAAGGGATTATGGACCAGATTTCCCAATTGCTGTCCGCGGGGGAAGAGTTGTCTGCTACGATGCGTGAACAATATGTGGAGAAAGCAGATGAGGTAAACCGGAGGATACGCTCCCATATGACAGCACGGAAGGACGCCGTTCATGATCAGATTGTTCAACTGCAGCGGACCAAGCAGGTGAGGCGGCATTACGCCAACTCGGGCCCAAATGGATATGGCGCTTTCTTTGATAAACGCAAATAAGACGGACAAAACGGTCGCAAGTCTGCGACCGTTTTGCCCGTAAAGAGGAGATTAGGCACGCACATCGACGTGGTGCCCCGCTGTCGGATGTGGTGCGCTTGCTGCCTGTTGGATGTTCTGCTGAGTTTTGGCAAAGTCAGCGAGCATGATAGAAGCTTGGGATGCTATCGTATTTTGTACATTGTCCAACACGCTGATATTCACAGCCTGTTTCAGCTGTAACGCATTCATACTGTCTCCTCCTTTCAGGCATCTATTTGTGTTGCTGTTTCTTTTATCGGCAAATGTGGTTGTATTGGTTACCGCTTGGCTGAATAACACGGTAGGTCAATTGAGGATACAAGAATTTACCTCATTAAAATGTAGTACTCCCCGCTTAATTACGATCCTTCTCTAACCGATAAATAAAATAGTAGAGGTGTTACTTTATATACACAGGGGTGCCTTATGTTACATTACAAAATGCTGCTTCTAGGTGATACAGTTATTGACCCCATCGTGAGATTTTTGGCAGATCCCGGAGTAGAACCGGTAATTCAGGCAACGGTTGGACCGTACAACCAAATATATCAGACACTTATGGATCCGTCTCATGCCGTTTGGCAAAACGACTCAGACATATTATTGATCTGGTCAACTCCTCAAAGCGTGATTCCATCCTTTGAAAAGCTGCAACGTTACGAAAACGTCTCCACTGATGAAATTTTGCGAGAGGTAGAACGTTTCGCTGAGTTAGTACGAAAAGCAAGTGCCAAGCATAAAGCTACTTTTGTGATTTCATGGTCTTTGCCGCCCCACCTTCGCTGGAACCAAGCTATGACCTACCAGCATAATATTGGCTTAACCAATATACTAATGCAGATGAACTTGCTCCTTGCTCAGTATTTTAGTAAACACAAAAACATAGTCATGCTGGATTCCCAATACTGGTATGCCGCCTTGCAGAAAAAAAGTTATGATCCCAAAATGTATGCGATAGGAAAAATCCATTATACCAGGGACTTCTTTGCACTTGCGGCCGAAGAAATCAAAGCGGTCGTGAAAGGAGTTTTTGGTCAGGGCAAAAAACTGATTATTTGTGATTTAGACAACACTCTTTGGGGAGGAATAATAGGTGACGACGGGATCGACCACATCAAGTTAGGTGGTATCGACCCTGTGGGTGAAAGTTTTGTTATGTTTCAAAAAGAACTCAAAAGTTTGAAAAACCGGGGCATCCTACTCGCTATCTGCAGCAAGAACAACCAAGATATAGCCATGGAAGTGATTGAACATCATCCTGGAATGGTATTAAGAAGAGATGATTTTGCAGCTTATCAGATTAACTGGAATGACAAGGCGGAGAACATCGCTAAGATTGCAAGCGATCTAAACATCGGGTTACAATCTGTCGTCTTTCTTGATGACAACCCTGTGGAGCGTGACAGGGTTAAACATGCATTCCCGGAAATCTACACGCCGGATTTACCAGAAGATTTTACACATTATCCAAACTTCCTCAGTGCTCTTCGGTGTTTTGATACACTGGAAATAACCCAGGAAGATCGTGTTCGTACGGAGTTATACCGAAGTGAAATAAAACGAAAAGTTGCGCTTCAAGAAGTGGCCTCAAAGGAAGAATGGTTGAAAACCCTGGACATCGTCGTGACGGTAAGACTGTTGGAAAAAAGTGATTTACCTCGTGCTGTGCAGCTGTTAAATAAAACGAACCAGTTCAACATGGCTACCAATCGGTATACCGAGCCTGAATATTGGGAGTGGAGTCAAGTATCCAACAATAGAGTCTATGTGTTTTATGTGCGCGACAAGTTTGGGGATGTCGGGCTAACGGGAGTGCTTAGTGTTGCACTGAAGGAAGAGACAGCGGAGATTATCGACTTTGTTATGAGTTGTAGAGTAATGGGAAAACAGATCGAAGACGCAATGCTTTGGACTGTACTTTCGAATATTCAAGCGGAAAAACCTGCTACGGTAAGGGCCATATATCGGAAAACGGCTAAGAACTCACCCTTTTACGAATACATTAAGTCCAAATACAAAGATGAGACTACTGGTGTCTTGGAAATAGCGGCAGTGAACAAGCCCGACCACATAACTATCCTGTAGAAGGTGAATCATGATGAATCGATTAGAGAAAGTGAGAACCATAGTGTCAACCATAATGGAAGTTCCCATTGAGGCAGTAACGCCTGAGTCAGAAAGAGAGGATTATGAGAAATGGGATTCATTAAATCAATTGAATCTCGTTATGGAGATTGAATCAGCGTTTGGCATCTCGTTTAGTCTAGAAGAAATGAGTAGTATCAACTCGATTAAAGATATCCTTGATATTCTTGAAGACCATTTAAAAGCATAAGGAGTCTTTCCAAATGACAGAGTTTCACTTTTTTGGACCTACAGCTAGGCTCCATCATGTTGGTCTCGCTGTTTCCAGTATAGAACTAGCAAAAATGAATGACTTGGAGGTATTTGAAGATCCGATCCAAAAGGTAAGGGTTGGATTTGTTAACGTAAGTGGGACTAATTTGGAACTCATTGAACCTGTTAGCGAGCAATCTCCTGTTCATAATAGTATCAAGAAAGGACACAAATTGGTCCATTTATGTTTTGAATTAGATGATCTACAGGCAGGCATCGATCTAGCAACATCTTATCAGTTTAAAGTGCTTCAAGAACCAACTCCTGCCGTAGCTTTTCAGAATCGTCGGATTGCATGGGTTTACCATCCTGTTTGGGGTTTATACGAGTTACTGGAAAGGGATAAAGCTGATGAAACTCCTTCCGTTTAACGTTACATACTTTGCAGATGTAGTTGACTTTTTGAAAGAAAATTGGGCCCAAAACCATCCTATCTATGACGAAGTATTATTCAATTGGCAATACAGAATAAACGATCAAGGGGAGTCAGACTCGCAACTCCTCGTTCATGAGGACCGGATTATCGGATTTCTGGGAAACATCCCAAGTGTGTTTTCAATTGCTGGAGAGAAGTTGTCAGGTGCAGGTTTGACCATGTGGATAATTGACAAAAAGTACAGAAATACGGGGTTGGGAATTAGACTTCTCATGGAAACCGAGAAACGCTTTCCTATGACTTATACGCTTGGCTGTGGCCAACAAGTGGTCCCGCTGTATAAGCGAATGGGTTATACATACATGGATTCACTAAATCGCTATGTAATACCCCTAGATGTAACGGGTTATCAAAAACTCCTTCCAGAAGCTGTCGACTTAGAGGATATAGGAAAGTGGCTAAACCACATATTTCCGGAGGTTGACACAAGAGAGTTGCCACTTGACAATATCTCGCTAAAACAGATGGAGCTTCTATACAACCGTACAATTGAAAAGGCCTTCATCATTTCGCAATTCCGAGACGAAAGCTTTTGGAATTGGAGATATGTGAATAGTAAGGGCTATAACTATCATTTTTTGGGGGATCCTGAAACAACTGGTGCTGCGGTTGTCAGAATGGACAGAGTGTATGATATAGACAATCGTCTACTACACGGAACCAAAGTACTGCGTTTAATAGAACTTTTACCAGCCAATGGCGATGTTTGGCACGGTAAAACAGATCAACGTTTTATTGCTTTGCTGCGTGCGGTATTACTGTGGGCCAAAGAGAATGGGTGTGTTGCAGCCGATTTTCAATTAAGCAACAATCGATTGGAACATATTTTATCCGAGGTCGGCTTTAAAAAACAAAACATCGATTACTCACCTAATTTATGTGGAATAGCCGGGCTGTTTCAACCGTTCCGCTACAAAGTAAACAGAATTAATGTGGCCTGGAAGGTCAAACTTGCAGAGCAGAAAACGGCTATAGTTGATCCTAATGATACGTACTTTGTCAAATCAGATTGTGATATGGATAGGCCTAACATATGGCCGCTTCCCGAAGGATGGAATAACTAAACGACGAATGGTTGTGTGAAGGGTTGAGAAAGGTCGATATTGCCGTTATGTATCACTATATCCGTGAACAGAATGGATGGGGCGCTATTCATCCCCTGCGGCCCGAGGATTTTGCCCGCCAAATAGATGTAATCCTGCAGACGCATGAAATTGTGAGTGTAGATGAACTAAGAATGCCGTCTACTAAACCAAAAGCAATTATTACTTTTGACGATGGAACGAAAGATCAGTACACATACGCATTCGATATCTTGCGGAAAAAAGGTGTTCGTGCGTATTTTGCAGTAATGTCTGGGCCACGGATTACTGGGAAAATACCGCTTGTTCATTTAGTTCATGCCGTCCTGTCATTTACTTCTGACGAAGAGTTAAGGGATATATTGATAGCTTCGTATGACGTACAGAGTCTTTCAATTGAAAGTTCCATTTATGATTACGAGACGAATAAACTTCGAAAATTTAATAAATACGTATTAAATTTTATTCTTAAGGAAACGGAAGCAAGGGCCATTTTGGAGTCGATTTTCAATGCCATTTTTCCAAATGCTGCTAAGTTTGTAAAAGAACACTACATCAGTGATTCTGAATTAATCGAAATGCATCGAGCAGGGATGACAATAGGGGTGCATGGTCACAACCACATCCCATATTACAATGATGCACAGCATTATTTTGCAACAGAAATCCTCCCTTGCAAAGAATATTTAGAAAGGGAATTGGGGATTATCGCCAAGTGGTATACCCCTCCTTTTGGCGGAGGGGAGTTTTTCCATTGCATGGAGCGGGATTTGACTCCTATTTTGTTGGAGCATGGTTTTGCAGGGGGATTTTCAACTATATCTGGTCCAATTGATGATACGAGCCGTTTCTGGTTTCCCCGGATAGACTGTAACCGCCTTTCGCCTGAGCTCCAAAGCCTAACATAATCGTACAAGCGTTTTTACCATACAGAAGGAGTGGGATGAAATGGAGAAATTTGAATTTATCCAACAATACGCTGAGTTGGAAAGACAAACACGTGAAGATCTGTTGGAATTGTTTCAGAATAGTCCTGTACCCAAAAATGAATTGATGGACCATATGGCCCTGTACGTTCATCGTCAGATGATGTCTCGGATACTGTTTCTAAATGAACTGTACCAGCACATACTGGATGTGAACGGTGTGATTATGGAATTTGGTGTGCGCTGGGGAACGAATTTGTGTATTTACGAGGCGCTTAGGGGGATTTATGAACCTTATAACTATACGAGAAAGATTATTGGATTCGACACTTTTGAGGGATTTCAATCGCTATCTTCCAAGGATGGAGATCATGCAATCATCAAAGAAGGAGCATACGCAGTAACAGAGGGTTACGAGAAATATTTGTCCGATCTGTTGTTTACCCGCCAAAAATTAAGTCCGTTAAATCATATCAACAAGTACGAGTTGGTGAAAGGCGATGCCACGAAAACCCTTAAACAGTACCTTGATCAACAGCCTGAAACGATTGTCTCTCTTGCTTACTTTGATTTTGATATTTATGAGCCAACAAAGGTATGTTTGGAATTGGTGTTAGAGAGAGTTACCAAGGGAAGTGTTATCGCATTCGATGAATTGAACTACCCGGCGTTTCCTGGTGAAACGTTAGCTCTGATGGAAGTGATGGGACTCAATAAATATCGCCTGCGCCGCTCTAAGTTTGCATCTGTTCCTTCTTACATTATTTTCGAATAGTAGGTTTTATTTTATGATAATGCCATGCCTTTCTTCCGTTTTTGGGCTCGAGGAGGGAAGGTGTGATGTTATCATTTTTGTCTGTATTTTGTTTTTAGAAACAGGCGGTATCCTGTCGCGAGTGGAATTCTGGTACGAAAGCGATTAAATCTCGAAGAATGGAAGCGTTCCATCAATGTGAATATCGCGAAGTCTCTATATCGAAACTATGTACATCCGATTGGTAGGTGATTCCATGCGTTGGCAAAACAAACGCTCCATGGTGCTGGTTGCCATCGTCATTTTCATCCTGATCCACGTCGTCTACCTGCACGGCAGCTTCGTCGATCTGCTCAACTTGACTGCCTTTGAACTGGTCGGCCTGTCCGTGATCATCTCTTATGCGATCAAGCGGAAGCACATCCAGATGAAACGGTTGGTGCGTCTGCTGGTCCATGGTCGAGAGAGCAATGTGGAAGAGACGATCAAGCGCTTCTACTATTATGCCCTGGTGCAAAAAGAGCAGGGATATTTGCAGTTGGAGAAAGAGCTGCAAAAAGAGCCCGATTCTTTCGTTCAGCGTGGCAGCCTGCTGGCGATAGAAGGAGTACCGGAAGACGAACTGCGTCTGATCCTGGAAAATGAGTTGAAGGGGGAGCAGTACCGCTATCAACAGGCAGGGGGGATGTTCCGCCTGATCGCCCTGCTTGCCCCTGGGATGGGGTTGGTTGGAACACTGCTCGGGATGACGGGCGTGCTGGAGACACTCTCTGATTTTACGCAGACAGGTCACAGCTTGAGTGCGGCGGTGATCGCTACGCTGTACGGCGCCTTGCTGGCCAACCTGTTGGCCCTTCCCTGTTATTACCGCTTGATGGACATACACGATCGTGAGATGTTTGAGAAGCGGCTCTACATCGAGGGCTGCCTCGGTCTGCAGCGGATGGAAACACCGCGTGTCTTGTTTGAGAAACTGAACTCGTTCCTGCCGGGTGATCAAAAGCTGGTGTTGATCAAGGAACCAGGAAGTATGAAGGGAACGATCGAAAGGCAGGCCGAATATGCAGGATGAGCGCTTGTACGATGAGAAAGAGCTGGAGAAAAGCTGGCTGCTTAGCTACAGCGACTTGATCTCTCTCTTGTTCGTGATCATCGTGATCATCGCTGCTACCTCCGCCTCGCAGTTCGAGAGCAAGCTGCGTGAGGTGAAGCAGGCGGAGGCGGAACAGCAGACCGCCTTGCAGGAGACGATCAAGAGCAAAGACATCCTCGAGCTGCAAAAGTTGGAGCTGCAGCGGGAAATCGCCCTGTTGGAACAGCGTCAGCAGCAGTTGGTGGCTGATATCGAGGCTGTCCGGACCGTAGAGGAGGATGCCAGCAAGCGCCTGGACATCGTCCGCTCGCAGTTGGCCGCCGCCCTGCATGAGATGAACGTGCAGTTCGAACAAACACCGGAGGGATTGATGATCCGCCTCCCGGAGAATGTCTTGTTTACTAGCGGATCGGCAGAATTACAAGAGACAGGCAGGCAGGTGATTGCATCGGTGGCCGGAGTGCTGCAGCGTTTCCCGCACCTGGTCCGGATCGAGGGGTATACAGATAACGTGCCGATCGCCAACAGCAGGTATCGGACCAACTGGGAACTATCGGCCGCACGCGCGCTGTCGGTGATGCGGGAGATGGTCGATCAGCATCAGCTCCCTCCTTCTCGCTTTATCGTCGCCGGACTTGGGGAACGAAACCCGGTTGCCGACAATACGACAGCGGCTAATCGGGCGCGGAATCGCAGGGTGGAGTTAGTGATTCTGCCTGATCTGCAGCAGGCTGATCAATAAAAAAAATTTGCCTAAGAGGAATTTCTTCATGCAAAGCGAATCTATTCTCGTTAAGTGCTGAAAGATTCTTTGTTTTCCGGCACTTGTCTTTTGGAAGCATCGCCAAATCAGGTTGATTCTGTGAAACAGAGACGATAGCAGGGTCGGCTGATCTGGAGATGTTTCGGACACAGTGTGTGTTCCTCAACTTTTCCCCATGTGCACAAGTGGTTGTGGATAATGTGGACAACTCTGTGGAGAACGCGTCGTTTAGGGGACGCCGTTGTGTACAGGTCGTACAGTCGAGGAATGACATCTGTGTGGTTGCACAAACTGGAAGAGGGAAGGACAAAAGGGGGTTCACGAGATGAAGAAGAACGGATGGAACAGAAACTGGTTGCTGATGATCGTCGCACTGCTCAGTTTTACGCTGTTGGCAGCGGGATGCGGCACTAGCCAGCCTGAGGCGGGCAATCAGCAAAACACAGGTGCGGGCAATGAACAGGCCAATACCGGCGACACGAACAATCAGTCGGGTGAGGGCACCGCAGAAAAGACTTACGTCGTTGGAACCGACGCGATCTATCCGCCGTTTGAAAAAATGGAAGCCGACAAGATCTCCGGCTTTGACATTGACGTCATCAACGCGATTGCTGAGGCAGCTGGGATGAAGATTGAGATCAAGCATACCGGCTGGGACCCGCTGTTTGACGGGATTGAAAAAGGGACAGTCGATCTCGGCATCTCGGCGATTACCATCACAGACGACCGCAAACAGAAGTACGACTTTACCGAGCCGTACTTTGAGGCAAATCAGTTGATCATGGTAGCTGAAGATTCTCCGGTAACCAAACTGGCTGACTTGAAAGGAATGACCATCGGGGTACAAGGCGGAACTACCGGTGCTATCGCAGTCAAAAAAGCGTTTGGTGACACCTATGAAGGCTTGAGAGAGTACGAAGACACTCCGTCGGCCGTGGATGACTTCTTCAACGGCCGTGTACAGGCTGTAGTGGCTGACAACGGTGTGCTTTCCCTCTACACCAAGACGGCTGCTGGCAAAAAGTTTAAGCTGCTCAAAGATGACTCGTTTGAGAAAGAATATTACGGCATCATGGTCAAAAAAGGAAACAGCGAGCTTCTCGAAAAGCTGAACCAAGGGCTCAAGACGATCCAGGACAACGGAAAACTGGAGGAGATTCACAAACAGTACTTTGTTCAATAAAGGTTGAATAAAGCATAAACAAATCGTCTCAAGTACAGTCAGCAGCGGGACAGTGATGTTGACAGATAGACGAATATCCTTCGGCAGCATGAAGGCGGGCGCGTCTGATGGCGTGCCCGCTTTTCAACAAGATTTGTGAAAGGAGGACACCAATGGATTGGAATTGGTACGTGGTCTGGGAATATCGCGAGTGGTTTTATCGGGGAATCATGTATACCATTTTGCTGACTTCGGTAGCGATATCACTGGGGACAGTCATGGGTCTGTTTATTGGGCTGGCCAAAATTTCGAAGATCAAGATCCTGCGGATTCCGGCGGCGATTTACGTGGAAGTATTTCGGGGTACACCGCTGTTCGTCCAGATCTTCCTGTTTCACTTTGCAGTTATCCCTTCGTTTTGGGAAACATTCTTTCCCGGTTCGCCCGCGCCGCAGCCCTTGTTTACCGGTTTTGTCGCCCTGACGCTCAATGCAGCCGCCTATATTGCCGAGATCTTCCGGGCCGGGATACAATCGATTGACCCCGGGCAGATGGAAGCGGCCCGTTCGCTGGGGATGACGAATCGAATGGCGATGCGGCTGATCATTATCCCGCAGGCATTTGTACGGATGTTGCCACCGTTGGGCAACGAGTTTATCACGCTGCTGAAAGACTCTTCGCTGCTTGCCGCCATTTCGGTGACAGACCTAGCTTACGCCGGGATCAACGTGGCCAAGAGTACCTTCGAACGCTACCCTCCATATCTGACGATCGCCGCTATTTATCTAATCATGACACTTTTCCTGTCACGGGTCGTCGTTCGTGGACTGGAAAAACGGTACACACGCTGACATCCACAATTTGACTTTGGGATGAGCAGAGTGATATATTCGAGACGTGGGGTGTCGCTCCACAGTTTCCAAAAAGAAAGGACTGTATTTTGCATGCTGGGTAAAGTAAAATGGTTCAACGCTGAAAAGGGTTATGGGTTCATCGAGCGTGAAGATGGAGGAGACGTGTTCGTTCACTACTCCGCCATTCAGTCGGATGGATTCAAAACCTTGGACGAAGGTCAGTCTGTGGAGTTTGACATCGTAGAAGGTGACCGTGGCCCTCAAGCAGCAAACGTCATCAAGCTGTAAGGTTTCCGCGTTGGAAACAGTTACCGAATAAAATGACGAGCCCTACCCCCTGAACTGTGTTCAGGGGGTATTACATTTTCAACACATTCTCCATTAGCCGACAATTTGTTCGATCGTGATTCCACGCTCTTTGCGCAAATCAATGTACTGGCGGCCGCTCCGTACGAGGGGACGCATCGGTTCGTCGAGGTGAATCAGTACCACTTCTACTTCCTCACCGTTACTGAGAATGGCCTTATGTCCGACGTAACATTGAACGATGTATTGGATGAACCGGGAGACGATCTCGGGGTGCAGCTTGCCGTTGAACATGGCTCCCCAGAGAATCTTCGCCGCCTCAAATGGAGAGGTGCGTGATTTGTAGACACGGTCCGAGCAGATGGCATCAAACGTGTCGGCTACAGCCACCAACTGGCACTCAACGGGCAGTTCGTCGCCTGTACGTCCCTCCGGATAGCCCGACCCGTCACAGCGTTCATGATGCCAGTGGGCACACTGTACGAGTACCGAATCCGTTCCCTCCATCTGCTTCAGCAATTGATACCCATAGATGGTGTGCTTCTTCACTACTTCGAACTCTTCCTCTGTCAGTTCGCCAGGTTTCATCAGCACATTCTGTGGGATCATCATTTTCCCGATGTCGTGCAAGAGACCGGCTTGACCCATCAGAATGATCCGTTCTTGCGGCCAGTTGAGGAGCTTGGCCAGAAGGGCGGACAGAATTCCAACATTGATGGAATGGCGGTAGGTGTAATTTTCCGATCCCTCCAGCAGATAGATCGGATGAAAAATACCTGTCTCTTGCAGGACCTGATTGAGCAGGGGAAAAAAAGCCTCCGTAAACTGGTGCAAGGACGGGATATGGATCTCTGATATCTTTCCAAACAACTCTTTGGTTTGTTCCAAAGCGCGAGAGTACGTTTGGATCACTTCAGGGTCTCTGTATAGCAACCGTTTGATCTGAGCGTGGATCTCTCCACTGTACTCATCTCCTGGACCGAATGGTATCCATTCAAACAGAGTGGATGCGGGAATATGGGTCACCTGATGGGCAAGCAGCAGGCGAATATCTTTGGAAGTCAGCTCTGTTCCCCGGGACAGAAGCAGCAATCCGTTCTCGTTGTATACGTCATCTGACAGGATTTTCCCAATCAGAGCGGGTCCTGTCTTCACCATTTGAGGCATGGATCACTCCTCCATCGTACGGGTTTGTGCATGTGCTTCCCTATTATAGCAATTGTTCGCGCTCCTGTGCATCTGTTGCTGTTGTGTTTCATGACCCCCATGCATGCTGTTTGTAAAGGTTATGTAAAAAAATTATGAAGGGCAGAGGAGGATTTTCACTGTCCACAAGGAATACAGTAAACATAGACGGAAGGAGGTCAGGTGCCATGAAAATGCAAGTTCGTGGTGAAAACATTCAGGTTACTGCAGCTCTTCGCGACTATGTAGAGAAGAAACTCGGCCGTCTCGAACGCTACTTCGACAACGGGCAGGTGAAAGACGTCAACGTAACCTTGCGAGTCCTCCGGGGGGACGGGATCATCGAGGTGACCATCCCTATGACAGGCGTGATCATCCGCGCCGAAGAAACTCATGAAGACATGTATGCCGCTATCGATCTGGTGATTGAGAAACTGGAGCGTCAAATCCGCAAATATAAAACCAAGATAAACCGCAAGCTTCGGCACGATTCGACGGCGAAAATAGCGCTGCGTCAGGCAGAATCGGTGGCTGTCCTGACAGACGATGAAGAAGACGACGATGAGCTGAACATCGTCCGCACCAAACGGTTTGACTTGAAGCCAATGGATGCGGAAGAAGCCGTCTTGCAGATGGATATGCTGGGACACAGCTTTTTTGTCTTCCAAAACAGCGTAACCAATGAGGTAAATGTCGTTTATCGTCGAAACGATGGACGATATGGATTGATTGAACCAAAATGAGCAAAATGTGACGATTGAGGGAGTTGTCGTTTGGCAGCTCCCTTTACTTGTGCACTTTTCACATCATTTGTTACAATAATCATTTAGATGGGTTCATGTGTTATTTTTAATTTAATGTGATCCAGGATGGGTCCACCGACGGGTGTGAACCGTGAAAGGGGTGTCCCTATGTTAGGACTGGTAAAGAAAATATTTGGTGATGCAAACGAGCGAGAAGTGAAAAAAATGTTTAAACGCGTTGAGAAAATCAACGCTTTGGAACCGGAGATTGCTGCGTTGAGTGATGAGCAGCTGCGGCAAAAAACAGAAGAGTTCAAGTCTCGCCTGGCTCAGGGTGCGAGCCTCGACGATATTCTAAACGAAGCGTTTGCCGTTGTCCGTGAAGGATCCAAACGGGTACTGGGCATGCGCCATTTCGACGTGCAGTTGATCGGTGGGATGGTGCTGCAGGAGGGACGCATCGCGGAGATGAAGACCGGGGAAGGGAAAACCTTGGTGGCGACGCTGGCAACCTATTTGAATGCCCTGCAAGGGAAAGGCGTCCATGTGGTCACTGTCAACGAATACTTAGCTGAGCGTGACGCCACGACCATGGGTAAGCTGTACGGTTTTCTCGGCCTGACGGTTGGCCTCAACAAACACGGCATCAGTACAGATGAAAAGCGCGCTGCCTATAACTGCGACATTACGTACGGGACAAACAACGAGTTCGGGTTTGATTACTTGCGGGACAATATGGTCTTGTACAAAGAGCAGATGGTACAGCGCCCGCTCTACTATGCGATTATCGACGAGGTAGACAGCATCTTGATCGACGAGGCCAGGACGCCGTTGATCATTTCCGGGGCGGCCAACCGCTCGACGGAGCTTTATCACATCTGCGCTCACTTCGTCAAACGGTTGGAAGAGGAGACCGACTATACGGTTGATGAAAAGCTGAAGATTGTCTCCTTGACTGACGAGGGTGTCGCCAAGGTAGAAAAAGCCTTTAATATCGACAACTTGTACGATACCAAACACATCACGCTGAATCACCACATCACCTCTGCGTTGAAAGCACAAGTGCTGTTCAAGCGGGATGTCGACTATGTGGTGCAGAACGGCGAAGTGGTGATCGTGGACGAATTTACCGGACGCCTGATGGTCGGGCGGCGGTATGGCGACGGTCTGCACCAGGCGATCGAGGCCAAAGAAGCCCTAAAAGTACAAAGCGAGAGTATGACCCTCGCGACGATTACGCTGCAGAACTACTTCCGTATGTATCAGAAACTGGCTGGCATGACCGGAACGGCCAAAACAGAAGAAGAAGAGTTTAAGAAAATCTACGGGCTGGACGTAGTTGTCATCCCGACCAACCGTCCGGTGATCCGTCAAGACTTGCCAGATGTAATTTATAAAACCGAAGACGCAAAGTATAAAGCGGTCGTCAATGAAATCATCGAGCGGCATAAAAAAGGACAGCCTGTGCTGGTCGGGACGATCTCGATCGAGAATTCGGAGCGACTTTCAAAAATGTTGCGGCAAAAAGGTGTTCCGCATAACGTGCTCAACGCCAAGCAGCATGAGCGTGAGGCGGAAATCATCGCCCGTGCAGGGCAGTACGGCTCCGTTACGATTGCTACCAACATGGCTGGTCGCGGAACCGACATCCAGCTCGGTGAAGGCGTAGCGGAAGTGGGCGGACTGCACATCCTCGGGACGGAGCGTCACGAGAGCCGCCGGATTGACAACCAGCTCCGCGGACGCTCCGGACGTCAGGGTGACCCTGGTTCGTCACAGTTTTTCCTCTCGTTGCAAGATGAGTTGATGCGCCGCTTTGGAGCGGAAAATATCATGAACATGATGGACCGATTGGGCATGGAGGAAGACGTACCGATCGAGAGCCGGTTGGTGTCTCGTGCTGTTGAATCAGCGCAAAAGCGGGTGGAAGGCAGCAACTTCGATGCCCGTAAAGTGGTTCTGCAGTATGATGACGTGATGAACCAGCAGCGTGAGGTCATCTACAAGCAGCGTCGCGACATCCTGGAAAATGAGAACTTGCGTGAAGTAGTGCTAGGCATGATCGCAAGCGTCATTGAGCGCATGGTAGAAGCATACTGTCCAAAGGAAGAAGTACCGGAAGAATGGGATCTGCAAGGATTGCTGGATTCGGCCAACAACGGCTTCCTGCGTGAGGAAACGATTACCCTCAAAGATCTCAAGGGCAAGGAAGCTGAAGAAATTCTCGAGTTGCTCAAGAGCGAAGTGGAGAAACAGTTCGCCAAACGGGAAGAAGAGATTGGCGAGTTGATGTCCGAGTTTGAGAAAGTGGTCGTTCTGCGTGCGGTAGACAGCAAGTGGATGGATCATATCGACGCGATGGAACAGCTGCGTCAGGGTATTCATCTGCGCGCTTATGGACAGACCGACCCGTTGCGTGAATATCAATTCGAGGGCTACGAGATGTTCCAGGCGATGGTTGCCAAGATCGAAGAAGAAGTGGCGCTCTACATCATGAAAGCAGAAGTGAGCCAGAATCTGGAGCGTCAGGAGGTTATCAAGGGACAGGCAGCCAACCAGAAAGAATTGAAAACATCAGGTCCTTCGGAGAGACCGACCAGTGCCACCTCAGGCGATGCCGAACCGAAAAACCGGGCGCAGCGCCGTGCGGAGGAGCAGGAACGGCGGCGTCAGCAGAAGCGCACGCGCTAACGAACGAAACACCATTTTCCGCTTTCAACGGGAGAATGGTGTTTTTCTTATGCATATTTTAGTACCAACTACTAATACTTTATACTATAATCAAGTTATAAAAGATCGTTCGCATCTGATTACTAGAAAGGCAGGGAAGAAAGATGACAAATACAGGAGTGGCTCTCTCCTCTCGTGCACGCATAACCGCAATTGGCAGCTACGTGCCAGAAAAGGTTTTGACCAATCACGATTTGGAGCAGATGGTAGAGACCAGCGACGAATGGATTGTGCAGCGGACCGGGATACGGGAGCGGCGCATAGCTGCTGCAGATGAATTTACCAGTGATCTCTGTGTCGCCGCTGTAAACGATTTGGCGAGAAGGTACGGAAAATCGCTGGATGATGTGGAGGTAGTGATCGTTAGCACGTCTACACCAGATTTCCCATTTCCCAGTGTATCCAGTCAAGTACAGGCCAGGCTTGGACTAGAGGGGGCGGGAGCGATTGATTTGCAGGCAGCATGCGCCGGATTTGCGTATGGCCTGCATTTGGCCAATTCGCTGATTACGGCGGGCATGCATAAAAAGGTGCTGGTGATCGGGGCAGAGACGCTGTCAAAGATTACGGACTACAGTGACCGTACGACGTGCATCCTATTTGGCGATGGAGCAGGAGCGGTCTTGGTCGAGCGCGATGAAGAACATCCTGGGTTTCTATCGTATCACTTGGGTTCCCAAGGCGAAGGTGGTGTTCATCTGTACTGCAGCGGACTTTCCTCCAAGATTGGGGATCAGGAGCTGATCGACAACAAACGGATTGTTCAGAACGGTCGGGAAGTGTACAAGTGGGCCGTCACCACTGTGCCAAAAGGAATGCAAAAGGTTGTGGAGAAGGTGGGCATGACCCTGGACCAGGTTGACTGGTTTATTCCGCACAGCGCCAATCTGCGCATGATCGAATCGATTTGCGAAAAGACTGGTTTTCCGCTGGAGAGGACACTCTACAGCTTGGAATACTATGGGAATACATCGGCAGCAACGATCCCTCTATCGCTTCACATGGCCATCAAGGAGGAGAAAATAAAAGCGGGAGATACGATCTTGATGTACGGATTTGGTGGTGGATTGGTCCACGCCGGATTGTTGATCAAGTGGGGGAAAGTCTGACGGGGACAGAAATAAGGGAATCACCAAAAGCACCAAAAGTACCAAAGGATCGGAAATAAAAAAGTCGAAAGTGGCTCGCTTAATACGAAAGCGGGCCATTTCTTCATTTGTTTTATACAATACCTATGTATGGTATAATACACAAAAGACGATCATTATGGATGCAGAGGGAGGGGTTGCTGTGCGGCAGCAGTGGAGGGTGGGGATATTCCTGTACGAGGAGGTAGATGTGCTTGATGTTGCCGGTCCGTTTGAAGTGCTTTCCCTTACCGGGTACACGCAGAAACACGTCGCTAGAATTCTCGATGGTACGGATTGTCAGGAGGACCATCCGTTTATCGTGCGGACGGTATCGGAGACGGGAGAAGCGGTGAAGGCGCACAATGGCCTGCGCATCGTGCCCGACTACGGGTTTGCGGATGCGCCTCATTTTGATATCCTTGTGATTCCCGGTGGGGCTGCGCTGACGGTAAAACGGATGATGGACAACAGCACCGTCATCGACTGGATCGGAGAGCAAATGAAACAAGTACAGTTGATGACGTCTGTCTGTACCGGATCGTTTTTGCTGGCCAAGGCCGGGCTGCTTGCGGGAAAGCAGGTCACCACTCACCGGTTTGGTCAAGACGCTTTGGCGCTGCTCAATCCCGATCTGCAAATAGTGCCTGATCAAAAGGTAGTGGATCAGGGGAATCTGATCACCTCAGGTGGGATATCGGCAGGGATTGAGATGGCATTGCACGTAGTGGGCCGATTGCTTGGCCGGGAAGCCGCAGTGACCACGGCGCGTTCGCTGGAATACGACGGCTACCACCCGGTTGTCCCGGCAGCCTCCTATTCACAAGAACGATTGTCTTGGAACCGGGCGATCAGGCAGTTGGTACGGCTGTTTCGTCTGTATCTGTACGAACGTGCTCAAAAAAGGATACAGCGGTAAAGAGGAGAGAGAAAAAGCGGATCATCAACTGTTCCAGTCTGGTTGCACTCTCGGCAAAATCCGCTACAATAAGTAGGAACAAGGAAAAATCTTTACACAAGGGTGGTTCAAACATATGGCTTTGATCGACGTGACCAACGTCAAGCAGGAACTGACCAATATGGCTAAGCGATTAGCGGATATCAGGGGGTCTCTTTGACCTCCCTGTAAAACAGGAGCGAGTCGGTGAACTGGAGGAGCGAATGCTGGCTCCCGATTTCTGGGACGACAACGACGCGGCACAGAAGACGATCAGTGAACTGAACGCATTAAAAAGTCTCGTTGATACGATGCATTCGTTGGATACTTCTTATGAAGACCTGCAGGTGATGCTGGAATTGGCGGTAGAGGAAGAGGATGAGTCGCTGATCCCCGACCTATACGACAGCGTACAGTCGCTCAAACGGGAGGTAGAGCAGTTTGAACTGCAGCTTCTGCTCAGCGGTCCCTACGACAAAAACAACGCAATTCTGGAGCTTCATCCCGGAGCAGGTGGAACAGAATCGCAGGATTGGGCAGAGATGCTTCTGCGGATGTACACGCGCTGGGCCGACGATAAAGGATTCAAGGTGGAGACGCTCGATTACCTGCCTGGTGATGAGGCAGGGGTAAAAAGTGTTACGTTGCTGATCAAAGGGCACAATGCATACGGATATCTCAAGGCGGAAAAAGGTGTTCACCGCCTGGTGCGGATTTCTCCATTTGACGCTTCCGGACGCCGCCATACCTCTTTCGTCTCCTGCAATGTACTGCCGGAGATCGAGGCGGATGACCAAGTGGATATTCGCAGCGAGGATCTGAAGGTGGATACCTATCGATCCAGTGGTGCAGGAGGACAGCACATCAATACCACCGACTCTGCCGTACGGATTACCCACCTGCCCACAGGGATTGTCGTCACCTGCCAGTCGGAGCGGTCCCAGATCAAGAACCGGGAGCGGGCGATGACGATGCTGGCAGCCAAGCTGTTTGAACGCAAGCGGGAAGAACAGCAGCAGCAGTTGGCTGAGATCCAGGGCGAGCAAAAAGACATCGCCTGGGGCAGCCAAATCCGTTCGTACGTGTTCCATCCTTACAGTCTGGTCAAAGATCACCGCACCAATGTGGAGGTGGGGAACGTCCAGGCTGTGATGGACGGTGAACTGGACTCGTTTATTGATGCCTACCTTCGCTCGCAACTGAATCAGTCTTAACATAGGCTTTTCTGGTTATCTATGTTCCGAGTAAAACAGCGCAGTCTAATAAAGGGCTGCGCTGTTTGCTGCAACTTGCCCGATTCTCCTACGTAAGATAGGGAGACGTGAACACAGTATAAGAAAAAGGTCGGGGTAAAAGATGGAAACCAAAGAACAACTGCAGCAAGCGATGGCTGAAGTAGAGACGTGGGAACAAGAACAAAAAGACCTGTGGATCTGGGATAAACTGGCCAGGCTGCCATTCGTCCTGCTGGATAAAGTGACGCCAGCCTTCATCCAGGAGAAGCTGGGACAGGCTGTTGAGGAACTAGCCCGTTATGTCGATACAGGGGGCAGGTACCTGCTGCACGAACAGGAGGTGGTGAAGCTGCTGAGTGAACAGTCTGTTGCTGCCGGCGGCCAGTCGATCCGTTCGATCGAGCAGATTGCGGAGCAGCCGCTCTCCTTGATGGATGCTGTAGCCGATCAGCTAAGCTCATCCCGCACCCGTTTTGCCACGGTACAGGGAGCGACGACCGGAGTTGGCGGCGTCTTTACCTTGGCGATTGACATCCCGCTGCTGCTCGGACAGTCACTCAAGGTGCTGCAAGAGATGGCAGTCGTATATGGCTATCAGCCGGCAGAACAGGCGGAGCGGGTATTTATCGTCAAATGTTTACAGTTCACTGCCTCTGATCTCGTCGGCAAACGGGCTATTCTAGAGGAGCTCGGCCAATACGGCAGTGAGGCAAAGCGGAACCAGATGATCGCCCAGCTTGTCGGCTGGCGGGAAGTAGCCTTGACCTACCGAGACAACTTTGGTTGGAAAAAACTGCTGCAGCTCATCCCGATAGCCGGTATTCTTTTTGGTGCTTACATCAACCGAAAAACGATTGAGGAAGTAGCCGAGACGGGCAGGATGTTGTACCGCAAGCGGCGTATCGCGGAGAGGCTGCTGCGGATTACAGGAGAGAGACCTACCGAGTAAAACCCAATGCCCGGTCAGGCCCCTCCTTTTCTTCTTTTTCCTGTTAATCGAACACACAGACTTTGTCAGGATCACGCAGGTACTCGAACAGCAGATGGATTTGGGCTTTGGTATTGCGCCTCTCTGACAGGATGGGCAGTTCCTGTTCTGGGAAAAACCCGACATCACTCGTCTCGATATCGTCAGAAACCGCACTGCCGCCCGTGATCCGGCATTGAATAAAGATCTTGTAAAAATGGTAGGGCTGCGGCAGTTGGGAATGACGTCTCATGTCCAACACTGCCAGCAGTTTGACAGGTACTACTTCGTAACCCGTTTCCTCTTTTACTTCTTTGACGGCGATTTCGCCCGGCGTATAACCGATATCGGCATAACCGCCCGGTAATGCCCAGGCTCCATCCGACATTTCTTTCACCATCAAGATTTTGTCGTCTTGGAAAACGACACCGCGGACGTCCACCTTGGGGGTTGGATAGCCTTTCTCATTGGCAAACAGTTGGCTCACCCGGCACATCTCTGTTTGGGAGTACTCCGCCATGATCTGTACACTGATCCTGCGCAACTCCTCAAAACGTTCACGATCAAAGGCATCTTTGGAAAAGGTCAAGCCTGCCTGGGCGATGGCTTGCAGACGAGTGCTCCATTCTAACCACTTGTACGACATATCCTCATCTCCTGATTCTCGTCTTGCTGGTTCCATTCTACCGTACCCGTCCAGTATTCTCCAGCCGAGGAACACCCAACTTCTGGCGAGACGATCCGGGCATGATGGATTGACGGCTATTCGAGCAATCGCTTACAATACACATATTGATGAGGTCATCAGATCACCGCAAGACTTATGAACTCGTGAGGGGCAATATGAAACCGAATTCTCATTTTAAAATCCGCAAGACGTACGAGGAAGTGGCTGATTACATCAAACAGCAAATCTTGTCGGGTGCATATCAGCCGGGAGACCGACTTCCTTCGCTGCGTGAACTAGGGGAACTGTTGGGGGTAGGTCAGTCGACGGTACGTGAAGCGGTCAGTGCGCTGAAAACGATGGGACTTGTCAGCATCAGACAGGGGGAGGGAACATTTGTCACGCCCTTTCATCCGGAAGAGGTCTTATCAGCTTTTGAACCAGTGCGGCCGATGACCGAACAGGATATCATCGCCCTGCTGGAAGTGCGCAAAATCATTGAGTCGGGTACAGCCCGCCTCGCCGCTGAACGGCGTACCGAGGATGACCTGAAACCGTTGGAAAAGGCGCTGGAGCAGATGAGGGCAGCACTGGTAACAGGGGTGCTTGGCGAAAAGGCGGATTGGCATTTTCACTACTCGATAGCCCTCGCATCGCACAACCCGATTCTCGTCTCCGTCGTGCAGTCCATCGGAGAGACGATGGAGAAGCACGTGAAAGAAAACAGGCTGCGGTTATTCCGCACCCCGGGGAATCCGGAACGCCTGCTGGAAGAACACCGCCGAATCTTCGAAGCAATTGCCAACCAGCTTCCCGAGCAGGCGGAAGCGGCGATGCTGGCCCATCTGCAGGGAGTGGAACAAGAGATGATGTCCTGAATGGCCCTTTCAGCAGAAGTCATCTGATGACCTGATGCTAGATAGGGGCGATTTGTCATTACGACTGGGGTAGGTCACCGATAGGGGGACGTACCCAGCCAGCAAGACAAATCGCGGTAGAATGTACGATTTCCAAGGAGGCTTGCCATGGTAAGCAAGGAAGCACGAAGTGAACTGATCAGTGTCGTCGGCGAGAAGTGGTTTCTCGATTCGCCGAACGAATTGTACGTCTATTCGTACGATGCCACGCCGCTCTATCAGGCTATGCCCGATGCAGTGGTGATTCCCGGCAGTGTGGAAGAACTGTCGGCTGTGCTGCGGATCGCCAACCAGCGCGGCATCAATATTGTACCCCGCGGGTCCGGAACCAACCTGTGCGGCGGGACGGTGCCGCTGGAAGGCGGCATTGTACTGAACATCAACCGTCTCAACAAAATCAAAGAAATCGATCAGGACAACCTAACCGCGACGTTTGGACCGGGAGTGATCACGGCGGATCTGCATAAAGCGGTGGAAGCGGTTGGCTTGTTTTATCCGCCAGACCCGGGCAGCATGCGGATCTCGACGATGGGCGGCAATGTGGCCGAGTGCGCCGGTGGGATGCGCGGACTCAAGTACGGCGTGACCAAGGACTACATCATGGGTCTGGAAATGGTGCTGCCGACAGGCGAAATTTTGCAGGTTGGCGGAAAAAACGCCAAGGATGTGGCCGGCTATGATTTGACAAAATTGTTGGTCGGTTCAGAAGGTACATTGGCCGTGGTCACAGAGATTACGGCCAAACTGCTGCCGCTGCCGGATGCCAAGCAGACGATGGTCGCCTATTACCGCAGCTTGACTGATGCTGCCCGCACAGTACAGCGGGTGATTGCCAACAGGATCATCCCGGCGACGATGGAGTTTCTCGACAATGCTACGATGCAAGTGGTAGAAGACTTTGCCCGAATCGGGCTGCCGCTGGATATGGAAGCGATGCTCTTGATTGAGCAGGATGGCTCTCAATCGCAGGTGGAGCGAGATATGGAGCGAATCGCCGAGATTTGCCGTCAGGAAGGAGCGGCGGAAGTGCGGTTGGCCCAGACGGCCGATGAGGCCGCTGGTTTGATGGCAGCCCGGCGTGCCGCACTGTCGGCGCTGGCTAGAATGAGACCGACAACGATCCTGGAAGATGCCACAGTTCCCCGCTCCCGACTGGCAGAGATGGTGGAGCAGGTGAACCGGATTGCCAAAAAGTACGATGTGCAGATCTGCACGTTTGGTCATGCGGGTGACGGCAACCTGCACCCCACCTGCATGACGGATGAACGGGACAAAGAGGAGATTCACCGCGTTGAACAAGCGTTTGAAGAAATCTTCCTGGCCGCGATGAAGCTGGGCGGCACGATTACCGGTGAGCATGGTGTTGGAGTAGCCAAGGCCAAATACCTTGACCTGAGAGTAGGTTCTGCCGGTGTTGAGTTGATGAAGCGGATTAAACAAGCCTTTGATCCCAACGGCATCATGAATCCCGGGAAAATGTTTGCCAAAGATACACGGCGGCGAGTGGTGGTGAAAAGTTGTGAGTGTGGACATGAACACGCAACAGAACACGAAGCTTGAGGAACAGCAGAAAAAAGCATCGCAGCCCGGCTGTGAGACGATTAGCTTGCTCGGCAAGTTTAATATGGACGAAATCATGAACTGTATGCAGTGCGGCTTCTGTTTGCCCGCCTGTCCCACCTATCGGGAGACGGGGAAAGAGTCAGCCAGCCCTCGTGGGCGAATCGCACTGATGAAAGGAGTGGCGGAACAGAAGCTCCCGGCGGATGATGAATTTGAGCAGAACATGTACCTCTGCCTCGGCTGCCGTGCCTGTGAAACGGCCTGTCCTGCTGGCGTGCCATACGGTAGTTTGGTAGAAACAGCTCGTGAAGTGGTAGAGTCGACCAAAAAGCAAAGTGAATCCCCTTCATTCGTCCGCAAGTTGATTTTTGAGAAGGTATTCCCCTATCCGGAGCGATTGCAGACACTGGGCACCCTCCTGTGGGGGGCACAGGCAGCGGGATTGCAGTCGCTGGCCCAGAAGACCGGATTGATGAAGCTGCTGCCCCGACCGATGGCTGAGATGCAGCAGGCGGTCGATCGGGTTGCATCTCCAATGGAGCGGCGGAAGCGAGAGCCCGTGATGAAGCCGGAAACTTCCCCGCCAGCCTTGAGAATCGGCCTGTTTACCGGCTGCATTATGGACGTGATGTTTTACGAGATCAATCAGGCCACGGCCCGTGTGCTGGTGAAAGCAGGGTGTGAAGTCATGTTCGTCGACAATCAGGTGTGCTGCGGTGCGCTGCATGCACATGCCGGAGAAAAGGACGGAGCGGTGGAGCTGGCCAAACGGAACATCGAAGCGTTCGAGCAGTCTGGCGTTGATTATGTTGTGAACAATGCTGGGGGATGCGGGGCTGCCCTCAAAGAATACCATCACTGGTTTCACGATGACCCCGAGTGGAAGCAGCGGGCGCTCAACTTTGTAGCCAAGGTACGAGACGCCAACGAATTGCTTGCCGAACTGCCGGAAATCACCTTTACCAAGTCGCTTGCCATGCGGGTCACGTACCAAGATTCGTGTCACCTGGCCCACGGTCAAGGGGTGCGCAATCAGCCGCGGCAGTTGCTGCGCAGCATCCCTGGCGTGGAATACCTCGAACTGAACCGGGCGGATAGCTGCTGCGGCTCCGCCGGGATCTACAATATCACCAACTATGAGATGTCAATGCAGATCCTGGATGAAAAAATGGACGACGTACAGGAGACCAAAGCCGATGTAGTCGTCACGTCCAATCCCGGCTGTTTGTTGCAAATGAAGCATGGTGTCAATCGTGCAGGGCTGGCAGGACGGATGGAAGCACTTCATATCATGGAACTGCTGGACCGAGCCTTGTAATTAGGCATTGGCGCTGGCAGGCCGTTAGGGCTGTTAGGCAATGTTCACCATTTCGTTGGTGTCAGATCCTCCGTGAAGGATGTTATAATCTAGATAGTCAATAAGGTTACAGATGGAGGGAAAGACTATGTTGTATGTAGCGATGTTAACGATTGTCGATCATGAGGTAAATGCCCAGGTTCGACCGGCACATTTGGAGTATATCAACCAACTTTTCCTCCAGAACAAAGTGGTCATGGCAGGTCCGTTTACCGATCAGCGCGGCGGGATGGTCATTTACCGGGCAGACAGCCTGGAAGAAGCTAGAGAGTTGGCAGAGGCTGACCCGGTCGTCTTGAAAGGAGCGAGGACACTGGAGCTGCGAGAGTGGAACCCGCTTTCCTTTCCTCTCGGTTGATCGGTTGAGCTGAGCCCCTTTGTGGCAGACTATCCTTATACAATTCGCAAGGAGGAATCTGAATGAAACGTATTACCCTCACATTGCTGTCAGCGGTCATCGCTTTGGCAGTAAGCGCCTGTGGCGGTGGCGAGCAAGCAGAACCACCAGCCGAACAAGCACCTGCAGAGCAGCCGCCTGCCGACCAACCACCAGCAGAGGAACCAGCGGAAACCGCTCCTTCCGGTGAGGCCGGAGAGTTTGACGCGGAAACCGCATCCGCGCTGTTCAAGCAGAGATGCGCAGGCTGTCACGGACAAGAGCTGGAAGGATTAAACGGTCCGGCATTAACCAACGTCGGCGCCACCTATTCCCAGGAAGAAATTTTGGAGATTATAAAAAACGGCAAAGGCGGAGCGATGCCGGGGAATCTGGTAACCGGTGAGGATGCCGACAACCTGGCAGCGTGGCTCGCATCCAAGAAGTAAACAAAACGAAACAGAAAATAGAAATAGATATTGATCAGTAACAACCATCTTCACGGAAGGAAGGTGGTTGTTTTTTTGTTGAATTTTTATTATTATTCATGTATAAAAATACAGAAAGAGGAGAGAGGCATGATTCGTGTTGGAATTGTGGGTGCTACCGGATACAGCGGTGTCGAACTGATTCGTCTGTTATCCCTTCACCCGCATGCGCATATGGAACGGCTTTATTCCAGTTCGGCTGAAGGAACGTCACTCGCATCGGTATTCCCGCACCTGCAGCAAATCACTCTGCCGACGCTGCAAGCGATTGACCCGACAGCGATGGCGGCAGAGAATGATGTCGTCTTTCTCGCTACACCCGCAGGCGTCAGTCGGGAGTTGTCTCCTCAACTGCTTGCAGCAGGGGTCAAGGTGATCGATTTGTCAGGAGACTTTCGTCTTTCGTCCAGTGAATTGTACCGAACCTGGTACAAAAAAGAGCCCGCATCGCAGGACCAGCTGGCGCTTGCTGTGTATGGACTGCATGAATGGAATCGGGAACAGGTAAGCGAGGCGAAGCTGATCGCCAATCCTGGATGCTATCCGACGGCAGCACTGCTTGGACTTCTGCCGCTGGCCAAAAGCGGTTGGGCAGATCCGCACAGTTGGATTATTGATGCCAAGTCAGGTGTATCCGGAGCGGGCCGCGGCGTCTCTCTGGGTGTCCACTACAGTGAAGTGAACGAAAGTGTTTCTGCGTATAAGGTGGGTCAGCATCAGCATACACCAGAGATCGAGCAGGAACTGACCCGACAATCGGGTGTGGAGACGATCATTCAGTTCACGCCTCATCTGATTCCGATGACGCGGGGCATTCTGGTTACCGCTTATGCCCAATTAACAGCCTCGGTCGGGATCGAAGCGCTGCAAGATTTGTACGAATCGGCCTATTCCGACAAGCCGTTTGTGCGTGTTCGCCAGCCCGGCACCCATCCCAGGACCAAAGAAGTATACGGCTCCAACTACTGCGATATTGCCCTTCACCTCGACCAGCGGACAGGGCGTGTGATCATCCTGTCGGTCATCGACAATGTGGTCAAAGGAGCGGCAGGTCAGGCTGTACAAAACATGAATACGATGTTCGGATTGCCGGAGACGGAAGGGCTCGCGCTGACGCCGGTGTTTCCGTAAAAGGGGGGAGAGACGTGCCGGTTGTGATCAAGTGCGGCGGCAGTACCATGGAACAGCTGCCCGCTGCGTTCTACCAAGCCATCGCTGAGCTGCAGCGATCTGGTGAGCAGCTTGTGCTGGTGCACGGAGGCGGACCGATGATTACGGAGATGCTGAGCAAGATGGAGATTCCGCCCCGTTTTATCGAAGGACTGCGCTATACCTGTGAAGCGACGATGGACGTCGTGGAGATGGTGCTTGGCGGCTCGATCAACAAGCGTTTGGTACGCCGGCTGCTGCAAGCGGGGTGTCGCGCCTGGGGGCTAAGTGGGATCGATGGCGGAATGATTTCGGCCAGACAGACAGATCAACCGTTGGGATTGGTCGGAGAGATCGTCAGCGTCGAGACCTCACTGCTGGTCAGCCTGTTGGATCAGGGATATCTGCCAGTGGTAGCACCGCTGGGCGTGGAGCAGGATGGGAGACAAGTCTACAACATCAATGCCGATGTTGCCGCAGGAGCTGTCGCCGCTGCTCTTGGCGCAAACAAACTCCTGATGGTTACCGATGTACCGGGCATTCTCATCCCTGATGGCGATTCATTGGTCTGCAAGCAGACGGTTGATCCGCATGAAATCGCGGAGCTGATCGAAAAGCAAGTGATTACCGGCGGGATGATCCCAAAGGTACGTTCCGCGCTCGCTGCACTGGAACAGGGGGTAGAGGAAGTCGTGATCTGCAGGGGCACGCCTGAAGACCTGCATGGAATATTTGCCGGCAAGCCGGTGGGGACATCGTTGCGCAAGAGCCGTGACGAGCGTTCCGCCACGATGAAAGGAGTGAGCGTATGAGTGCGGTCACCGATGCATGCAACTTGATGAACAACTATACGAGATGGCCGATTCGTCTGGTGAAGGGGAAAGGAAACACAGTCTGGGACGATCAAGGCAAGGAATACCTTGACTGTACGTCCGGGATCGCCGTGACCTCGTTGGGACACGTGCCACCACAGGTGACAGAGCGGCTTCATCAGCAGCTCGATCAACTGTGGCATACATCCAATCTGTTCGAACATCCTTTGCAAGAGCAGCTGGCGGCCAAGCTGGCCCAGCTCTCCGGACTGGATCGCGTGTTTTTTTGCAACAGTGGCGCGGAAGCCAACGAAGCGGCTATCAAACTGGCCCGCCGCTATCAGCAAAAGGTGAAAGGAGAGCAGCGGTACGAAATCATCACGTTCCGCCAGTCGTTCCACGGACGTACGCTCGCTACCCTGACGGCGACGGGGCAGGATAAGGTCAAGGATGGTTTTCTGCCGCTGCCGGAGGGGTTTGCGACGGTACCTTACAATGATTTGCCCGCTCTGTCTGCGGCGATCAGCCCTCATACCTGCGCGGTTATGCTTGAGTTGGTGCAGGGCGAAGGAGGAGTACTCCCGGCCGATCCACAATGGGTAAGTGCAGTGGCGCAGCTGTGTGCCAAGACAGGGGTGCTGTTGATCATTGACGAGATCCAGACTGGAGTTGGCCGCACCGGCAGTTGGTTCGCCTATCAGCAGTACGGGATCAAACCGGATATCGTGTCACTCGCCAAAGGCTTGGGCAGCGGATTCCCGGTAGGGGCGATCCTGGCTGGGGAGGAAGTGGGCGAAGCGTTTTCGCCAGGCACTCACGGCTCCACCTTTGGCGGCAATCCATTGGCGATGGCGGCAGGCTTGGCGACGCTGCAAGTAATCGAACAGGAGCAGCTGCTGCAGCGGGTCGGTGAGCTAAATCGTTATCTGATCTCCCGCTTGGAGCAGATCAAGGAGTCCCACCCAGGAAAAGTGACCGCCGTTCGCGGCATGGGCTTGCTGGTAGGTATCGAACTCTCCCAGTCAGCCGCTGATGTTGTCTCTCACGTGAGAGAAAAAGGGGTGCTGATCCTGCAGGCGGGACCGCAGGTCGTACGCCTGCTGCCATCGTTTGTCACGACAGAGGCGGAATTGGATCGACTGACAGACGCCCTTGATGAAGCGATAGCTGCTCTGTAAATCCCAGGCAACGGGTTGATGTAGGCGAAGGCCCGCGAAAAACCCGTTGCATTTTTATTAATGGAAACGTATAATAATTCACAGTTGCGCATATGTATACGGCAGAAAACAGAGAAAACCTGTGATTTTCATGGAGAGGAGATGGCTGTATATGAATCAGCATACAACCGCCCATGGCCCCGGTTACTTGACGCTGGCGAGTGGTGAGGTATTTGTCGGACAGCTGCACGGCGCACCGCTGACTGCCCCTGGGGAAGTGGTTTTTCATACAGGCATGACCGGATACCAGGAAGTGATGACCGATCTCTCATTTGCGGGTCAGATCGTCACGTTTACGTATCCGTTGATTGGCAATTACGGGATTAATGAACACGATCACGAGGCACTGCAGCCAGCTCTTGCCGGGATGATCGTCAGCGAGTTGTGCGATCAGCCCAGTCATTACCGCAGTCAGGCAACGCTTGCTGAGACGGCGGAGCGTTTTGGCTTTCCGATTTTGTCTGGCATTGATACACGAGCGATTACCAAGCTGGTTCGGGCGAGAGGTCATCTCTACGGTGTCATTGCTGATCAGCCGCTGACGGGAGAAGAAGTAGTGCGTCTCTGCACCAAGCGAGACTGGTCATCGCTTGTCGCCGACGTATCTTGTCGCCAATCGGAGAGCTATCCAGGCACAGGAGAACATGTCGTGCTCGTCGATCTGGGGATGAAACGGTCGATTCTCGATTCGCTGCTCGCTATGGGCTGCCGAGTGACGGTCGTTCCTTTTAACACCAGCTATGAACAGATCAAGTCTTTGGAGCCAGACGGTCTGGTTTTCTCCAACGGTCCTGGCGATCCCCAGGATTTGCTGCCCTACTGCAGTGAGTGGCTGAAGGCTGTAGAGCGGTATCCGACGCTCGGCATCTGCCTCGGCCATCAGGTGATCGCTTTGATGTTCGGAGCCAAGACGGGCCGACTTCCTTATGGTCACCGCGGGAGCAACCATCCGGTAAAAGAACTGCTGACCGGAAACGTATACCTGACCTCGCAAAACCACGGGTACGTTGTCCTGGAAGAGACGCTGGACAAACGCCAATTGGCGGTTACTTATCGCAATGTAAACGATGCTTCCGTAGAGGGGCTGCGACATCTCTATCTGCCGATCAGCAGTGTCCAGTTCCATCCGGAGGCCCACCCGGGACCTGACGATACGTCCCATATTTTTCAACAGTTTATCCAGTCACTGCGCACGATAGGAGCGAAGCATTATGCCTAAACTGCCTGACATCAAGAAAGTGCTGGTAATCGGTTCCGGTCCGATTGTGATCGGGCAGGCAGCGGAATTCGATTATGCCGGCGCCCAGGCCTGCTTGTCTTTAAAGGAAGAAGGCGTCGAAGTAGTCCTCGTCAACAACAACCCGGCGACGATCATGACCGACGAACAGATGGCAGACAAAGTGTACCTGGAGCCGCTGACCGTAGATGCGGTAGCCAAGATTATCGAAAAAGAACGGCCTGATGGCCTTTTGCCGACACTGGGCGGACAGACCGGTCTCAATCTGGCAGTTGCCTTGTCCGAAGCGGGTGTACTTGCCAAGTACCAGGTAAAACTGTTGGGAACCCCGCTTGAGGCGATTCAAAACGGGGAAGACCGTGAGCTGTTCAAACAGATGATGGAGAAAATCGGCGAGCCCATTCCCGAGAGTGCAACGGTGGAGTCGGTCGAAGCAGCGATGGCGTTTGCTGCGCGGATCGGCTATCCGGTCATCGTCCGTCCGGCGTATACCCTGGGAGGAGCCGGGGGCGGCATCGCGGAGAATGAAGCGGCGCTGAAGGACGTAGCAGCACGCGGCATCGCCGCCAGCCCGATCGGTCAGGTGCTGATCGAACGGAGTGTGAAAGGCTGGAAAGAGATTGAATACGAAGTGATGCGGGACAGCAGCGATACCTGCATCATCGTCTGCAATATGGAGAACCTCGATCCGGTCGGCGTTCATACAGGGGACAGCATCGTCGTCGCTCCGTCACAGACGTTGACCGACCAGCAGTATCAGATGCTGCGCAGCGTATCGACAAAAGTGATTCGGGCGCTGGGCGTTGTCGGCGGATGCAACATCCAGTTTGCGCTTGACCCTCATTCTGACAGCTATTACTTGATCGAAGTAAATCCACGGGTAAGCCGTTCCAGTGCGCTTGCTTCCAAGGCGACCGGCTATCCGATTGCCCGAATTGCGGCAAAACTGGCACTTGGCTACCGTTTGGATGAAGTGCTCAACCCGATCACCGGCTATACCTACGCCAGCTTTGAGCCAACCCTGGACTACGTGGTGGTTAAGATTCCACGCTGGCCATTTGACAAGTTTCCACAAGCCGACCGTTCGTTGGGGACCCAGATGAAGGCGACCGGTGAAGTGATGTCGATCGCCCGCAACCTGGAAGCGGGTCTGCTCAAAGCAGTGCGCTCGTTGGAGATTGGCTGCATTCATCTGGAGCGGCCGGAAGTGGCCGCCTTCACACGAGAGGAACTGGAGACGGCGTTGGCACATGCCACCGATCTCCGCCTGTTTGCTCTGGCAGAAGCAGTGCGTCGCGGCTTTTCCGAAGAAGAGCTGCATGCCTTGACCGGGATCGATCCGTTTTTCCTGCGCAGTGTCAGACGGATTGTGCAGCTGGAGAACGTGCTGGCCGACGCAGGGGCCGACGGATTGACTAAAGAACTGCTGCAGGAGGCAAAGCACCGCGGTTTTACAGACAAAAAAATCGCATCCTTGCTCGCCTCCACACCAGAGAAGATTCGTCAACTGCGCAAAGAATGGGGCATCACACCCGCTTATAAGATCGTCGACACCTGTGCCGCTGAGTTTGACGCGATTACACCCTACTACTATTCCACCTGGCAGGGAACCGATGAAGTGGCGGAGTTAACCGGACGAAAAGTGATGGTTCTTGGTTCGGGACCGATCCGCATCGGTCAGGGAATCGAGTTTGACTACTGTTCGGTTCATGCGGCAAAAGCGCTGCAGGCCAAAGGCATCGCGGCGGTTGTCGTCAACAACAACCCGGAGACGGTCAGCACCGACTATGAGACAGCCGACCACCTCTACTTTGAGCCGCTGACGGTGGAAGACGTCCTGCATGTTGCCGAGCGTGAAGGGATAGAAGGGGTTATGGTGCAGTTTGGCGGTCAGACCGCGATCAATCTGGCTGCACCGCTGGCTGAAGCCGGACTGCCCGTATTGGGTACTTCGCTTGATTCCGTAGACCGTGTAGAAGACCGTGAACTTTTTTATCAGCTGCTGCGAAAGCTGCAGATCCCGCACATACCCGGCCAGGGAGTAGATTCATTGGCTGAAGCGCTGCAGGTGGCTGAATCGATCGGCTACCCTGTGCTGCTCCGTCCCTCTTACGTCATCGGCGGTCAGGGGATGACGCTGGTGCACGACCCGGCAGAATTGCAGACGGCAGTAGAGAATTGGCTCGCTGACAAGGAAGACCGCAGCTTTTTCCCGCTGTTGGTAGACAAATATATCCTGGGGATGGAAGTAGAGATCGATGCTGTCTGCGACGGAGAAACGGTCTTGATTCCCGGTATTTTCGAACATGTGGAAAAAGCGGGGGTTCATTCCGGCGATAGTATGGCCCTCTTTCCGGCACAAGGCCTCACCAGCGAGCAGAAAGAGACATTGGTTAGCTACAGCAAACGAATCGCCGTAGAGATGAAAGCAGTCGGACTGATCAACATTCAGTTCGTCGTCCACCATGACGTGATCTACGTCCTGGAGGTAAATCCCCGTGCTTCGCGGACCGTACCGATCGTGAGCAAAGTGACGCGCGTACCGATGGTGGAACTGGCCGTACGGGCACAGTTGGGGGAAAAGCTGGAGCAGATGGGATTTGGCAGCGGGCTGCTGCCGGACATTCCTTTTGCTGTAGTAAAAGCGCCTGTTTTTTCGACGATCAAGCTGTTAGGTGTTGATCCGGTTTTGGGACCGGAGATGAAATCGACCGGAGAGATTCTCGGAATTGGTCGCACGGTAGAGGAAGCAGCGGCCAAGGCGTTTGAATACAAGGACGGACTACATTTGGCGCTGCAATCCGACGATCTCGTCTTTGTATCGCTTAGTGACGCCGACAAGCCTGCTTTCCTGGTCCAATTGGACGGCTTGTGCGGGAAGGGAGTGCGGTTTGCCGCTACGGCTGGTACGGCAGAAGCGTTGAAGAGGCACGATGTTGATGCGATTGTGATCAGAGATACCGCAGAATGGCAGCAGTTGATCCAAACAGACAAAGTGGCGTTGGCACTCATCACGGCAACGAAGGGAAACCGCCAAGACCGTCTGGGATTTGCTCTGCGCAGCCTGGCCATTCAAAAAGGGGTCCCATTGTTTACCGCGATGGAAACGTTTGGCTTGTATCAAGAGGCTTGGATGAAAAGGGGGAGTACGGAGGATGGAACCTGCGAAGACATTGGAAGCTTATCAGGATGTGCAGCTGTCCGCATGTAAAGGCAGAGATGTGTTGAGAATTGACGAGTTCAGCCCTGCTGAACTGGAAGGATTGCTGCGATCCGCGCAGCAGTTGAAACAATGGCAGAAGAGCGGCAAGGTTTATCAACCGCTAAAGGGAAAAACGCTCGGCATGATCTTTGACAAGGCATCCACCCGTACGCGTGTCTCGTTTGAGGTAGGGATTTACCAACTGGGCGGGATGGGAATGTTCCTGAGCGGCAAAGAGCTGCAGTTGGGGCGAGGCGAGCCAATTAGCGATACAGCGCAGGTGATGTCACGCTATGTCGATGGGATCATGATCCGCACGTTCTCTCATGAGGCTGTAGAGACGTTGGCCCGATACGCCGAGATTCCGATCATCAACGGACTGACCGATCTGTTCCACCCCTGCCAGGCGCTGGCCGACATGCTGACCATCCTGGAGCATAAAGGAACACTCAAGGGCATCAAGCTGGCCTACGTAGGGGACGGAAACAACGTCGCCAATTCCCTTGTATTGGCCGCTGCACTGCTTGGTGTAGATGTGAGCGTAGCTGCTCCGACCGGTTATGAAATGGACGACCAGATCATCAAGCAAGCAGAGATGTACGCTGCAGCCAGTGGAGCACGTCTGCTATTTACCAACGATCCTGAACAGGCGGTAAAAGGCGCCCACGCGGTCTATACCGACGTCTGGACCAGTATGGGCTTTGAAGCAGAAAATGAACAGCGTCTGCGAGATTTTGCCGACTATCAGGTGAACGAACGACTGGTAAGTCTGGCTGATCCCTCGTATCTTTTCATGCACTGCCTGCCCGCCCACCGCGGGGAAGAAGTGTCGGCGGGGGTGATTGACGGCCCGAATTCTGTCATTTTTGATCAGGCAGAAAACCGTCTGCATGCGCAAAAAGCGATTTTGGCCGCGGTCCTGTAACTCCAGTACTAGGCCTCTTGCGCTCTTGCAAGGGGCTTTTTGCATGGAACATGATGAAATCTATGAGCGGAAAGTCACATTTAGTGGGAATCTATCTAATATTCACAAATCTAGTGTTGCCGAAAAATGTCAAAAACATGTACTATACTTGTAGAGAAGGTGTGATGAAATATAGACTGTATGTTGGATGCTTGGTCTATATGGAGCGTGTAGCGAACCCACCTTCCATAAAGCGGAAAGGAGGGATAGAGATGAAAAAGCTCTTCTTCGCTGTTCTTTTGGTCGTAGGTATTGTAGCTGCTACTTCTGCACACTTCAATGTAACCTAAAACGGACCAGCATGTCTATGGGGAAACACCGCTATAAGTGGTGTTTTTCCACTAGATAAGGAGGAACGCAGATGTCCATCGATATCATATTACTATCCTTTGTGATTGCATTTCTACGTGGTGGCAGGTTGCGAGAGTTGCCCAAGTTCCACAAGCTTTACTTCCTGGTTGTTAGCATTCTTTTGCAAGTGTGTTCAGCTTTCATGCCAACCATCGGGGGCATTTTTGTCTCGATAGCCTATATCTTCACGTTGTTATTTTTTTTTAGTAACCGGGAACATGAAGACATCCGTGTCTTTATGATCGGCTGGTTTCTAAATGCCATCACGATCTGGTCCAACTACGGAAAGATGCCGATAGATCTGGAACAAGCCAAAAAATTGCCGTACTCACTTGAGCCGATTATCAACGGTACAGACTTTAAACACAGTGTTTTGACGGAAGCTTCCAATCTTCCTTTTTTGGCGGATATCGTGTACATGCCGTTCCCGATTGAACGAGTGATCAGTATCGGGGATATGTTCATCATGCTGGGTGCCTTTCTGCTTGTCCAGCGCATCATGAACAAGCCGATTTCATTAATCAGACTGCGAGAAGGTAGTAGCTATGCAGCCAAGAACTGAGATTCTTCAACAGATGAAAGGCTTTCTAGTTCGATTTTGCTATCCAATCCTGGCTATAGTAATCGTGGTATCAGCTGTTCCAACATGGGAATCTCGTACCTATTGGGATATTTTGGTAATATACACGATTTTATCAATTATTGTCTCGTTTACCGCTATGAAAACGGCCAATTTTGTCATCACCTTGAACAACGCCGTAACGTTTTCGGCGATTCTGTTGTACGGAACATGGGTAGGAGTTTGGTGTGCGGCTGTTGAGATCCTAATCATTGCGTTTTTGTTTCGGTCCGCCATCCCAAGATTTTTAGCAAATGCAGGACAGATGCTGTCAACCGTGTGGATTGTGGGTTACGCGCATGAGTGGATCAATTCAACAACGCTTCCTCCAGTGTTCTCTGACGTTTTTTTGGTTTTGTTGTACTTTGCAGCGAACACAGTATTATGTTCAGTGGCCATTTCTCAGTTTTCGAAAGTGCATACATATGTAGTGGCAAAAAGTCTAATCAAGGACGGAACGCTCACTTATGTTCTCGTGATGGTTCACGGAGGGATTGGGGCAAGGCTCATCGAATATTACGGCGCCCCTTCCCTGTTACCGATCCTCGTCACTTTTGTGATTATAAGCATTGTTTTCCACCAATACTTCAACAACCTCAACAGCCTCCAGCAAAAGATGGACGAGGTAAAACATCTGAACGACTCAATCCTCACGGCAATGGCGGCTTCGATTGACGCCCGCGACCCGTATACGCATGGTCACTCGTATCGTGTCGCCTACTGGGGCCGTGAACTGGCCACGGCAATCGGCCTCTCCAAAAAGGAAGCCGATGAAGTGTACTACGGAGGGATTCTGCACGATATCGGCAAGATCGGGATTGAGGACGATATTTTAAATAAAGAAGGAAAATTATCCAAGGAAGAATATCACAAGATTCAACAGCATCCGGTCATTGGTTACCATATAGTGAAACAAGCAGGCGTCTTTCCCGAACTGCTGCCGGCTATACGTAATCACCACGAACGGGTTGATGGGAAAGGGTACCCAGACGGGCTAGGCGGTACAGAGATTCCGCTGATCGCCAGGATTCTTGCGATCTCAGACGCTTTTGACGCGATGGTGTCAGACAGACCCTACCGCAAAGGGGTACCGGTGGACCAGGCTCTGCAGATCATCAAGGAAAACGCCGGGACACAGTTCGATGCAGTCTTGGCCGAGACGTTTGTCAGGCTGGTCCGACGTTACTCCAAAGAGCAGTTGGAAGAAGTGTTTCGACAAAGTGGACAAATCAATATCAGGTTAACCGAGGGGGCTTCTTGACAGGGGGAAGCCCCCTCGGCTTGTTAACGAAAAATGACAGATGCGAAAACTTGTTGTATTTTTATTAGTCAGTATGTATAATTACACAATAGAATACAGGAACGATTGGAGAGAGGATTCATGGCAAAAGAAAAAATTGTACTGGCTTATTCGGGTGGTTTGGATACATCCGTTGCGATTAAATGGCTGCAGGAGACTTACAACTTTGATGTGATTGCCGTCGCTCTCGACGTAGGAGAAGGCAAGGATCTCGACTTCGTACAGAAAAAAGCGTTGCAGGTTGGCGCGATCAAGTCGATTGTCGTCGATGCCAAAGAGACGTTTGCCAATGATTTCGTGCTGCCTGCCCTGCAGGCCAACGCGATGTACGAGGGGAAATATCCGCTCGTCTCTGCGCTGTCCCGCTACCTGATCTCCCGCGTACTGGTGGAGATTGCAGAGAAAGAAGGAGCAGTCGCTGTGGCTCACGGCTGCACAGGTAAAGGGAATGATCAGGTACGCTTTGACGTCTCCTTTACGGCGCTCAACCCAGACCTGAAGATCGTCGCTCCCGTCCGTGAGTGGGGCTGGACCCGTGACGAAGAGATTGAATACGCCAAGCAACACAACATCCCGATTCCGATCAACCTCGACAACCCGTACAGCATCGACCAGAACCTGTGGGGCAGAAGCTGTGAGTGCGGTGTTCTGGAAGATCCGTGGGCAGCTCCTCCGGAGGGCGCTTATGACATGACCAATTCGATCGACGATGCCCCCGATCAACCGGAGGAAATCGAGATCACGTTTGAGAAAGGGGTACCGACAGCCCTCAACGGAGAAAAACTGTCCGTTGCCCAGCTGATCCTCAAGCTGAACAAGATTGCAGGGAAACATGGCGTCGGCCGTATCGACCATGTGGAAAACCGTCTCGTCGGGATCAAGTCGCGGGAAGTGTACGAAACCCCGGCAGCTACCACGCTGATCCTGGCTCACCGCGAGCTGGAGTTCCTGACTCAGCCGCGTGAAGTGGCTCAGTTTAAGCCGATTATCGAACAGAAGATCACCCAGGTGATTTACGAAGGTCTCTGGTATTCGCCACTGATGAATGCCTTGAAAGCTTTTGTCCAGGAGACCCAACAATATGTCAGCGGGGTCGTGCGGGTCAAACTGCACAAAGGTCACGCCATCGTGGTAGGCCGCAAGTCTGCTTCTTCCCTGTACAGCCATGAGCTGGCTACGTATGCGGAGGGTGACCAGTTTGACCATAAGGCGGCACTCGGCTTCATCAAACTGTGGGGCCTGCCGACCAAAGTGCACGCTCAGGTAAATGAAGCGGCACTCGGACAGGGGTATACGACTCCTATTACAATCGTCGATGAAAAGGATGCGGTTACGCAATGAAACTGTGGGGAGGGCGCTTCACCAAGCCGACCAACCAACTAGTGGAAGAATATACAGCCTCGATCTCGTTTGATCAGCAGATGTGGCGGCAGGATATTGTCGGCAGCCTGGCCCACGTCGCCATGCTGGGCAAGTGCGGCATCCTTCCGATGGACGAAGTGAAACAGATTATCGCCGGGCTGAAAAAAGTAAAAGAGAAGATTGAGCGCGGCCAGGTAACGTTTCAAGTAGCACACGAAGATGTGCACATGAACATTGAGAAGCTGCTGATTGAAGAGATTGGCCCGATCGGCGGCAAGCTGCATACGGGACGGAGCCGCAACGATCAGGTGGCCCTCGATATGCACTTGTACCTGCGGGAAAAAATGCTGGAGCTGATCCAACTGGCCGCTTATCTGCAAAACGCCTTGTTGGATCAGGCAGCCAACAACCTGGATACGGTCATGCCTGGCTATACGCATCTGCAGCGTGCGCAGCCGGTGCTGTTCGGCTATCATCTGATGGCGTATGTCTCCATGCTGCAGCGGGATATGGAACGGCTGCAGGATGCCTGGAAGCGGGTCAACGTTCTGCCGCTCGGAGCCGGAGCGCTCGCCGGAACGACCTTTCCGATCGACCGTGAGTTTGTCGCCGAACTGCTGCAGTTTGACGGTGTCTACCTGAACAGCATGGATGCGGTGAGCGACCGCGACTTCATCGTCGAGTTTCTCTCTGCCGCCTCGCTGTTGATGGCCCACCTCTCCCGTCTCTGTGAAGAACTGGTGATGTGGAGCAGTCAGGAATTCTCGTTCATCGAGCTGGACGATGCCTTCTGCACCGGCTCCAGCATCATGCCGCAGAAGAAAAACCCTGACGTGGCAGAACTGGTCAGAGGCAAGACCGGACGCGTCTACGGCAATCTGATCGGCATCCTGACTGTGCTGAAAGGACTGCCGCTGGCCTATAATAAAGACATGCAGGAAGATAAAGAGGGAATGTTCGACACGGTCGCCACCCTGCACGGCGCACTGGCGCTGCTCACCCCGATGATCGAGACGATGCAGGTAAACAAACAACGCATGCGGCAGGCGGTAGCCGAGGATTTCTCCAACGCAACCGATCTGGCGGACTATCTGGTCACCAAAAATCTGCCGTTCCGTCAGGCGCATGAAGTAGTAGGACGGGCGGTGCTCTACTGCATCGAGCAGAAGAAATATCTGCTCGATCTCTCCCTGGAGGAGTTTCAGCGGTTCTCGCCGCTGATTGACGCTGATGTCTATCAAGCGCTTGATGCAGACACGGTGGTAAACGCGCGTAAAGCGATGGGCGGTACGGCGCGCGAACAGGTAGAGAAGCAGATCACTGCTTATCGTGGATTTTTGGAACAGACCAAGTCTTGGATCAATCAGACCAGCCAAAAAGTCTCCATCGAATCACTGGTCGACGTCGGCTCGCCGGTGTAAAGATGATTCTCGTTGCATGAACAAGCGCTCCCCTGCTCCGGAGGTTCCGGATACAGGGGAGCGTTTTTCCTATTTACTGACAGGCTCTGTAAACGTTTGGGCTGTACAACATCAGTCTGATCAGAAGAAAGGAACTTGTCATTAGCTTCAAATCCCGTAATGTATCATGTATTTCTTTTCATCTATCGCCTGTATAATTTTTGAAGCCAGTTCATGAAGTTCAACAGATTGATTATAGTACCTCGAAGATGTGACGACATCATAAAATAACGATAATGATTCAGGTGGAATAATCGTGATTCCCCAATGGGCTAAACCACGTTCTGGGCGATTGCATGAATGAAAGTAGGTTTTCATGGTAGATAAATGTTCCATTAAGCCATTGATCATATCATCATCCACAGAAATACAGTTGTATTTCTGCGGGTTGTAATCATTGTAATCTTTCTGACTATCAATATCATCAAGTATCCCAAACTCGTGTACACAAGGCATGGTCATCATCCTCTCCACTAGAAGAAGCAACTAAACTTATATTCATTATAATCCAATATTGTAATCCGATAGGCTATTCCAATAAAAAGTCCTCATGTACAACTATACTGCTCCGTTCGTTCTTTATCGATTTTTGTTTGATGTGCTTGAGCACATTGGCAGCGCTTAGGGTATGCCTAGTTTTCCGGCAATTTATGTATAATAAGGGAGGTGTAGTTTTCCAAAAGAAAGGAGAGCGGTTTACATGAACAACTTCATCTATCGCAATCCGACCGAGTTGATTTTTGGTAAAGGGCAACTGTCCAAGCTGGCGGAAAAAGTGGAGGCATACGGCCGGAAGATCTTACTGGTGTACGGTGGCGGCAGCATCAAAAGATTTGGCTTATATGACAAGGTGATGTCCATCTTAGGGGAGCATGGATGTCAGGTAGCGGAATTGGCTGGAGTAGAGCCGAACCCGCGCCTGTCAACTGTTCAGAAGGGGATCGAGCTCTGTCGTCAGCAGCAGATCGACTGGATCTTGGCTGTAGGCGGGGGCAGCGTCATTGATGCAGCCAAAGCGGTGGCGGTTGGCGTGCCGTACGACGGGGACGTGTGGGATTTTTACACTCGCAAAGCGGCTGCCCGGGATGCACTGCCGCTGGGCACGATCCTCACATTGGCCGCGACCGGATCGGAGATGAACAGGGGCAGCGTCATCACCAACTGGGAGACCAAGGAAAAGTACGGAGCGGGCACCACCTTTCCGGCTTTCTCCATCCTGGATCCGGAACACACCTATTCGGTGCCACGCGACCAGACCGTATACGGGATTTGCGACATGCTGTCACACGTGTTTGAGCAGTACTTCTCTCACACGCCAGAGATCCCGCTGCAAACACGGATTGCCGAAGGGATCATGCTGACTGTGATCGAGAATGCAGAGCGGGTGCTGGCCGATCCCGAGGACTACGACGCACGGGCCAACCTCATGTACTGCGGCACGATGGCTTTAAATGGCACCTTGGCGATGGGTGTGGAGACGGACTGGGCCACCCATTCCATTGAACATGCGGTTAGTGCGGTTTACGACATCCCGCATGGCGGCGGCCTGTCAATCATCTTCCCTAACTGGATGAAGTATGTCTACAGGGAAAACGTGTCACGGTTCAAGCAGTTTGCAGAGCGCGTCTGGCAGGTTGATCCTGCCGGAAAGTCGGATGAGGAAGTGGCCTTGGAGGGGATTGCCAGGACGCGGGCCTTTTTTGATCGGATCGGCGCGCCGAGTCGACTGCAGGAGTATGAGATCGGTGATGAACAGCTGGATCTGATGGCTGACAAAGCGGTTCCATACGGGCCGATTGGTCGGTTTAAACAGCTTAAGGTAGATGATGTGCGTGAGATTTTAATACAGAGTTTGTAAGCCCCTTGGAAGAGGGGAACAATGTTGTCTCAGTTCTAATGCACTCTTGTTCCTGATGGGAACAGGGTGTTTTTTTTAGATAAGGCTCTGTTAATATTGAATATTGATATTTTATCAAAATTAGAGGTGCAACTAAACGATGCACCTCTAACACATATTGCCTTTTAACTACAAATAGGGATTATGCCTACTGCCTATATATTTGAATATATTAAATATATTTTACTTTGTTAAATTATAACTCCAATTTATCAAATCGTAGATTTCACCTTTAGGAAAAGAACTATCCAATACAATTGTAGTCCAATGTTCCTTATTCATATGATATGCGGGCAAAATTCCTTGTTGTCTCCTTAATAAGCTATTAAATTCTGGGTCGCCCTTCAAGTTAATTATATCAACTTTTCCTTCCCCAGATAAACCTAATTTGACTCTCGGTACATTCATAATCACTCCATACCACTTGCCATTCCTATTATTTCTTATTACGCATAATCTGGATGCTTGAACCAAGGGTAGTCTGGCTCTGTATCAAATTTTTCCTTTACATAAGTAAAAATTTCTTCTCTATTTATCATAAAGGTACCTCCTGAAATAGCTGTTATCTTTCTGTTATACAAATTTTTTTCGAACATAATTTTAATAATTTACATCAATTCTTGTCAGTCGCAAACTGTCATAAGTCTCTATCATTTCAAATACAAATGAAGTTAATAGAAATTCTTTTATATGCTGTTTTGTGCTTGATCCAGTGTGGATACCTTTGTATATCGGGGTTGTCTATGAACTTTATCAGGTCTCGCAAAAGAAGAAATAAGTATGGGAGAGATACGTAACCTTTAAGTAAAATCGGAGAAAGTGGCAATGCCGTGTAAGTATCTCGGGTGCCCCCAAGCCCCCGCTTCCGCACTTGCTCCGCTAAGTCTGGCTGGTGAAAGTCGCTCACACTCTCTTGCCAATACCAAGATGCTGCAATCTGCAACCCGGACGTTGTTCCGGGTTTCAGCCTGTAGACAAAGGGGCGGCGCGGGGAAGAGTAGCTCTTGGGGAGTATCGTACCAAACCTGTTTGTTTAAGCCGAATGCGCCAGCAGAAATAGCCGCATCTACCGATTCAATGTAAATGGGCCAATCATCCTGTCCCTTTCTTTTGGACAAGATTCCGTTCTATTTCCTTAGTTTAGCTCCGGTTTTGTCACAAAAAAAGGGCGGGAAGCCCCCATTTTTCGATTTGCTGTTACTTTCTTACACCTTGAGACGTCATATGGGATGAGAGCTCAAGCAAGGACAAAGAATGGAAATGGAGGAGAAACGATGAAGCTGTTACATAAATCCGTGATGACGGTGATCGCGGCTAGTCTGCTGTCCAGCACTCCGGTCTGGGCCAGTGCCCAAGAGGCGGTCATCACGAACCAGGAGGCAGTGGAGAAAGCGAAAGCAGTGGAAGTGAAAGTGGCAGAAAAGAAAGGGGAAGAAGGGAACGTTGAACAGCAGGCGATGAGTCAAGCGGTGGAACAGTCACTTGACCGCCTGTATCAACTCGTACCAGAGCTACAGGAGATGAAGCTGACAGATCAACACCTTCGGCCTGCTGAGAATGGTCGCTCTGCCGCCTGGTACTTGCATTTTTCTAATGCTCCAGAACAACCGCAGGAAGCAGAAGATTTGCAGGATACAGCACATGCCTACCTGTCGCTGAAAGCGGAGACTGGAGAACTGCTCACTTTCAACATCCAGCATCCGCAGTGGTCGTCCGAAGAAATGCCAACAGCGCAGCTGACAAAGGAGAAGGCGACAGCCTTTATGAAACAACTGCTAGGGGATCAGGCAGACGATTATCGACTAAGCGATAGCGTCGGTTACGGTCGCAGTGCTTCCCGTGACAGCAATGGCAACGAAACAGTCTGGACCAGCGCCAGTGTGCAGTTTGAACGGCTGATTCATGGCGTTCCCCTGATCAATTCCGGCTACCAAGTGGAGGTAGACTCGTTTGGTCACGTGACCAGCATCTATCAAACGGATGAAGACAGCGGAGTGGCCCCGATTGATCTCGAGGCATTTCCCGACCCGTCAGAAGCATTGACGGTAGAGGAAGCAAAGAAAGCGTATCAGGACCTGATCGAGATGGAATTGGTTTATTCCGCATACGGTCCAGGCCAGCGTATCCTGATCGGAACGAATGATGATGCGGAAGAATCAGCCGCAAAACCGAGTCTCCAGTACAGACCGAATTTTACAAAAGTGTTGGACGCACGCACAGGAAAAGAAGCAGATATGGGAATGCGACTGGCAAACCGCGAGGAACTATCGAAAAGCATCAAGCTGGAACCGCAGGGGAAAGAGCTGGTGGCCGAAACACCGGAAGACGCCGCAGCGCTTCTCTCTGACGAATTCGGCATTGACATGACAGGTATGCGCTTCGATGAGCGTGAGGAGATGGACTGGCCAACGCAAAAGAAATTTCTCCACTACTCCTGGCATAGTGAGCCAAAAGAAGATGTAGAAGGCCCGGACAGGTACGCTGACATGAAGTACGTGCATGTGGGAATAGATGCAGAAACGGGTCAGGTACTCAACGTCTCCGTGCAGGATGAGTCCAAACAGGGAGCCAAGCCGAGCATCAGCGAGGATCAAGCTGAGAAGGCAGCCATTCAATTCCTGGAAACATACACGGATTCCGATATAGAGGAGTTGATGCTGCGGAGCATGTACTCTTCTGTGGAGAAACCGCTATACCCTGACTGGGTGGACGAAAGCAAAGTAGAGGAGCGAATGGCAGAGTCAGCGCCGGAATTCACGTTTTTCTTGAACGAGAGCTATCAGGGAATACCGATTATCGATCGCTCCTACCAAGTGACGATTGACGCGGTAACAGGTGAAGTGAGTCGCTTCTATCTCCCCAGTCAGCGGGAGCAGGACCTTCAACTGCCGGACAGCAGCCAGGTTGTCACGCCGGAAGCAGCAGCAGAGGCCCTGTTTGATGCAAATCCGCCCCGCATGGTCTATGTGTGGCCAGAATTCGCAGGTCAGCGCGCACCACAGCCTTGGCTGCTCTACATCAGTGACTATACGGCTGGCGGCGGCTATCTGGACGCGATCACCGGTAAATGGGTGAAAGCCAGCTCGGATAAGGAATAAGGAACGTGAACGCTGGTTGAATCATAGCGAGAACAGAGAGGCACGGGAATCCATCCCGTGCCTTCTGACTTGGATCAAGTCTTAAACCGACACGGGTGATTCGTTTTGAAGCACGTTGGCTGTTTTCTTTTTTTGGCGCTCCTTCAGCACGTAGTGAAAGAGGTACAGCATGATACACCCTACCAGTACATAGAGAACACTCATCATCCAGGACGGCAGCAGTACGCCAAGCAGGATGCCGGAAGCGCCGAAAAGCCTTCCGCCGTGAGCGACCAAGCCGTAGACCGCCATATAAGAGCCTCTGGATTGCTCATCTACCAGATCAGCCATCACGGCCTGGTTAACCGGCGTCAAGATCAGTTCCCCCAGCGTGACAATCAACACGGCCAACAGCAGAATCCAGAACATATTGTTGCTTCCCATGATCGCAAACCCAACCATGTACAGGATCGTACCTGTGCGCAGCATGAGGCTGTCTGAAAACCGTTTGGTCCACTTGGTAACCCAGAGCATCCCGATGGCTACCAGCAAGGTATTTTCCATCTGCATGATGCCCACTAGCTTGATTCCGTTGATCTCTATTGAAAACAGATCAGCTACTGAGAGATACTGGCTGCCGAACTCTTGTTGTACACGGACGGCAATGTAATACAGTTTCTGATTGAGCAGCGCACTGCCCAACAGGGCGGCCAGACAAAAGCAGAGAAATATCCGATCTCGGGCCACAAGCTGATAATGATGCAGCAGCTCTTTCCAGCCTGCCCTTTTTGTATCCTGGGCAGGCTTTTTCATCTGACCAGATTCGCTGATAAACAGGATAAATACGAGTAATGTGAAGATATGGACACCCGTCAAGGTAAGGAGAAGTTCAAAGCGGTGGGTTTGAAACAGAAAGCCGCCGGCCAATGCGCCGATCGACATCGCCAGGTTGAGCGACCAGTAATTGAGGCTGTATACAAATCTACGGTTCTCCTGATTGGTCACATCGATGAACATGGCATCGATGGCGGGGAACAACAATCCGGTTCCGATGCTTTGCACCAACAGCATGGCAAACGTGAGCCAGGCTGAATCAAGCCAATCGGAGTTGGCTACTGTCATCATCGCATAGGCCAGAACCAGAACTGTCTGCGAAGAGACGATCACCTTCCTACGTCCGATCCGATCGACGAGGAATCCGCCGTAAAAGCTGATCAGCACGGTAGTCGTCACCGTTGACAGCATGATTACCCCGGCTGTGGCCTGCCCAAGTTTTTCGGTAAAGTAAATCGACATGAACGGGAAGATGGTCGTGCCGACGATTACGCTTAAAAATCTCGTGATGATACGGATTTTGATATTTGGATGAAGGTCGCGGAATCTCATCTCTTTCCTCCCCTCCTCTACATCGTGATTATACACCTAAATATGTCAAATATGGTATATGTTTTTATCGGGAGGATAAGGGAGGGGGCGGTCAATTGCTATCGCATTTTCTTTTCCGTTTAGAAAAAGGTTCTGTTCCCCAGTGGAATCAGAACCTTCCCTCTCGTCCTCTTGGTGTCGTGTTGTTAATCCTCAGTCTGAGCATCACCCAACAATGGCTCGTACATCATGATCGCCTGGTTTTCCGTCACCAACTCTTCTCTTACGAATCGCTCTCCTTCATATACATTTCGATAGATTTGATTGTACCGGATGTAGCCACCAAAAGGATTGGGGATAAACTGATGTTCCTTTTCTACGATCTCGTAACGGTAAGGGACAGGCCGGTCCGCTCGCCAGCGGCCGATCAGATGCGTATCGTCCAGTTCAATCTCCAGGCACCAGGTCCATTCCGTATCGTTTTGAAACATCAGATCAATATAGTTGTAAAAACAGGTGGCCCCGCTGCCAAACGGCTGTGTGCGGTTGGCGTCGGGGAAGACGTCGTAGCTGTGCCGCCAACGCTCGACAACGGTCAGCGGTGTGTGCAGCACCATCCAGTACAGCAGGTTGGAGAGTTGACAGAGCCCCCCGCCGATGCCCGCTTTATAGCGGCCGTGTTCCAATACCATCCCTTCTGCATATCCTTTTGCCTGGGTCGGACGGCCAATCGCGCGCCAGTAAGAAAAGAGCTGACCGGGTCGCAGCAACAATCCATTCAGTTTCTCGGAGGCCAGCCGCAAGTTGATGATTTTGTTGTACTGCAGCTTCATGTCCACATCTTTTAACCTGCGCAGCAGGGGTGTCCGATGTTCGAACACGATGACAGGAAACGTCTGGACGTCTGCGAACTCTCGGGCAAACCGTTTTCTCCATCGCAGCCAGCGCAGATAGCGCAGTTTGGTATACACCGATTTTCCCACTGCCAGTCGGATGCGGCTTCTCTTTGTCTGTTTGGGCCAAATCATGGCTGTGTCCTCCTCATCAAGGTCGTGCCGTTCTCTCCTTCGTAATGAAAGGCACATTTTCCTGCTCCGATCCGACAGGGTTGACAAGAAATGAGAGATTTAGGGGATAACAGAACCTATTTCCGATGGTATAATAGGAAAGGTGTCGTCTGATTTCTTTTCTTGTCAAAACGTGCTGCAAGGGGTAACGACGACGCTTGTTTCTGTCGAAATGATTGATAACGGATGATAACGAATAAAACGAAATAGCCGATTCTGATAAAGATCAACAACCGCGATGTTAGGATGTGACAGACTTGATCGAAATGTTTGACGTTTGGAAAACCTATCCGAACGGTACCCATGCCCTAAAGGGGATTAATGTACGGATAGAAAAAAGTGAATTCGTTTACGTCGTCGGCCCGAGCGGCGCCGGGAAGTCGACGTTTATCAAGCTGATGTACCGCGAGGAAAAACCGACGAAAGGCCAGATCTTCCTCGGAGGTTTTAACGTAAGCCGCATCAAAGAGAGCCAGATACCGCTGGTACGACGCAGTATCGGGGTGGTATTTCAGGATTTCAAACTGCTGCCCACGCTTACCGTATTTGAGAATGTAGCCTTTGCGATGGAAGTGATCGAAGCTTCCAAAAAGTTAATCAAACCGCGCGTCATGGACGTGCTGGGTCTGGTCAAACTGAAGCACAAGGCAAAAATGCTGCCCAATCAATTGTCCGGCGGTGAACAGCAGCGGGTTGCCCTGGCCAGAGCGCTGGTCAACAACCCGGGAATCATCATCGCCGACGAACCGACTGGTAACCTCGACCCCGATACTTCATGGGAGATCATGAAGCTGTTCGAGGAGATCAATCAGCGTGGTACGACAGTAGTCATGGCCACTCATAACCGTGAGATTGTCAACACGATGCGCAAGCGGGTGATCGCGATCGAAAATGGTCAGATCGTCCGCGATGAGCAGAAGGGGGACTACGGCTATGAAGCTTAGGACGCTTGGACGCCACGTGCGCGAAGGGGCAAAGAACATCAGCCGAAACGGTTGGATGACGTTTGCTTCGGTCAGTGCCGTCACCATCACGCTGTTAATTCTGGGAGTCTTTCTGCTGCTTGCGATGAACGTCGATTATATCGCCAAAACAGTGGAGAAACAAGTGGAAATCAACGTCACTCTGGACTTGCTGGCCGAGAAAGCAGACATCGACCAAGTGGAGCGACAGATCCGTTCCCTGCCCAATGTGGACTCGGTCACCTTCGTTCCCAAGGAGCAGGGGTTGAAGGAGTTGCAGGAATCGTTTAAAGATCAGGCGTACCTGCTGGACGGATTGGAAGAAGAGAACCCGCTCCCTGACAAGTTTGTCGTCAAAGCAAAAAAGCCGCAGGACACAACAGCGATTGCTGCCCGCATCAATGAGTTCGACCATGTGGACGAAGTGATTTACGGTGAAGGACACGTCGAAAAATTGTTTGCGGTCACCGACATTGTTCGCAACGTAGGACTGGTCTTTATCATCCTGCTTTCGTTTACCGCGATGTTTCTGATCGCCAACACGATCAAGCTGACGATCGTTGCGCGCAGGCGGGAGATTGAGATCATGAAGCTGGTTGGCGCCACCAACTGGTTTATCCGTTGGCCGTTCTTCGTGGAAGGATTGATCATGGGGATCTCGGGAGCGTTGATCCCGATCATCCTGCTCAGCGTGGGCTACCACTTCTTGCTGCAGGCTGCGATGAGCACGCCGCTATTTGCTGATACGCTGCTGCCGCTGTTCCCGCTGGTGTACGAGATTGCGCTGCTACTGGTATCGATCGGTGCGTTCATCGGTATCTGGGGCAGTCTGGTATCGGTTCGCCGATTCTTGCGGGTGTAAGCGATGACCAAGAAAAAACGCATGAGCTTTGACCGGGGAGGAGACGTATGAACAAGAAAGTCGTTTTTCCGATCATCTTGACAACTGTGCTTGTGTGTACGATGATCCCGGCTGTGGGCTGGGCGGAAAATAGCTCGTTGGAGAAGATCAATCAGGAGATCGCGCAAATCCGTGCGAGGATGAGCGAGCAGAAGAAGAACATCTCATCACTGGAACAGCAGATTTCGGCGATCCAGGTTCAGCAGAAGGAATTGGAAGACCAACTTTTATACATTGACATGCGGCGCAATGAGACGCAGAATAAATTGGACAAGCTGGACGGTCAGATTGAGGTCACCAAAGGTGAAGCCGTCAAAGCGCAGCAGCAGTTGGACGAGGCGGTTGAGCGCGTGGCCAAACGGGACGTGCTGCTGAAAACGCGGCTGAGAGCGATGTATGAGCACGGCACCGTCTCTTATCTAGAGGTTCTGCTCGGCTCTACCGATTTTAGCGACTTCCTCAACCGCTTCCACGCACTGCAGACGATTTTTGAGCAGGACAAGCGTATACTTGAGGAAAACATTCGTGACAAGGAAACGATCGAGGCCAAGAAGAAAGAAGTGGACGAGCACCTGGCCAAGTTGGAGACGATGTTTGCCGAGGCAGAGAAGCTCAAGGCGGATCTGGATTCTCAGTACAAACAGAGTGTCGCGATTAAGGCGGAGTTGAAGGAAAAAGAGGAAGATTTGCACGACAGTCTGGTGCAGTTTGAGGAGAATCTGCTCGCGATGGCCAGACAGGAGAAAGCGAAACTGGCGGAGAAAATCCGCATGCAGGGCGGCAGCGTCATCGCAAGTGGCGGAAAGCTGGGCCTGCCGCTGCCGCCTGGGTCGTTTACGTTTACCTCTGGGTTCGGCATGCGGACTGACCCGTTTACCGGCAAATCGGCCGGACATAACGGACTGGACATGGCCGCCCCCAAGGGGACACCGATCTATGCCGCTGAGAAAGGCGTGGTCATCCTCGCCGGTCTGTATCGGGGCTATGGCAATGCCGTGATCATCCAGCACGATGAAACGTACAGTACCCTGTATGCTCACATCCGCGAAGGCGGCATCCAGGTAAAAGTGGGACAAGTCGTCCAACGAGGGGAAAAGATTGCAGAGGTAGGTTCCACGGGCCGCTCCACCGGTAATCACCTCCACTTTACGGTCTACAAAAACGACGTGGCGATCGATCCGGCTCCTTTGATCCGCTGATGAGCCGCAGGTAAATATTGTGCGTCCGGTTTGCATAAACTAGCTGCATACCTTTTTTCCGGAAGCGCAAAGGATGGTGAGTAGAAACGATGAGATGGAACGGTCGTTTGGTATTTTTACTGGTTGCATTTAGCATGGTAATCAGCAGTATGTTTACGATAACTGTCGTAAAAGGGAGCTTGAATAGCCCTACATCGGGTGCGATCGCCGCCTTGGGGGATGCGTTCCTGCCAGGGAGCGGGCAGAGTCAGTACCCGAAGGAATTTGCCAAGCTGCATGATGCTTATAACGTGATCAAGAGCCAGTACGTGCAGGATGTACCTGCCGATCAATTGGTCGAGGGAGCGATTGAAGGGATGATTCAGTCGCTTGAAGACCCCTACTCTGCTTACATGGACCCGGAATCGGCCGGTGAGTACAACAACGCGCTGCACTCCTCTTTTCAGGGCATCGGCGCAGAAGTGACGATGAAGAACGGACGGGTGACGATTGTATCTCCGTACAAGGATTCGCCGGCAGAGAAGGCGGGGCTTCGTCCGAACGATCAGGTGATCAGTGTAAACGGCGAGTCGCTGGAGGGATTGAGTCTCCACGAAGCAGTTGAGAAAATCCGCGGCCCCAAGGGAACCAAGGTGACGCTGGAAGTGGTTCGTGAGGGTACGGCTCAACCGCTGACCATCGTCGTCACTCGTGACGAGATTCCGGTTGAGACGGTCTACGGTGAACGCTTAAAGAGCGGTTCGTTTGCCTTTGGCAAGATCCAGATCGCCCAGTTTTCCACCGAGACAGCCGCTCGATTCCAGGAGGAGGTAAACCGCCTGGAGGGGGAAGGCATCGACGGCTTGATTATTGATGTGCGGGGAAATCCCGGTGGGTACCTGAAAGCGGTGGTCGACATCACCAAGACGCTGCTTCCCGACAAGAAACCAATCGTCAAGATCGAGTATGGCAAAGGAAGTTCCAAACAGGGTGATACGTACAACGCGGAAGCATCAGAATTGAAACCATACCCGATCGTGGTGCTGACCGACAAAGGAAGCGCAAGCGCTTCGGAGATACTCGCGGCCGCGATGCGTGAGAGCGGCGGCTACAAACTGGTCGGTGAGAAGACATTTGGCAAGGGAACAGTACAAAGTACCGTACAGATGGAAGATGACAGTCTGATCAAGCTGACCATCGCCAAGTGGCTGACGCCAAATGGCGACTGGATCAACAACAAAGGGATTGAACCGGACGTCGCTGTGCAGCAGCCTGAATACTTTAATGCCGCGCGACTGCCTGACAACAAGGCATTAACCTTTGACTTGGCTGGTCCCGAGGTGAAGAACCTGCAAGTGATCCTGAAAGGATTGGGACTTGATCCGGGACGCGAAGACGGCTACTTTGACAAGCGAACGGAAGAGGCCGTCAAACAGTTCCAGAAGGAGCATAAGCTGTCCGTAACCGGCAAGGTGGATCAAGCGACAGTGGAGGCGCTCCATGAAGCGCTGCTGGAGAAGATCAGAGATCCGCAAAACGACCTGCAGCTGCAGCGAGCGATTGAAGTGTTGAAGCAGCAGAAAACAAAATAATCCAGTGGCAGGGAATCGCCTGCAGCTTGTAGAAAGGTAAGACCACGGTTTATTCTGCCGTGGTCTTTTTTCTGTTTCGCCAAACTACGGCCATGCCGTCGTCTGAGGCTCGGTATACATCCAGTTTTTGGAAAATGAGGTGATCGGTCGGATGCTGAATGGATGGGGGATGCTGTCCGATGTGTTGTATGGCATCGTTCAGTTACTGCTAAACCCACTTTTATACGTATTCGCCTTGTTCATATACCTGCAGTATCGCAAACAAATGGCGATTGAACGTCAGTTGTTTGCGGTTCGACTTCATATACCTTTGGTTCAGACGATCCGCTCGATTGGCTGGGGGCTTGTTGGAGGCTTGCTGGTCTCGGTGATAGCGGCGGCATTGGGTGTGGTGGTTCAGGTGACGGATATCTGGATGACCGCTTTTCTGGCCATTTTGCTCGCCTTTTTTCGGCTGCGTTTCCTCTGCTTGGCTTATGCCGCAGGTCTGTTGACGCTACTCCATCTGGTTGCGCTGCTGTGGCCGCAGCCCGCACAGTTTTCGACCGTTGGCGTAGTATGGGGATGGCTGATGGAGGTGCAGCCAGTACCGCTGCTTGCCTTGGTCGCGTTATTGCATCTGGCTGAGGCGATGCTCGTCCGTGCCGTTGGCAGCCGTGATGCGTCTCCACTGTTCATCGGCGGGAAGCGAGGGCGGATTATCGGGGCTTATCAGCTTCAGTCCTTTTGGTTGACACCACTGCTCCTGTTCGTGCCAACCGACTCTTCCTCCGGCGTGACAGAGGCGCTCTATTCAGGCTGGCCGCTGTTTTCATCTGAATGGAGCAGTGCTTCCTTTGCCCTGCTGCTGCTGCCTGCTGTGACAGGCTTTTCCGATCTGACACAGGCGATGACGCCGCGCCAAAAAGTGAGGGAAAGCTCTCGTGTGCTGACATGGTACGCGATTCTCCTCTTGGGACTCTCCTATGCTGCTGTCTGGCTGCCGGCGCTTGTTGTACTAGCTGCTCTGTTTGCCGTTGCCGGACACGAAGCATTGGTCTGGTACAGCCGCAGGCGCGAACAAGCATTGCCGCCCTACTTTATCCAATCGTCCAAAGGGATTAAGGTGATGGCCGTGATCCCCAACACACCAGCGGAAGAGCTAGGGATACTGCCGGGGGAGATCATTGTCAAGGTAAACGGGATCTCGGTGCGGGACAAGGAACAACTGTATCCGGCCCTGCAGGCCAATCCGGCATTTTGCAAGATGGAAGTGCTCACCTATCAGCAGGAAGTGAAGTTTCTCCAGTGTGCCGTCTATGCTGGCAACCATCACCAGTTGGGGATTATCGTCGTCCCCGATCAGGAGACACAGTACTATATGGACATCCGCAAACTGAGCTTGGTCCAACTGCTTGGCAAGCAACTGCAGAAGCTGAAGATGGGAGCGTAGGTGAAAACAAAATAAGTAGTCTCAGCCCGTACCGATCTACGATTGGACGGGCTTTTGGCTGTCTATACGGCACCACCGGATGAGGCGCCTCCAAAGCAATGATGCCTCGTTGATCTGGCGATAACCATGCCGGGAATGGGATCGACCGACGGTTCATTGGAATCTGACATAGCCGAGAGGTATCTAGCGTTATGGGAGGAACAGTATCTCTCCTTCCCGTTCTCTCTCAACGAACTGACAGAGCAGATCAAAGCGGCCAAGAATATGCAAACTGAGGCGCAGTTCCAGTTCGTTATAAGACCAGAATTACAAGGGGATTGTGCGCAAGGGAAAAAGAAGCTGTCCCGAGGCCTTTTCATGGCTTCTCAGAACAGCTTCCTAGAGGATTCCGGTCGACCAAGCGACAGTCCATTATCCGTTATTCGATGCCTCAAATCCAATGATATCCCGCAGTGAAATCTTCTGATCATCTGCCAACAAGAACTCAACCAGTCCGTTTTTCATGCTGACAGCGTCGATGGTTCCTGTTTTCTCTACCGATTCCTTGGAGCCATCGTCGTTGACGACCTCTTCCAGATAGGTGACCGTGTAGCCGATCAGTTGCGTGTATTTGAGCGTATTGTCCATCGGGATGTTGTCTGGAGCCATTTCCAGACCGATGATGTCGGCCATGCCGAGCTTCTTGCCATTGTCGAGGGTGAATTCGATCAATCCGTCTTTGACGTTGAAACCGGTAATCGTCCCCTGTTTTGTCACATCGACTGTGGAGATATCGTCGGTTGTATCTGGATCGCCATCCGCATCCACTTTTTCCTGTTCCGTATAGGAGACCAGCGTTCCGAGCAGTTGCGTAAACTTCAGCGCACTATCCAGCAGGCTGTCGTCCGACATGCCTTCCGAGTCCAGTCCGTGGACGTTTCCACGCGGAACGACATCTTCGCCAATCACGAACATGATCTTGCCGTCGACCATTTTAACGTCGTTGATGGTGTCCGTCTTAACCTCGACCGACTTCTCTCCGGTTGCCTCATCGACGGTCACCATGTCATAGGTGGCTGTCTTGCCGATCAATGTCTCGTATTGAGGCAGGTTGAGCAAACTGCTGTTGGATTCCTCCATCAAGGTTTGGATGCGAGTCAGCCGCTCCACCATGGTCATCATCGTCGTCTGCTGCACGAATTGCTGGTTGTCCATCGGAGACAATGGATCTTGCTGTTTCAACTGCTCGATCAGCAGCTTCATAAAAGAGTTTTGATCTATTTCAGTACTGAATTCTTTTTTGCCTTTATAACTCCAGTTGGGTGGAATATAGACGGTGTCGTTGACGCTGTTTGGCATCGTGATCCTCCCCATGTTTCGTCATCTCTTTTCATATCGGCAAAAAGGGGACGAGGCAATAGACAAACAAATGTTCGAATTCTCTGCTTAACGACTTACATTTTGTGCTATAATGATGATAGTACAATAGGAAGGATGAACGGCTAGATGGATCGCTTTCAATTGGTTTCCGAGTATCAGCCGTCCGGCGATCAGCCGCAGGCGATCGATCGCCTGGCGGAGGGGATCATCGCCGGCAAACGGTACCAGACCCTGCTCGGTGCTACCGGGACAGGGAAGACCTTTACCGCAGCCCAGGTGATCGCGCGGGTAAACAAGCCGACACTGGTGATGGCCCACAACAAGACATTGGCGGCTCAGCTTGCGGCTGAGTTCAGGGAGTTTTTTCCGCACAACGCAGTCGAATACTTTGTCAGCTACTACGACTACTATCAACCGGAAGCCTACATCCCTCAGTCCGATACCTATATCGAAAAAGATGCCAGCATCAACGATGAGATCGACAAACTGCGTCACTCCGCGACCAGTGCGCTGTTTGAACGGCGGGATGTGATCATCGTCGCCTCGGTTTCCTGCATCTATGGTTTGGGTTCACCGGTAGAATATCGTGAACTGCTGCTTTCCCTGCGCGTCGGCATGGAGAAGAGTCGGGAGGAAGTCCTGCATCGGCTGGTCGATATCCAGTATGACCGCAACGACATCAACTTTACGCGCGGCACGTTCCGGGTGCGCGGCGACGTACTGGAGATTTTCCCCGCCTCGCAGAGCGAGCAGGCGATCCGTGTCGAGTTTTTCGGCGACGAGATTGAGCGGATTACGGAGATTGACGTAGTAACGGGAGAAATCCTGGGTACGCGTGATCACGTCGCGATCTTCCCGGCATCCCACTTCGTCACTCGCGATGAAAAAATGAAGCGGGCGATTGAGAATATTCAGCGGGAGCTGGAGGAGCGGCTGGCCGAACTGCATGCCGCAGGCAAGCTGTTGGAAGCTCAGCGGCTGGAGCAACGGACGCGGTACGATATCGAAATGATGGCAGAGATGGGCTTTTGTTCGGGCATCGAAAACTACTCCCGTCATCTGACCGGTTTGCCTGCGGGCCATCCGCCCTACACATTGCTGGACTATTTTCCGGATGACTTTTTGCTGATGGTTGACGAGTCGCACATGACCCTGCCGCAGGTGCGCGGGATGTACAACGGGGACCGAGCGCGCAAGGACGTCCTGGTAGAGCACGGCTTCCGACTGCCTTCGGCCCGCGACAACCGACCGCTGACGTTTGAAGAGTTTGAAGGGAAGATACCACAGTTTGTCTTTATTTCAGCCACACCCGGACCATTTGAGCTGGAGCACAGTCCGGAGATCGTCGAGCAGGTGATCCGGCCCACCGGCTTGGTCGACCCGACGGTTGAGGTGCGCCCGATCAAAGGGCAGATTGACGACTTGATCGGTGAGATTCAAGCCACCATTGCCAAAGACGAGCGCGTATTGGTGACCACGCTGACCAAAAAGATGGCCGAAGATCTGACCGACTACCTCAAGGAGATCGGCATCAAAGTTCGTTACCTGCACTCTGATATCAAGACGATGGAACGGATGCAGATCCTGCGGTCGCTCCGTCTGGGTGAGTTTGATGTGCTGATCGGGATCAATCTGCTGCGGGAAGGACTGGATCTGCCAGAGGTGTCGCTGGTGGCGATCCTCGATGCGGACAAGGAAGGCTTCCTCCGCAATGAGCGATCCTTGATCCAGACGATTGGCCGCGCAGCCCGCAACGCGGAAGGCCGAGTGATCATGTATGCCGACAAGATCACCGATTCGATGGCCGCTGCGATTCGGGAGACAGAGCGGCGCCGATCGATACAGATCGCCTACAACGAACAGCACGGCATCACGCCGCAAACGATCAAGAAGGCGGTTCGCGATGTGATCGAAGCGACCAAGGTGGCGGAAGAAAAGGCGGACTATCTGCCGCAAGCTGACTTCAAGAAGATGCCGAAGAAAGATCGCCTGCGGGTCATTGAGCGGATGGAAGATGAGATGAAAGAGGCAGCCCGCAATCTGATGTTTGAACGGGCGGCTGAACTGCGCGATTTGATTTTGGAATTGAAAGCTGAAATGTGAGGAGTGGAATCTCAGCATGCCGCTGGAGCACATAGTAGTAAAAGGAGCCCGGGCGCACAATCTGAAAAATATTGATGTAACCATTCCGCGCGACAAGTTTGTCGTGCTGACTGGTCTATCCGGGTCCGGCAAGTCGTCACTGGCGTTTGACACCATTTACGCAGAAGGGCAGCGGCGGTATGTCGAGTCCTTGTCAGCGTACGCCCGGCAGTTCCTGGGACAGATGGACAAGCCGGACGTTGATTCGATAGAAGGACTGTCACCGGCGATTTCCATCGATCAGAAGACGACCAGCCGCAACCCTCGTTCAACGGTGGGAACGGTAACCGAGATATACGATTACCTGCGGCTGCTGTATGCGCGCATTGGTAAACCGATCTGCCCGGAGCACGGAATCGAGATCAGCTCGCAGACGATTGAACAGATGGTCGACCGGGTGATGGAGTACCCGGAGCGCACACGGCTGCAAATCCTGGCGCCGCTGGTACAGGGACGCAAAGGAGAGCATGTCAAGCTGCTCGATGAGATTCGCAAGGAAGGCTACGTTCGTGTACGGGTTGATGGCGAAGTGCGCGACCTGTCAGAAGAGATCAAGCTGGAAAAAAACAAGAAGCACTCGATTGAAGTGGTGGTTGACCGGATCGTGGTCAAACCGGATGCGCAGACCAGACTGGCTGATTCGCTGGAGACAGCACTGAAACTGGCCGACGGCAAAGTCATCGTGGACGTGATCGATCAGGAAGAGCTGCTGTTTAGCGAAAAGCATGCTTGCCCGATCTGCGGCTTTTCCATCGGTGAACTGGAGCCGCGCATGTTCTCATTTAACAGCCCCTACGGAGCTTGTCCGGAATGTGACGGCCTGGGGGTCAAGATGGAAGTGGACCCTGATCTGGTGATACCAGACACCCGCAAAAGTCTGAATGAAGGCGCGATCGAGGCATGGGAGCCGAAGTCATCCACCTACTACCAGCAGTTGCTGGAGTCGGCCTGCCGCCACTTTGAGATTGACATGGATATCCCTGTGGAAGAGTTGCCGGAGGAACAACTGCGAATTGTCATGTACGGCAGCCGAGGCGAAAAGATTCACTTCCGCTATGAAAACGAGTTCGGCCAGGTTCGAGAGGCGGTTGTTCCGTTTGAAGGGGTCGTGCCCAACCTGCAGCGGCGTCATCTGGAAACCAGTTCCGATTACATCCGTGAACAGATCGAGGGTTTCATGAGTCAGAAGCCTTGTCCGGTCTGCAAAGGGCAGCGTCTGCGGCAGGAGAGCCTGGCCGTGTTGGTGGGCGGCAAGAACATTTCCCAACTGACTGAACTCTCCATCTCGGATGCGTTTGCTTATGCCGATCAGCTGGAGCTGAACGAGAAAGACGCCAAGATTGCCAATCTCGTCCTGAAAGAAGTTAAAGCACGGCTCCGTTTTCTCATCGATGTAGGGCTTGATTATTTGACCCTCAGCCGTGCTGCGGGAACGCTCTCCGGTGGGGAAGCGCAGCGCATTCGCCTGGCTACGCAGATCGGTTCCAGCCTGATGGGCGTCCTCTACATCCTCGACGAGCCTAGTATAGGGCTGCATCAGCGCGACAACGCCCGTCTGATCAAAACGCTCGAACACATGACCAGTCTGGGCAACACCTTGATTGTCGTGGAGCACGATGAAGATACGATGCTGGCCTGCGACTACGTGATCGACATCGGCCCCGGAGCGGGTATTCACGGCGGTCAGGTAGTGGCGGCTGGGACACCGCAAGAAGTGATGGAAAATCCCAACTCGCTCACCGGAGCCTATCTGAGCGGGCGAAAGTTCATCCCGGTGCCGCTCAATCGTCGTGAGGCAGGCGACAAGTGGATCACTGTCGAAGGGGCAAACGAAAACAACCTGAAAAACGTGAACGCCAAGATTCCACTCGGCGTGTTTGTCGCTGTCACCGGCGTTTCCGGATCGGGGAAAAGTACCCTTGTGAACGAAATCCTGCACAAAGCGCTGGCCCGCGAGTTAAACGGTGCCAAGGCGAAGCCGGGCAGCCACCGGCGCATCACCGGCCTGGAACACTTGGATAAGGTAGTCGATATCGACCAGTCGCCGATCGGCCGTACCCCGCGTTCCAACCCGGCTACCTATACCGGTGTGTTTGACGACATCCGCGACTTGTTCGCCCAGACCAATGAGGCCAAAGTGCGCGGCTACAAAAAAGGACGTTTCAGCTTCAATGTCAAAGGAGGCCGCTGTGAAGCGTGTAGCGGAGATGGGATTATCAAGATCGAGATGCACTTCTTGCCCGATGTCTACGTGCCTTGCGAGGTTTGCCACGGCAAGCGCTACAATCGTGAGACATTAGAAGTGAAGTACAAAGGCAAAAGCATCTCAGATGTACTGGAGATGACCATCGAGGATGCGCTGGAGTTTTTCCGCAACATTCCACGTATTGAGCGGAAGCTGCAGACGCTGTACGATGTCGGACTAGGCTACATGAATCTGGGGCAGCCGGCGACGACGCTCTCCGGTGGGGAAGCGCAGCGGGTCAAACTGGCCTCGGAGCTGTACCGGCGCAGCAATGGGCGCACGCTGTACATCCTGGATGAGCCGACGACCGGTCTGCACACGGACGACATCGACCGCTTGCTAAAAGTGCTGCAGCGGTTGGTGGAGAACGGCGATACTGTGCTGGTGATCGAGCACAACCTGGATGTGATCAAGACAGCTGATTATATTATCGACCTCGGCCCGGAAGGTGGTATTCGCGGCGGTGAAATCATCGCAACCGGCACTCCGGAAGAGGTAGCTCAGCAGGATATCTCCTACACCGGACAGTTTCTCGGACCGATCCTGGAGCGCGACCGCCAGCGGACATTGGCCCGGATGGACCAGTTGGTGGCGAAATAATCCGGACTAAGAAAGGGTGGAGGAGCGATGGATTACGCGGCGCTAATTGTAGAAGCACTGCCACCGCGGCTACTGAAGCGGGCGGAACGCTGTTTTGACGGACAGGATCCGGCGCACGATTGGAGTCACAACCTGCGCGTGATGGCCCTCTGTGAACGAATTGGCCGTGAAGAAGGGGCCGAGATGACAGTGCTCCGGCTGGCTGCTTTGCTGCACGATATCGGGCGTGCAGAAGAAAGACGGACAAAAGAATGCCACGCCCAAATCAGTGCTCGACAGTGTGAGCCCATGTTGCGGGAGGAGGGCTATGACCACGCGGTGATCGAGGCCGTTCAAAAAGCGATCCTGACTCACCGCTGGCGCAAAGAGAATCCTCCACAAACCCTGGAGGAAAAGATCTTGTTCGATGCTGATAAACTGGACTCGATCGGAGCGGTCGGGATTGGCCGGGCGTTCGCCTATTCCGGGGTCATCGGTCAGCCGTTACAGTCCGACCAACTCGACCAGCATACCCCACAGCGAGAGTTTGAACAGAAACTAGTCAAACTAAAGGACCGCCTGTTTACGCCAACGGCGAGGCAGATAGCTGAGCAGCGCCACGCCTTTATGCTGCGGTTTTTTGAGCAGTGGGAGAAGGAGCTGAGAGGGATCTCTTGAGGAGGGGAGAGAATGTTAAGATGGGTGGTCCGGTTGCTGCTTAATGGGGGAGCGCTCTTGGCGATCAGCTATTTGTTTGACGAGGTAGAAGTAACCGGGTTTGGTGTGGCGGTCATGGCTGCTTTTATCCTGGGGTTGGTGAATACGATGATCCGGCCGATCCTGGTGATGCTGACCATGCCGCTCAACTTCTTGACATTGGGATTATTCTGGTTTTTCACAAATGCTGTGACGTTTGCCTTGACGGCCTACCTGATCGATGGATTTGAGATTGGCGTGTGGCCGGATTCACTGATGACGACTGTTCTTGCGGCGGCGACGATGAGTTTGTTTGCTGCCGTCATTCACCGAATGACACGTAAGAAAAAAGCCGCATCGTAAATCTTACGATGCGGCTTTTTTGACTAGATTTATTAATTAGGCACGAGTGAAAATATTATTATTTTTCACGAAGGTGAGGCGGTTTAGGTTCGTGCAAGATTCCTGTGCAGCATTTACCGGACAGATTGTGAGCAGATACAGTTGCAAAAAAACCATTGGCTCGCTCAACCATTTTCTTCAACATCATAAATCAACTCCTTTGAAGAATTTATGTTCGATACTCTCAACCAGTCGATATATGACGGGATGGAGCAATATCGATTGGAGTAATATAGCAACTGTGTAAGCAAAGGCAAACTTGCTATAAGCAAAGTATACTAATAAATAAGATAAAAGACAACCAAAGATTAACAATCTTAAGATAATTGTGCGATTCCTTTTGATAATGAATGGATCGTATTCTACATAGATATGCTTCGCCGGTGCGTGCCGCGCGTTTACGAGATACGACAATACGAAACTGATGCTAATGAGAGAGTAGGAAAAAACATCCGGTACAGACGGCAACGATTTTACAATGAGGGCCAAGCCGATCATCAAGGCATTTCCGATGAAAAAGCAAGCCGATTGGTTTCTAAAGTGAACCCCTCCTGTGAAATTTCTATGGAGCATATAGATGAATCCAATCACGACTGATTCCATAAAACAGCCCAGAATATAAGAAACGACCAACAGAAATGCCGCATTGAGTACCATCAAAAGAAAGATCTCTATCCCGTGCGATATTTGTCCAAGGGAATAAGGACTTCCTTCGGTGACAAGTCTCCTTGCCAATCGGTTCGACACTTTTTCTGTCCAACTCAAATGATCATTCCTCCTAACATCTTTCCCTACAGAGGAAATAAAATGGAGAAGCGCGTGATACCGTTGTTGGAGGATACCTTAATACGACCGCCATAGGATTTGACTACCTTTTTCACGACAGCAAGTCCAACTCCTCCTTCCCCCTCTCCTTTTGTTGTATAACCGAGATTGAAAACCTCATCTAGTTTGTCGGTAGGTATCGTGGGACCGCTGTTTTCGATGTACAGGGACCGCTCTTTGTCTGTATCTTCCCAACGAAGAACGATAAAACGGTTCTCCTCTACTTCCTCAAGCGTAGCGGCGATCGCATTGTCTAGCAGATTGCCGAGGATTTTAATGAGATCATACGTCTTTACAAATGAAAACTGGGACTCGGATTGGATGTTGACGGAAAAATGAATCCGCTCCGCCATACAGACAGCCATTTTAGAATGAAGCAGGGCTGAAACGGCTGGACTCTTTACACCATCGACAGCTTGCACCACATTGGTTGTTTCGCGCATTAGCTGCTTTACATAATCTGACGCCATGTCGTACATACCTACCTTTAGGAAGCCATCGATAGCGGTATAGTGATTGACAGCATCGTGTTTGATCGAGCGGATAGCAGTCAATAATTCGTTTATGTTCTGCAAGTATGGAGTTTCCGTTTCGGTTTCTACGCGATCGATCGTGAGGCTTAAATAGACCCAGAATAAATAGGTAATCACGATAAACAAAACCAGAATCGCCCAATTCAAAATGGGGACGTGATCCAAGTATAATAAGGGTAGAACATTTTTCTTTGCCAGATAGAAATGAGTACTCATAAACAAAATCAAAAAGAATTCAATACTTCCTACCAGAATGAGCAAGGTTAAATACCGGTTTAGTTTGGCTTTGGGCATTAACCGACGAATATCAAAGCGAAGGAACCTCAAGATAACGGTGATGATTAGCAAAAATAAAAAGTACAGCCAGACCGCCAAGTAAAGATAGTGTTTGTTTTCCATAATCTCGTCAAGATTAATGGAGAAAGTCTGGAAAAAAATAATGATAAAGAATTCAGAAATAAAGAATAAAGAGAATGAACTTGCACAAATGACCAGGGCGAGCCAAGTCTTTCGTTCAATCAGCCAATAAACGAGTACGAACATCCAGAATAGTAGGAGGAATGCTTTTACATCAATAGACAAGCCAAGATGAGTCAGCAAAAAGCTGCCGCTCCCATACAGGAAGCTGAACAAGAGTCCCTGCTTCCACTTGGGCAGGATTGATTTGTTGAAGACGGCCAATCCAACCATGAGGACGACGAGAGCTTCGGGCACGTTGAGTAGGAAAAATTCTAGTAGGCTGTTCATCAGGCCGCCCTCCTTCTCGTTTACAAATCGCAATAGAAGCGTGGTGCCATATGATTTGAAAGTCTGTTAATCCACTACTATCTTATGAAAAAAGTCGCAGAATGTAAACGATAGGCAAGGAAACAACCAAGAAGGGAAAGGTTGTCGTCGAGTCGGACGATTGGCTACAATAGAGAAAAATCAGGCGCGGCAAATCCAACCTGGGACATAAAGGAGAATCTTATGCGAAAAACAAGAGTAAGCCACGTGGTGGAACAGTTCCATATGAAAGTTTTGAGTGGTGAGGATGGTCTGGGGCGGGAGATCACGGTGACCGACTTGAGTCGGCCCGGTCTGCAATTAGCAGGGTATTTGTCCCATTATCCAGCAGAGCGGATTCAGCTGCTCGGTTTGACAGAGATGGGGTTTCTCAAAACCCTGAGTCAAGCAGAGCGGGTAGAGCGGCTAGGCTTTCTGATGGATGAGCAAACTCCTTGTTTCTGCATCACCCGCAGTCAAGATGTGACACCTGAGATGGTGGAAATCTCCAACGAACGGAATATTCCGGTTTTGCAGTCTCCGCTCGCTACGACCAATCTGGTCAGCAAGCTGACGAACTTTTTGGAAAACCGTCTGGCCCCGACGACGACGCTGCACGGCGTGCTGACCGACATCTACGGGGTAGGGGTGCTTATCGTGGGCGCCAGCGGGATCGGCAAGAGTGAGACAGCACTGGAATTGGTGAAACGAGGCCATCGGCTGGTCGCCGATGATGCAGTGGAGATCCGCCAGACCCAGGAGGGCCAACTGATCGGCAGTGCGCCTGAGCTGATTCAGCATCTGCTGGAGATTCGTGGTGTGGGGATCATCAACGTGATGACGATGTTTGGAGCAGGGGCAGTGCGGAACGTAAAAAATATTGCCATGGTGGTAAAACTGGAGCTGTGGGATCAGCATAAACAGTATGAACGCCTAGGCTTGGACGAGGAAACCATGAAGATTATGGATACGGAGATTCCGCTGCTTACGATCCCCGTCCGCCCTGGCCGCAACCTGGCCGTGATCATTGAGGTAGCCTCGATGAACTTCCGCCTGAAACGCATGGGTTACAACGCCGCTGTCCATTTTTCCAAGCGGCTGACGGATACGATTGAGGACGCCGAACCAGATCTATAAGTGAACTCGCCGTTTAGACTATGAAAACAAGGGGCTAGCAAAGCATATGCGAAAGACAAAACGATACCAGGTGCAGGGGGCCAACCCACTCTGGCAGCTCTACCAAACCGTCAGCTTCTGGAAAGTCGTCAAAAACTTCGTCGTCATCCAACTCTCCCGTTACACCCCGTTTTTATCGTGGAAGAACTGGATGTACCGCAGGCTGCTGCGGATGGAAGTGGGAGAGCAAAGCGCTTTTGCACTCATGGTCATGGTCGACATCATGTTTCCCGAGCTGATCAAAGTGGGGAAAAACTGCGTCATCGGCTATAACACCACGATCCTGGCGCACGAATACCTGGTCGATGAGTATCGGTTAGGTGAGGTGCGGATCGGGGACGGTGTGCTGATTGGCGCCAACAGCATCATACTACCTGGTGTGACGATTGGCGATGGAGCGGTTGTGGCAGCCGGTACGGTGGTTCACAAAGACATCGCTGCTGGCTGTTTCGTTGGCGGCAATCCGATGCAGATCATTCGGGAAGTCGAGTAAGCTGCACGGTTTTCTTATACATCTCCCCCCATTTTTTCATTTCCAATATGATGGGCTCCAGGGTTCTGCCGAAGTCGGTTAGCGAGTATTCCACTTTCGGCGGAACTTGGTGGTATACCTCTCGATGAATCACTCCGTCTTGTTCCAACTCTCTCAACTGCAGGGTCAGCATGCGCTGCGTGATGCCCGGGCAGATTCTCCGAAACTCGTTGAAGCGTTTCTTTCCATCAAGCAAATAATAGAGCAGGACCCCTTTCCATTTACCGCCGATCACATCCAACGTTGTTTCGACCGGGCATGCCTCATCATTGGGGCAGTGCCCGTACCCGCTTTTGCGATTCCTCATCTCCTCATCCTCCCATGGTATACAAAGTGATACTACATCACATGAATGTGCCTACTTACAAAAAGTAATTATACTACATATAATCGGGCTGTAGGCAAAAAAACAGGAGAGGAACGATGGTTATGAACACAGAGAAAACGATGAAAGCAGTTGGACTGACCCGCTATTTGCCGATCGATCATCCGGATAGCTTGCTTGATGTCGAAGTGGAACAACCCACTCCAACCGGGCGCGACCTGCTTGTCCAGGTGCAGGCGATCTCGGTCAATCCGGTAGATGTGAAAGTACGCGCACCAAAAGAGAAGGTGGAAGAACAGCCGAGGATTCTCGGATGGGACGTGGCAGGGATCGTGGTGCAGACAGGTTCTGACAGCAGCTTGTTTCAAGCAGGAGATGAGGTGTATTACGCAGGCAGCATCGCTCGTCCGGGCGGCAATAGTCAATACCACCTCGTAGACGAGCGGATAGTAGGGAAGAAGCCCAGAACGCTTACCTTTGCCGAAGCAGCCGCTCTGCCGCTCACTGGAATTACAGCCTGGGAGGCACTTTTTGATCGTCTCGGCATCCCGTTTGCTGCCGAAGCCAATCGGGGAAGAACGATCCTGATCATCGGTGCAGCTGGCGGAGTTGGCTCGATCGCGACGCAATTAGCCAGTCTGGCAGGGTTAACCGTGATCGGTACAGCCTCACGCGATGAATCGATCCGCTGGGCAAAGCAGCATGGGGCCACCTACACGATCAATCATCATCAACCGTTTGCGACGCAACTAAAAGAGATCGGTTTTGACCATGTTGACTACATTCTTTGCCTCAACAGTACCGACAAGCACTGGCACAGCATGAGTGAGGCGATCGCGCCGCAAGGGAAAATCTGCTCTATTGTCGAGACGGATCAACCTCTTGATCTAACCCTTCTAAAAAACAAGAGTGCAACGTTTGTCTGGGAATTGATGTTTACACGTTCGCTATACCAGACGGCTGATATGGAGGAACAGCACAAGCTGCTGAACAAGCTCGCCGGTCTAGTGGATGGCGGAAACATCCGTACGACGCTGACGGAACGACTGCATCCGATCAATGCGGCAAACTTGCGACAGGCACACGCCAAGGTGGAGACAGGACATACAATCGGAAAGATCGTACTGGAAGGGTTTGAGTGAAGAAACTTTGCTCCGGTGGCCATAGTAGACCACCGGAGTTTTTCTTTTGCCCTGCCTTGTTTTTCCCAATTGTCAAACTATTGTTCCGACTGTTGACCATTTGTCTCTTTAGTGGTAAAGTTCTACTAACTCACTTTGCTTTAGTTCATTAGCAGAGTAAAGCGTTCGGAGGGAGAATCAGATGGCTAAGCCGTTAGGATTTGAAAAACCGTTAGGCATGCGCGACATTCTACCGGAATCGCTGGCGAAACAGCGCTACTTGGAGGCAGCACTGCGGGGACAGATTGAAAAGTGGGGCTACGAAGAGATCGCCACTCCTTCCCTTGAGTATTATGATACCGTCGGAGAGGCGAGTCTGACCACAACAGAACGGATGTTTAAGCTGCTGGACAAACAAGGGCATACAGTGGTGCTCCGACCGGACATGACGGCGCCGATTGCCAGGGTTGTCTCTTCTTTGTATAAGCAAGTGCCTTTTCCAATACGCTTGTACTACCAGGCCAATGTCTTTCGCGCTCAGGAGAAGGAGGCAGGCCGGAACGCCGAGTTTTATCAGACGGGAGTGGAGTTGATCGGGGATCACTCGGTAGATGCTGATGCGGAAGTGATCGCATTGGCCGTAGCTTGTCTGCAATCTGCCGGTGTCACCTCCTTCAAAGTAGCGATCGGTCACGCCGACTTTATGGACGGTCTGCTTGAAGAAATCGTGCCTGACCGCTCTTATCATGAGCAGTTTCGGCAGTTCTTGCATGACCGTGACTACGTCGGCTATCGCCAGCTTGTCGATTCCCTGCCGATCGCCGAAGAGGGGCGAGAGCGCCTGCACGCCCTGTTGCGCTTGAGAGGGGGAAAGGCGAAGATCGAGCAAGCACGGCAGCTCACCGTCAACGGCAAAGCACGCCAGGCTGTGCAAACCATTCAATCTCTATGGGAGGCACTGGAAGCGTACGGTGTGACCGAACACCTGCTGCTTGACTTTAACCTGGTGCTCAATCTTAACTACTACACGGGAACTGTATTTGAAGGATATGCGGCTGATCTGGGCTCGCCGCTGATCGGCGGGGGGCGCTACGACCATCTGCTGGCCCGGTTTGGACGACCGGCACCTGCGACTGGTTTTGCGATCAAAATGGACCGACTCCTACAGGTGACTTCCAGCCGACCAGAGCCAAAAAAACTCGGCCTGTTGATCCTCTACACGGAACCGAATCGTCGGCGGGCGCTGCTGGAAGCGCAGCGACAGCGGCAGTTGGGGCGTGTCGTGTTGACCCAACTGATCGGTCACGCCGCTGACGCCGGTGCGTTCGTTACGCGAGACGACGTCGAAGTGATCGAAATGACGGGAGAGGGGGAGGCCGGATGAGCGGTGCGGACCAGCTGCAGAAACTGACGATTGCCATGCCAAAAGGGCGTATATTTGAGGAGTCCCTCGTATTTTTAAAGCAGGCCGGGCTTACCGTGACGGCTGATCTGCAGGACTCGCGCAAACTGATTATTCCGGTTGCAGACAGTCATCTGCAGTTTATCCTGGCCAAGCCAACAGACGTACCCACCTACGTGGAGTACGGGGTAGCCGATGTCGGGGTGGTCGGCAAAGATGTGCTGCTGGAAGAAGAACGGGATGTCTATGAACTGCTTGATTTGCAGATCGGCTACTGCCGGGTGATGGTAGCGGGGCTGCCTGATTGGAAGCCGGTCGAAGCGCCGCGCGTTGCTACCAAATACCCGCGTATTGCATCCCAGTATTTTCGCGAACAGGGTCAGCAAGTTGAGGTGATCAAGCTGAATGGTTCAGTGGAGCTAGCCCCGCTGATCGGTCTCGCTGACCGAATCGTCGACATCGTCTCCACCGGCCAGACGCTGAGAGAAAACGGACTGGTGGAGTTGGAACATATTTGTGAGATTACGACCCGGTTGATCGCCAATCGTGCCAGCTACCGGATGAAAAGTGAAGCGGTGGATGACATCGCACAGAAATTTCTGTCGGTCATTCCCCGGCCTAACCGTTCCGGTAAGCGGGAATTCTTTTGAAAATGTGAGGGGAGTAAAGAGATGATCAAGATGGTTGACGCCGCCAACTTTGATACCCGTCGCAGTGTAGATAGCGGTACGCGGGAGCAGCAGGAGGCGGTGCGCGAGATCCTGGGCAGAGTGAAGGCGGAGGGAGACGAGGCACTCCGTTTCTATACAGAAAGATTTGATCGTGTGCGACTGCAGGATTTTTCCGTTCGTGAAGCGGAATGGGCAGAGGCGGAAACACAAGTAGATCCTGCTGTGGTACAGGCGCTGCGGGAGGCGGCAGACAATATCCGCGACTATCATCGACGCCAAATCCATCAATCGTGGTTTACCAGCAAGGAGAGCGGCACGATGCTGGGGCAACTGATCCGCCCGTTGAAGCGGGTCGGTCTGTACGTTCCGGGAGGTCTCGCTGCTTACCCCTCGTCGGTGCTGATGACGGGTGTCACAGCACAGGTAGCAGGTGTAAAAGAGATTGTGATGGTATCTCCTCCCGGAGAGGATGGCCGGCTCAATCCGGTGATTCTCACTGCGGCACGGATTGCCGGGGTGACGGAGATTTACAAAGTGGGGGGTGCGCAGGCGATCGGCGCGTTAACGTACGGTACTGAGCAAATCCCAGCTGTCGATAAGATTGTCGGCCCGGGCAACATCTATGTGGCGCTCGCCAAGCGGGAAGTATTCGGACTGGTCGATATCGACATGGTGGCAGGACCGAGCGAGATCGTCGTTCTGGCAGACGAACAGGCCAACCCGCGTTACATCGCCGCCGACCTGCTCTCGCAGGCGGAGCATGATCCGCTGGCTTCTGCCGTGCTGGTCACACCTTCCCGCTCACTCGCGGAAGCGGTCCAGGCAGAGGTGCAGCGCCAACTGGCGGAGCTGCCGCGCCGTGAGATAGCGGCTGCTTCGCTCGCCAACCACGGTGCCATCTGTGTCGTCAGCGACCTGGAAGAGGGGTTTGCTGTCGTCAATCGACTGGCACCGGAACATCTGGAACTGATGATGGATGACCCGTTTGCTCACCTGGGCAAAGTGGAGAATGCCGGTGCGGTTTTTCTCGGTGAATACAGTTCGGAACCGGTTGGGGACTATTTTGCAGGAACCAACCACGTGCTGCCGACGAACGGCACGGCCCGCTTTTCCTCGCCGCTGTCAGTAGACGATTTCGTCAAGAAAACGAGTGTGATCTCATACAGCAAACGCGATCTGCAGGCAAACGGTGCAAAAATCATGGCCATCGCCGAACAGGAAGGGCTGACCGCCCATGCCCGTGCGATCGGAGAGCGGTTAAACGATCTCGGGAACGACCCGGAAAAACTTTGAGTCAGATGGAGTGAGCGAGATGGAAGGAAACAAGCGTATTGGGCGCGTAGAGCGCAAAACAGGTGAGACAGACATTTCCCTTTCGTTTGCAATTGACGGGCAGGGGGATGTCTCCCTGCAGACGGAAGTGCCGTTTCTCAATCACATGCTGGATCTGTTTGCACGGCACGGTCACTTCGACCTATCGGTTCAGGCAAAGGGCGATATTGAGGTGGACTACCACCACACCGTGGAAGATATCGGCATCTGCCTCGGCCAAGCCTTGCAGGAAGCGCTGGGGGATAAAAAAGGGATCAGGCGTTATGGCAATGCGTTTGTGCCGATGGATGAGTCGCTTGCCCAAGTGGTCATCGACCTCAGCAATCGCCCCCATCTGGAGTACCGAGCGGCTTATCCGTCGCAGCAAGTGGGTCAGTTTCCAACGGAGTTGGTCCATGAATTCCTCTGGAAACTGGCTTTGGAGGCGCGCATGAACCTGCATGTGATTTTGCACTACGGCCAGAATACCCATCATATGATCGAGGCGATCTTCAAAGCACTGGGACGCGCCTTGGATGAGGCGACCTCGTTTGATGCCCGCGTCAAAGGCGTTCCTTCTACAAAGGGGTTGTTGTAGATGATCGGCATCATCGATTACGGGATGGGGAATCTATACAGCCTGAGCAAGGCGCTGGAGCGGCTTGGCTATCGTTACGCGTTTGTCACGGAGGCAGCCCAGCTCGCTTCGTATGATGGACTGATCCTGCCTGGGGTTGGGGCATTTGGCGATGCGATGCATAACATTCGTCAGGCCGGACTGGAACAGCCGTTGAGAGAGTATGCCGCAAGCCGACGTCCGCTACTCGGGATCTGCCTGGGGATGCAGCTGCTCTTCAGCCAAAGCGAGGAGTACGGTTCTCACCAGGGGCTTGACCTGCTGCCTGGAGACGTGATCCGTTTCTCTGGCGGCTACAAAGTGCCGCATATGGGCTGGAACCAACTGACGCTGCACAAGGATAATCATCCGCTGCTGCAAGGCGTCAGCAGTGGAGACTACGTCTACTTTGTCCACTCGTACCACGTGAAACCGGAAAATCCCGACCACCTGTTTGCCGTCACCGATTACCATCAGGACGTGACGGCAATCGTGGGTCGAGGAAGTGTCTACGGTATGCAGTTTCACCCTGAGAAAAGTGGAGAGACTGGTATGCGGCTGCTGGGCAACTTTGCCCAGCTTTGTGAGGGGGTCTTGCAATGAGTTTTACGATCTATCCGGCCATAGATATTCGCGGCGGCAAGTGTGTCCGCCTGTTCCAAGGCGATTACGAACAAGAGACGGTGTACGGTGAATCGCCGCTTGATGTGGCCAAGCAGTGGGTGGAACAAGGGGCCACCTGGCTGCATCTGGTTGACCTGGACGGGGCCAAACAGGGGACACCGGCCCACATCGATTTGATCTGCACGATTGCCAGGGAAGCAGGTGTGCCTGTCCAGGTCGGCGGCGGCATCCGTACGCAGCAGGACGTATCAGCCTACTTGGACGGTGGTGTTAGCCGGGTCATTCTGGGGACGGCGGCGATTGAGAATCGCCCCTTTGCCGAGGCTGTTTTGGCCCGATACGGCAAACAGATAGCGATCGGGCTGGACTGCCGAGATGGATTGGTCGCCACTCGCGGCTGGCTGACGACGACTGACGTCAAGGCGGAACAGCTGGCAGTTGAGCTGGCACAGTTGGGAGCGGAGACGTTTATTTATACCGACATCTCCCGTGACGGCACACTTACCGGCCCCAACATCGAAGCGATCCGGTCGTTGGCGCAATCGAGCGGCAAACAGGTGATTGCATCTGGTGGCGTCAGCACGGTTGAGGACTTGCGTGCACTAGCCCGCTATACAGATGAAGGGGTTGGCGGAGCGATTGTCGGAAAAGCGCTCTACACCGGAGCTGTAAAGTTGGCGGAAGCGCTCCGGCTGACCGGGGAGGGCATGTAGCATGCTGGCAAAGCGGATCATTCCTTGTCTCGATGTAAAAGATGGTCGAGTCGTCAAAGGCGTGCAGTTCGTCGGGCTGCGCGATGCCGGGGATCCGGTCGAGTTAGCGAAAAAATACAGCCAAGAGGGCGCTGACGAGCTGGTTTTTCTGGACATTTCCGCCTCTCATGAAGGGAGAAAAACAATGGTGGAGGTGATCGAGCGGACGGCCGCTCATATCACCATCCCGTTTACTGTTGGAGGCGGGATCAACAGCGTCGATGACATGAAGCGGATTTTGCGTGCTGGCGCAGACAAAATCTCGCTCAATACTGCCGCTGTGCTTCGTCCGGAGCTGATTCGCGAAGGGGCGACGGTGTTTGGAACCCAATGCATCGTGGTCGCGATCGATGCCCGACGCACGGGGGCGGACAAGTGGGAGGTGTACACGCACGGCGGACGCAATGCCACTGGCCGCGATGTGGTGGAATGGGCAGTTGAAGCGGAACGGTTGGGAGCAGGTGAGATCCTGCTGACCAGTATGGATAATGACGGTGAAAAGAACGGGTTTGGCCTGGAGTTGACACGCACCGTCTCAGAAGCCGTCACCATCCCGGTCATTGCCTCCGGCGGCGCGGGCAGCCTTGATCACTTTGTAGATGTATTGACTCAAGGAAAAGCAGATGCAGCACTGGCTGCTTCTATTTTTCACTATGAGCAGACATCGCTTGGCTCTGTCAAATCACATCTATTGGAGAGAGGAGTTGCCATACGCCCATGACCAGCACAATACCTTGGGATGAGCTCAAGTTTTCCGAGCAAGGACTGATACCGGCGATCGTCCAGGATGCGGTCAGCAAGGAAATCCTGACGCTCGCCTATATGAATAGGACATCGCTGGAAAAGACGTTAGAGACAGGCGAGACCTGGTTTTGGAGCCGTTCCCGTCAGGAATTGTGGCACAAGGGAGCTACCTCAGGCCATACCCAGCGGGTCCAGTCGATCCGCTACGACTGTGACGGCGATGCCTTGATCGTGCAAGTTGTTCCCAATGGTCCGAGCTGCCACACAGGAGCATACAGTTGCTTCAACACACCCATTCCGGTACAGAGCGGATCAACTGCGAAAACGGCTGCCGGAAATGATCGCTTTGCCATCCTCAATCAGCTGGAAACGCTGATTGCCGCTCGTGAAGCAGAACGTCCGGAAGGCTCTTACACCACCTACCTGTTTGACAAAGGGGTGGACAAGATCCTGAAAAAAGTGGGCGAGGAGGCCGCCGAAGTGATCATCGCCGCCAAGAATCGCAGCCACGAAGAACTCCGCTACGAAGCGGCCGATCTGTTGTTCCACCTGTTGGTGCTGCTGCGGGAACAAAAACTGCCGCTGGACGATGTGCTGGCAGAGCTGCAGAATCGGCGTTAGGGCACGATACCTTCGTACCCTGCCTGGCCCGATGCCGCTTCTGGCGACAACGGCCTATTTAGACGTCTGAGAAGGTTTTTTTACACATCATGCATGAGATTGCCAACAGTGGCAAATCATACATGAAAAAAGGATGGTGTGTATGAACCATTACCTCAGACAGATCACTTGGAGAAAGAGCGTGTTGGCACTGCTTATCGCGCTGCTGATTATGCCCGCAGGTTTGCTTCATGCTGAGCGAGATGAAGGAGGGGGCGCTGCAGCCCACAGCCATCATAAAGCCCGTTCCTATCGGCTTGACTTGGTCCACTCGCCAGCCGTGCTGAAGCTTTTGCAACTGGATGAACAATCGCTTCGGCAGCAGTTGAAGCAGGATAAATCACTGGCGGAGATTGCTGCAGAGCGAGGCGTCAGCCTGGACCGTCTGACGGAAGAGGTCGCCAAGGAACGAAGCAAACGACTCGACCGTGCCGTGGCGGATGGAAAGCTGTCAGCAGATGATGCCAAAGAGATGAAAGCAAGACAAATAAGCGGCATCCAGAAACGACTGCAGGCGAAATGGTCCGAACGCAAAATGCACAGACGGGCCAGACTGGCACAGTTGGCCGATACTCTGAAAATGACCCCTGATGAGTTGAATCGACAGTTGGAAAGCGGAAAGTCGCTCGCCGAAGTAGCCGAGGAAAAAAAGGTTCCGACCGAGCAGCTCAAGACGACCATGAGAACCTCTCTGGTCGAGATGATCGATCAGAAGGCTAATGATGGCTTGATACCTCCCAGCAAGGCTGCGGAGTGGAAGCAGAATGTGGAACTCCATCTGGAACGGATGCTGAATGCCAAGCGTTCGTCTCACAAACATACAGGATAAGCGCTGGGCCCGGGTCTATGACCCGGGTTTTTTATGTAAAAAATCCATTTACAGGAACAAAGTTTTGCTGTAGTATGTGAATTGCCAATTTTTCTAGAAACAACCATCCTTCATTTCAGTACGGATCGTGCCGACCTGTGGACTTTGGTCATGTGATTTTGGGTCATGCCTGGGACACGTTATGTACAGACCACATCGAATATCCTCTCATTATGCAAGCGCCGTTCATGCTGTGAGCAGCGTGATCAGCATCGCGAACCTTTCTAACGAGATCTCAAACAGCTCATGCCATCATATAGTTCCCGTCTCTTTGTCTCTGGAACGGATACAAAACCGGCCAGATTTTGTCTTACGGCTGGAGGCGGACAATGCGGAATTGTGTTTTCCATGTAATCCGCCATATGGAGGATTACTTATTTTCATTATGATTCGATCCAGTTCCCCAGAACCTGATCATACTGCCTACCTGTCCCGGAGCTGGAGAACCGTAGAGGAGGAAAAGGAGAAAAATGAGAGAAGTGAAGGAGATGCGGATGGAATTGCTCCAACAGTTGAAGCGCTATATGGGGGAGGCCAATATGGCGGGGGCCGCACGATGTGCACAACGACTGCACCAGGTGTTGCCGGACAAGGGTGATTTGATGAACAACGGTGTATTTGTAGCGTATGGTGGCGGCAAAGACAGTTCCTATATGGTTGCTTTTGTCCGCTTGATTCAGTTGTTGCTTTTTGAACAATACTCATGCACGTTCAAAGTGCAGGTGGCGACGAATCGTCATGCGGGCATGCCGCAGGCTGTGATGGACAACATTGATAGCGTTTACAAGGCGCTTCGCCTGTATGAAGATCCCGATGTCGAGACGCTGGTAATCGATGGCCAACGCATAACCGCATTTGATAGGATGCTGCCATTGCCGGAACAGATTCGGGAGACGAACCGCAACGATATGCTGATGACCGGACATCGCTGCCAAGGGGACGCACGCCCCACTTTTTGCAATGCCTGTAACCTGAGTATGGTTAATTCCTTCGGTGTCGCTCTCTCTTACGGAAAGGGCCCTGACATTATCGTCACCGGAGATTCTCCCCAAGAACAGCGAGCCTATGCGCGGTGGATCAAGCGATTGGTTTCTACGTTCCACCTGCCCAAACATGCGGGAAAAGATTTCAAAACATTTCTGCGCTCGGTTGACGACATTTCTCAACATTATTTTGCAGACATTCACGGAGACAATGAAGAACAGCTGCAGATGCACCGGGTTGCTTATGAAGGGATTCAAAAAGAACCGCTGTTTTTTTCGATCTATGAAGACACTCCCTACCGGGCAGGCGACCACTGGGATTTGTTGGTTCAGTTTCTAGGATTTCAATTCGATGAGTTGGCCTTCAGTTTTACGGAATCGGACTGTGCCAATCCTGCTTTGATGGCCCATCTGCGCGGGCTAAAAGTGGAGCAGGTGTATGGCCGCACCTACAAGGAAGGTATTGAGGAGTACGTAGCCTTTGCCCTGCAACTGATGAGACAAAAAGATATCCCCGAACATCTCATCGAGATCGCCAAGGATCGCTATCGGGATGACGAAGCGATTCAGGAGATGCGGGCAAAGATCAGTCGATATACGGAAGACGTATATGGTCTGACCGAGGAACATCTAGTCTGTATGGTCTTTTCCCCGTTTGCCGAGCGGGCGAAAAACCTGGAGCAGTATCTGCAGGCAAGAAGGCCTGATCTGTTGGGGCGGATCCCTGCTATCCATGCCTTGCTCTCCGCTGAAGGAGCAGAGGTTGCGGATGCCCAGCGGGACTTGCACCACCTCCTGACAGCGCTGAGTGGTTTTACTCTTCCGCAGCTGCAGAGGCTGTATCAGGCAGACCTTGTTCCCAGCACCCTACAGGTGCAGGACAGGTTAGAGAAATCACCGATTGCCGTGGTTCGGAGAGGGGACCCGCATCAAGCAGTGATTCAGACTCGTCCAGCACCTGACGGGGAGGTCAGGGAAGAAATCATAACCGGACGTTAGGGTGTTTGGGACCGATGAAAAAATGGCTTACCGAATGGCTGCTCTGGAGTGTTGTGCTGATCTGGGGCGCCAATTATACGATCGGCAAATACGGAGTGGTGCAGCTGTCCCCATTGCAGTTTAATACGATCCGCTTTGTCGCCGCTGGTCCGCTGTTGTTATTGGCCACCTATTTGGTCGAGAAAAGTGTAAAGATTGACCGCAAGGATTTCATCAGGCTAGTGGTAGTCAGTCTCGTTGGGGTTATCTGCTACCAAACGTTGTTCATGGCGTCCATCAAGTATACGTCCGCCACCAATGCGGCCCTTCTCATAGCTATGTCCCCCGTTTTTACGGGGATTTTTTCCGTCATGGCCAAGCAAGAGACTTTTTCCTGGCGAGTTCAGATCGGCTCCGTGATCGCTTTTGGTGGCGCAGCGATGGTGATTATTCATAGGGGGGACCCTGGGTCAGCTCCCGACGGGCAGATGTTGGGGGATATCATGGGGTTGCTTGCCGCCATTTCCTGGGGGCTCTACCCGGTTATCACAACACCGCTGCTAAAGACTTATTCAGCGCTGCGTGTCACAACATGGTCGATCGTGATCGGGGCATTGATCCTTTTCCCCCTTGTTTTCTCCGATCTGCTCTCCGCTGCCGGGACCCTGACCGCCTCGACCTGGTCCTCTTTGCTGTATTCCGCCATTCTGGTGACGGCCTATGGCCTGGTGGCCTGGTATGTCGGCATCAGCAAGATCGGTTCGACCAAAACAATGGTGTATATGTATGTTACTCCTCTGGTCGCATCCATCATCGCCTGGCTTTTCATCGGTGAAACCATCCAGGCGGCTCAGATCATGGGAGGGAACATCATCCTAGCAGGTTTGTACATGGTCAAAAGTTCCCAATATACACAGAAACGGCGCCAAACAGCGAAAGGAGGCTAGCGGGTGGGGGCAGAAGAACATATCCTAGCGAAAAAAGAGAGGTACCTTGTAGACTGGCATCGGTCGCTGTGTGGATAGCGTTCACTCTCAACTACCGATAAAGAAGGGAGCCCCTGACGTGTTACGACTACTATCGCTGCTTGCTGTGATCGTGCTGGCGGGACAGTCCAGTCCCGCCGCAGCCCGAACCGGTTCACTGACTGATGGGGTAATTCGCGTGGCCTACGACCACTCGCTGCCGCCTTTTTCCTATGTGGACGAGAGCGGAGAGGCAGGTGGGTTTACCATTGCATTGATCCATGAAATTGCCAAGACAAGAGGCCTTGCGCTGGAGTACGTCCCGCTTGATTGGGGAGAGGCAGTTGCCCGACTTGCGGCGGGAGATGTGGATGTTATTGTGGGGATGAAATACACTAGCGCGCGGGACAGGCTGTTTGACTTTAGCGAATCGTTTTTTACAATGTCGGAGGTACTGCTGGTCCCTAAGCAAGACAAATCGATCCGCCACTTGAATGACTTGAAGGGGAGAGTGGTCGCCGTACAGCGGGCGAGTGTAGGCGTCGATCTGCTGGAAAGTGTCAGAAGAGTGAAAATGCTCGTAGCGTTTAGTCAGCAAGATGCGCTCGACTATCTACATATCGGCAGGGCGGAAGCGTTTCTCGGCAATCCCTGGACAGCGCAATCGATCCTGGAAAAAAGGGGGGAACAGGATTTGTACGAGACCCGCTCGGGGCTGATCAATCCTGCGGACTACGCCTTCGCCGTGCGCGAGGGAAACTACCGGCTGCTGCAGGAGTTAAACAGCGGTCTCTCCCAGTTGGTTCAGGATGGTACCTATGGGCGGCTGTACAGTCGTTACTTCGAACCGTATTCCGCACATATCGCCGATTGGTGGCGCAAACTGGTCACCTTGCTGCTGGCTGTCACTGCCTTGATTGCACTGGTGCTGGTTTTTGGTTTCTTCTGGAACAAGCGGCTGAAGTATGAAGTGAAAAGACAGACCACAGCCTTGGCAGACAGTTTCGCCTTTCAGTCCCAGGTGCTAAACAGCGTGGACAGTGCCATCATCGCGTTTAACCTCGATGGCAGCATTACGCTGCGCAATCAAATCACCGCCCACCTGCTCGGGATAGGGGAGGAGTGTTTGGGCAGACGGGTAGACGAGTACCTGCCGGAGCTGCCGATCCAGGAGGCGATCGAGCAGCGCCAGCAGCTGTTCCGCGGAGAGTTGGTGAGACAGGAGGGCGGCAGCCGCTTTTTTCACTACTACATCGCCCCTCTCTACAGCAGCGTGGGTGAAGTGATCGGGGGAATCGTCAGTCTGCAGGATCGAACGGAGCAGAAACACTTGCAGGCGCGTTTGGTGGATCAGGAAAAAATGCGGGCGCTTGGCCAGCTGGTGGCGGGAATTGCCCATGAGCTGCGCAATCCCTTGACTGCGATTAAGACGTTTATTGAACTGCTGCCGGGCAGGCTGGACGATCCCCACTTTCGTGCCGAGTTGATTCGACACGTGCCGGTTGAAGTGGAGCGGCTCAATCGGATCGTCGAAGACCTGCTGGACTACGCCCGCAGTCAACCGATGCAGACGCGGGCAGAAAACCTGAGGGAGATGGTCGATTGGGTACTTGGACTGTTTGCCAGACGACTGCATCATGAGCAGGTACTCCTCACCGTAGAAGTACCACCTCATTTGACGGTACGCTGTGACCGGGCGCGAATCAAGCAGGTGCTGATCAATCTGGTCGTAAATGGACTGGAGGCGATGGAGCAGACTGCGCAAAAACAGCTGCTGATCCGGGCTGGATCAGAGTCGGGCGCGGTGGTGCTGACGATTGCGGACACCGGTGAGGGGATTGCCAGCGACTACTTGCCCCGCTTGTTTCAGCCATTCTTCACTACCAAAAGTCAAGGGATCGGGTTGGGTCTGCACCTCTCACGCAAGATTATGCGTGAACATGGTGGAGAATTGACAGTAGAGCGCAGCGACGGAACAGGCACGACATTTCGGTTGGTGTTCGCAGACACGCCGCTTTCGCTATCGCCGGGTCCAACACGCTCTACAGAACACGTCGAGCCGATGCGATGAGACAGCGAAGGAGGACACGGTATGAAGAAAAAATTGTTGATCATTGATGACGAACAAGCGATCTGCTCTTCCCTCTCATTTGCGCTTGATGATAAGTACCAGATCTGGACTGCCACAGACGAGAGGTCCAGCCTGGAGATCCTCACGCAGACGGCAATTGATCTGGTGCTGCTTGATCTCAACTTGGGGAGGACTAGCGGCCTCGATCTTTTGCCGCAGATCATCGAACGGCGTCCTGAAGCGGCGGTGATCATGATGACGGCATACGGCACGATTGAATCATCGGTACAGGCGATGAAAGCGGGCGCCTATCATTACATAACCAAGCCGCTCAACTTGGAAGAAGTGCGGTTGTTGCTGCACAAGGCAGCGGAGTACAGGCAGCTGCATCGACAGGCGCAGCTGTTTGGTGATGCTGCCAGACAGCAGCACGCCTACGCCGGCCTCATCGGCAAAAGTCAGCCGATGCAGCGGCTGATTCAGTTTATTGAACGGCTCAAACAGATCAATTCCAACATTCTGATCACCGGGGAGAGCGGAACCGGGAAAGAACTGGTCGCACGGGCGATCCACTTCCAGGGAGAGCGGCAGGCCCGGCCGTTTTCGGTGATTAACTGTGCGGCCATACCGGAAAATCTTTTGGAAAGCGAACTGTTTGGCTATGAAAAAGGAGCCTTTTCGGGCGCCTATAAAAGAAAAGAAGGGTTGGTGGAATCGACGGATGGCGGCACATTGTTCCTCGACGAGATCGGGGAAATGCCGCTTGCTCTGCAGGCGAAGATTCTGCGGGTGATCGAAGATCGGCAGGTCACGCCGCTTGGCTCCCTACAGCCAAAAGAGGTAGATATCCGGTTTATCGCAGCTACCAATCGGAACCTGCTGGAGGAGGTTCGGAAGGGGACCTTTCGCGAAGATTTGTTTTACCGGCTCAATGTGATCCCCTTGCACCTGCCGCCGCTTCGAGAGAGAAGGGAGGACATCCCTCTCTTGATCGAGCACTTTCTTGCCCTTTTTGCCATCAATCTGAACAAGCAGCGAAAAACGATCAACAACGAAGTAAAAAAGCGTCTGTATGCCTACAACTACCCTGGAAATGTCCGGGAGTTGGCCAACATCGTTGAATATGCGGTCGCACTCGCCCCGTCTGAGGTGATCACAATAGAGGATCTGCCTCCCACGCTCTCAACACGGCTAGCGGAACCATTACAGGCAGCTGCCCAGCAGGAGGGGCTGTTTCTGCCGGCAGACCTCCCACTGCATGAGGTGGAGCGCCGCTATACGCTGTATACACTGGAACGATCCGGTTTTCATCGAAAAAAAACGGCAGAAGTGTTGCAGGTCAGTGAACGAAGTCTTCGGCAAAAGGTAAAGCATTATATGGACCCACAGCAGCCAACGGGTAATCGTTAGCCTCCCTCAGCAGAGGTATTCACTCATCCGGAAAACAGCAATGGCATCAAGCGGCAAAATATTCCGCTTCATCTCGGCATTTTTTGCCGGTGCAGGAAGTGCATGAGCTTACGCAATCTTGAGAGCGCTTTCTTTTCCCGCCTTGTCCAGGTTGGCATCCTACTTGCTAAGGGTTATAGAAGTGAAGACATGCAATCATATGGATCAAAGGGGGAAAACGATATGAAAAAGTGGGTATCATCCGTGTTGTCGATGCTGCTGGCGTTGATGGCTATCGGCTGCAGCAGTCCGGCGGGAACAGGAGTAAGCGGCTCCGGCAGCGGTGGGACTGGCGGGGCTGGTGAACAGGCATTCCTGACCATTGCCACCGGTGGCAGTTCCGGCCCTTATTACACGATTGGCGGAGCGTTGGCTAAAGTATACAAGGACAAGCTGGGCTACAACGCCTCGGTACAGTCAACCGGAGCCTCAGTAGAAAACGTGAATCTGTTGAAAGCCAAAAAGGTGGATATGGCTTTTGCGATGTCGGATGTCGTTACCTTTGCGTACAACGGGGAGGAAGGCTTTAAGGAGAGCGGCGCGATCAAGGAATTGCGGGCAATGGCCGGTCTCTATCTCAATTATGTGCAGATCATCACGCTGAAGGATCGGAATATCAAATCCGTTGCCGACTTAAAAGGGAAGCGCGTCGGGGTCGGTGCGCCGAACAGTGGTGTAGAAGTGAATGCCCGGATGGTGCTGGCCGGGCACGGGATTACCTATGACGACATCACACCGGACTATCTTTCCTATGCGGAAGCTGTCGAGCAGCTAAAGAACAATGCAATCGACGCTGCCTTTGTCACGTCTGGTCTGCCTAATGCTACGGTGCTTGATCTGATGACGACTGCAGATGTGGAAATCGTTCCAATTCAGTCTGCCGATGTCGACAAACTGGCGGCAACTTATCCGTTTTTCGTCAAGGCGGAAATCCCGGCGGGTATCTACAATAATGATCAGCCGATTCCAACGGCAGCGATCCGCAACGTGATGCTGGTCCGTTCCGATTTATCTGAAGAGCAGGTCTATTCGTTAACCAAGACCTTCTTTGAAAATCTACAGACGCTGCAAGAGGCCCATAATGCGGCGAAGAACATTTCGCAGGAAGAGGCAGGCAAAAACTTGGTTGTGCCGCTGCATCCGGGAGCAGAGAAGTACTACAACGAAGCGCTTGGCAAGTAACCCAATAGGCAGAGGGGGGAGAACAGATGAAGAAACGACGAACGATCTTTCTTTTTCTGCTTTCCTTCCTCCTGATAGGCCTTTGGCCTCTCCGATGCCTGTTGTTAATCGATTATCGCGAGCAAACGCTGCTTGGAGCACTGCCGTTCTCCCTGGGGGAACGTTTTACTGTGGAATGGGTTCACTCGGTGGAGTTAACGCCGTGGAGAGAAACCTACACACTAGGGGAATCAGGGGGATTGCTGCTGGTGGAGACGGCGTTTCGTTCCTTCGGAGCAGGTGTTCCCGCAACCTTTGAGCAATCCTTCGAGATAGAACAAGGATGGATCGTAGCGAAAGGCCTGCATGCGCCGCGAGATGACGTCATCTACCTGATTTCCCGGAGTGACTACACTTTGACGGTAGGGATGCGTACCTGGCAGATCACGCAGTTGATCGCGCAGGATCGTTCCCTGCAGTTTTCAATAGGATGGCGGCCATGGTGGTACCCTGTTATCCATTGCTTGCCGAGAGAGGATGTGAAAGCGAATGGGCGATCCGATCCGCTCGTTTACAGAACAGCAGAGCAGCGAAAATAAAGCCATGGCGATGCTGCAAAAGTATGATAAGGAATCAGCTTTCCGCGTTTTTCATAACAAGTGGCTGCGGCTGATGATATCGGTGATCACCGTGGCCTTTGCATTTTATCACTTCTATACAACATACTCGCCGATTGTCACCTTGAAACACCGCTCTCTGCATGTTGCCATCATACTTTGTCTGATTTTTTTGCTGTATCCCGGCCGGAAGCGTTCTTCGCGAGGGAAGTTGTCGCTGGTTGACACCGTGTTGGGGCTGCTCTCTCTTTCAACGGCGGGGTATATCTTTATCTATTATCTGGACATTGTTAACCGGGGAGGCTTGCCGTCTGCTTGGGATGTCATCTTCGGAGCATTGCTCTGCGTGCTGGTATTGGAAGCATCGCGGCGCGTGGCCGGTTGGGAATTGACGGCGATGGCTGCTGTTTCTGTCGCCTATGCTTACCTGGGCCCTTATTTGCCGGGAGATTTCGGGCATCGCGGATACACGTTTTCCGATATCTTCAACTATATGTACGTCACCACCGAGGGCGTTTACGGTACCGCTATCGCGGTATCCGCTTCTTACATTATCTTATTTATTATCTTTGGTGCGTTTCTATCCAAATCGGGGATGGGTGCCTTGTTTAATGATCTTTCACTGGCGCTGGCCGGAAGCAGCAAGGGAGGACCGGCAAAAGTGGGTGTGATCGCGAGTGCCGTGCATGGTTCCATCAATGGCTCGGCTGTGGCCAGTGTAGTGACGACAGGAGCCTTTACGATTCCGATGATGAAACGAGTTGGCTACAAACCCGATTTTGCCGCCGGAGTAGAAGCAACAGCGGCGGTTGGCGGTCAAATATTACCGCCGGTAATGGGAGCAGCCGCTTTTATCATGGCGGAGACACTGGGCATGTCTTACATTACGATTGCGATTGCGGCTTTTATCCCCGCGATGTTGTATTATTTCGGCTTATTGGTACAGGTTCATCTTCGTGCAGACAAAGAAAAGCTGGAAGGACTGCGAAAGGATGAACTGCCTCGTGTCATTGAGGTGTTAAAGGAGCGCGGCCACCTGCTGCTGCCGCTGATCATTCTCGTCGCGTTGCTGGTGTTGGGATATACTCCGACACTGGTAGCTGTATGTACCATTGCCGCGACCATCGTAATCGCTTCTTTTCGCCGCACAAGCAGGATGAGTATTCGCGATATCCTGCAGGCATTGGAAAATGGTGTCCGCGATACACTGGGTGTAGCAGCTGCCTGTGCGGCCGTAGGAATTACGGTGGGCGTGTTCAGTTTGACTGGATTTGGGCTGAAGCTGGCCAACATCATCTTGGTCTTGGGGCAGGGAAGTCTGTTTTTGACGTTAGTGTTTACGATGGTGGCCTCCATCATACTCGGCTTGGGGCTGCCGTCTATTCCCTGCTACATCATCACGGCGACAATGGCTGCTCCCGCCTTGGCTGCTTTTGGTGTGGATCCTTTGTCGGCTCATCTGTTCGTCTTCTACTTTGGCGTGATTGCCAACCTGACTCCACCCATTGCTTTAGCTGCTTTTGCCGGTGCCGGCATCGCCGGCTCCGATCCACAGCGGACAGGTTGGGTCTCCTGCAAACTAGCCCTTGCCGGCTTTGTCGTACCATTCATCTTCATCTACAAACCGGCCATGCTCATCCATCAGGCGGGTGCTATCGACATTCTTTTGGTGACTGTTGCATCGGTATTGGCGATTATCGCTCTAGCAGCGGCAACCGAGGGGTACATCTTCGCAGAGCTAAATTGGTTTACCCGACTATTATTGATCGCTGCCGGTGTGGTGATGATGTTCCCGGAGTATTGGGCAGTAGGATTATCGATAACCGTTATAGTGTGTGTGTTTGCCTACCAGTTTCTGCTCAAGAAGCGGTCTACTGTCATCTCCGCTTGATCCGTTAGGACCAAAACTTTGCCTTTTCCCCAGCCTCTCAAGCCGCTGGAGAAAAGGCTTTGTCATTCATTGCGAGATTTCCATAATTTATTATTGACTTTCGTTTTACTAATGTGATAGATTATTTCTTGTCGCCGCTTGAGCGGTTGCAACATAGTGTCGACGAGCATTCTATCGTCTAGCTGATCATCAATGGAATCTTGTGAGTCTTGCTAAAAAATAGCACTTGACTCTATCAAAGAAAACATGATATATTAGCTAGCGTTGGTTCAAAAAACGAACCTGATATGCTCTTTGAAAACTGAACAGCGAAGCGTTTATATGAAGCCTAAGCAAATGCTTTTGAACCGAGATCAATTTCTTTCTTATCTTTAATGGAGAGTTTGATCCTGGCTCAGGACGAACGCTGGCGGCGTGCCTAATACATGCAAGTCGAGCGGGGCGATCGGGAGCTTGCTCCTGAGAGCCTAGCGGCGGACGGGTGAGTAACACGTAGGCAACCTGCCCGTAAGATCGGGATAACATAGGGAAACTTATGCTAATACCGGATAGGGTTGTCTCCCGCATGGGAGAGAACGGAAAGGTGGCGCAAGCTACCCCTTACGGATGGGCCTGCGGCGCATTAGCTAGTTGGTGGGGTAACGGCCTACCAAGGCGACGATGCGTAGCCGACCTGAGAGGGTGACCGGCCACACTGGGACTGAGACACGGCCCAGACTCCTACGGGAGGCAGCAGTAGGGAATTTTCCACAATGGGCGAAAGCCTGATGGAGCAACGCCGCGTGAACGAAGAAGGCCTTCGGGTTGTAAAGTTCTGTTGTCAGAGACGAAACCGTACCGTTTGAACAAGGCGGTACCTTGACGGTACCTGACGAGGAAGCCACGGCTAACTACGTGCCAGCAGCCGCGGTAATACGTAGGTGGCAAGCGTTGTCCGGAATTATTGGGCGTAAAGCGCGCGCAGGCGGCCAGGTAAGTCTGGTGTGAAAGGCCGGGGCTCAACCCCGGTGTGCATTGGAAACTGTCTGGCTTGAGTGCAGGAGAGGAAAGCGGTATTCCACGTGTAGCGGTGAAATGCGTAGAGATGTGGAGGAACACCAGTGGCGAAGGCGGCTTTCTGGCCTGTAACTGACGCTGAGGCGCGAAAGCGTGGGGAGCAAACAGGATTAGATACCCTGGTAGTCCACGCCGTAAACGATGAGTGCTAGGTGTTGGGGGTTTCGATACCCTCAGTGCCGCAGCTAACGCAATAAGCACTCCGCCTGGGGAGTACGGTCGCAAGACTGAAACTCAAAGGAATTGACGGGGGCCCGCACAAGCGGTGGAGCATGTGGTTTAATTCGAAGCAACGCGAAGAACCTTACCAGGTCTTGACATCCCGCTGATCCCTCCAGAGATGGAGGTTCCCTTCGGGGCAGCGGTGACAGGTGGTGCATGGTTGTCGTCGACTAGTGTCGTGAGATGTTGGGTTAAGTCCCGCAACGAGCGCAACCCTTATCTTTAGTTGCCAGCATTCAGTTGGGCACTCTAGACTGCCGTCGACAAGACGGAGGAAGGCGGGGATGACGTCAAATCATCATGCCCCTTATGACCTGGGCCACACACGTGCTACAATGGCTGGTACAACGGGACGCGAACCCGCGAGGGCAAGCCAATCTCTGAAAACCAGTCTCAGTTCGGATTGCAGGCTGCAACTCGCCTGCATGAAGTCGGAATCGCTAGTAATCGCGGATCAGCATGCCGCGGTGAATACGTTCCCGGGCCTTGTACACACCGCCCGTCACACCACGAGAGTTTGCAACACCCGAAGTCGGTGAGGTAACCGCAAGGGGCCAGCCGCCGAAGGTGGGGCAGATGATTGGGGTGAAGTCGTAACAAGGTATCCGTACCGGAAGGTGCGGATGGATCACCTCCTTTCTATGGAGCTTTCGGCTACAAACGTTTTCGCTGTTCAGTTTTGAGGGAGCATTTCCTTCAACTTCCACTTGCCTCTCTGAGGCAGACGTGGTAAAGTAAATATCCTGTCTCAAAGACACAGGAAGGCCTGCTAAAGGCGCCACATCCTGTGGCGATGCAGGCACTAGCACATCCTGTGCGTCGTCTGGTGGCGATGGCGGAGGGACACACCCGTTCCCATGCCGAACACGGCCGTTAAGCCCTCCAGCGCCGATGGTACTTGCCCCGAAGGGGGCCGGGAGAGTAGGACGCTGCCAGGCGGTTTGACCTCTTGTGAGGTTGGACTCTTATATTGTCGTACCTTGAAAACTGGATAACGAGTATAGACAAGGAATGCAAGACGTGGCATGTCCCACGACATGACACGAAAAACGTGTGGTTTCGTCTGCTAAAAGCGCCAACGTCCTGTTGGGTCGGCTAGAGACGTCCCGTCCATGGGACTACGCCGACACTAGCACGTCCTGTGCGTCGCAACGCAGACATAATCACATCCGTGTGGTTAAGTTACTAAGGGCACACGGTGGATGCCTTGGCGCTAGGAGCCGAAGAAGGACGCAGCGAACTGCGATAAGCCTCGGGGAGCGGTAAGCACGCTTTGATCCGGGGATCTCCGAATGGGGCAACCCACCATCCGTAATGGGATGGTATCCGTCACTGAATCCATAGGTGGCGAGAAGGCAGACCCGGTGAACTGAAACATCTAAGTAGCCGGAGGAGAAGAAAACAAGAGTGATTCCCCTAGTAGTGGCGAGCGAACGGGAAGAGCCTAAACCGCAAGGTTATCCTTGCGGGTTGTGGGGCGTCTCACGTGGAGTTACAAAAGACGCGCGTAGGTGAACCATCTGGAAAGGTGGACCAGAGAGCGTGACAGTCGCGTAACCCAAACGCGCGTCTCTCCGACGGACCCCGAGTAGCGCGGGACACGGGAAATCCCGCGTGAATCTGGCAGGACCATCTGCTAAGGCTAAATACTCCCTAGCGACCGATAGTGAACCAGTACCGTGAGGGAAAGGTGAAAAGCACCCCGGGAGGGGAGTGAAACAGAACCTGAAACCGTGTGCTTACAAATAGTCGGAGCACGATCAATGTGTGACGGCGTGCCTTTTGTAGAATGAACCGGCGAGTTACGGTAGCGTGCAAGGTTAAGTCGAAGAGACGGAGCCGCAGCGAAAGCGAGTCTGAACAGGGCGCAAGTACGTTGCCGTAGACCCGAAACCGTGTGATCTAGCCATGTCCAGGGTGAAGGTAGGGTAACACCTACTGGAGGCCCGAACCCACGCACGTTGAAAAGTGCGGGGATGAGGTGTGGCTAGCGGTGAAATTCCAATCGAACTCGGAGATAGCTGGTTCTCCCCGAAATAGCTTTAGGGCTAGCCTCGGATGGGACCCCGCCGAACACGAGCGTAAGCTTGGGTTCGGTGGGTCCAGTGAGAGTCTTGGAGGTAGAGCACTGATTGGGCTAGGGGCCCTCATCGGGTTACCGAACTCAGTCAAACTCCGAATGCCAATGACTTATGTCCGGGAGTCAGACGATGAGTGCTAAGATCCATCGTCAAGAGGAAAGAGCCCAGACCATCAGCTAAGGTCCCCAAGTGTACGTTAAGTGGGAAACGATGTGGAGTTGCCCAGACAACCAGGATGTTGGCTTAGAAGCAGCCACCATTTAAAGAGTGCGTAATAGCTCACTGGTCGAGTGACTCTGCGCGGAAAATGTAACGGGGCTAAACGTACCACCGAAGCTATGGCGGTCCGTACGGACTGGGTAGGGGAGCGTTCCAAGCAGCGGTGAAGCCGTACCGGAAGGAGCGGTGGAGCGCTTGGAAGTGAGAATGCCGGTGTAAGTAGCGAAAAGACAAGTGAGAATCTTGTCCACCGAAAGCCTAAGGGTTCCTGGGGAAGGCTCGTCCTCCCAGGGTTAGTCGGGACCTAAGCTGAGGCCGAAAGGCGTAGGCGATGGACAACAGGTTGATATTCCTGTACCACCTTTGTTCCGTTTGAGCGAGGGCGTGACGCAGGAGGATAGGTGAGCGGCCTACTGGATGGCCGTCCAAGCAGCAAGTGTGGTATGCAGGCAAATCCGCATACCATCCAGCACAAGCTGTGATGGCGAGGGAAATACAAGTACCGAAGTCCCTGATTTCACACTGCCAAGAAAAGCGTCTAGTGAGGAACAAGGTGCCCGTACCGCAAACCGACACAGGTAGGCGAGGAGAGAATCCTAAGGTGCGCGGGATAACTCTTGCTAAGGAACTCGGCAAAATGGCCCGTAACTTCGGGAGAAGGGGCGCCCGGTAGGGTGAGGGTCCCCGCCTGACACGAGCGTAAGCTTGTGTCAGGTGGGCTGAGCCCGAGGGGGCCGCAGTGAAAAGGCCCAAGCGACTGTTTAGCAAAACACAGGCTCTGCGAAGCCGCAAGGCGAAGTATAGGGGCTGACGCCTGCCCGGTGCTGGAAGGTTAAGGGATGAGTTAGCTTCTGGGCCCCGCCGAACGCGAGCGTAAGCTTGTGTTCGGTGGGTAGAAGCGAAGCTTTGAACCGAAGCCCCAGTAAACGGCGGCCGTAACTATAACGGTCCTAAGGTAGCGAAATTCCTTGTCGGGTAAGTTCCGACCCGCACGAAAGGCGTAACGACTTGGGCGCTGTCTCGGCAAGAGACCCGGTGAAATCATAATACCTGTGAAGATGCAGGTTACCCGCGACAAGACGGAAAGACCCCATGGAGCTTTACTGTAGCCTGGTATTGGAACTTTGTGCATCATGTACAGCATAGGTGGGAGCCTGAGAATCCGGTGCGCCAGCATCGGGGGAGGCGCCGTTGGGATACCACCCTTGATGTACGGAGTTTCTAACTCGGCACCCTGATCGGGTGCGAGGACCATGCCAGGTGGGCAGTTTGACTGGGTGGTCGCCTCCCAAAAGGTAACGGAGGCGCCCAAAGGTTCCCTCAGAATGGTTGGAAATCATTCGTAGAGTGTAAAGGCACAAGGGAGCTTGACTGCGAGACCTACAAGTCGAGCAGGGACGAAAGTCGGGCTTAGTGATCCGGTGGTTCCGCATGGAAGGGCCATCGCTCAACGGATAAAAGCTACCCTGGGGATAACAGGCTTATCTCCCCCAAGAGTCCACATCGACGGGGAGGTTTGGCACCTCGATGTCGGCTCATCGCATCCTGGGGCTGTAGTAGGTCCCAAGGGTTGGGCTGTTCGCCCATTAAAGCGGTACGCGAGCTGGGTTCAGAACGTCGTGAGACAGTTCGGTCCCTATCTGTCGCGGGCGCAGGAAGTTTGAGGAGAGCTGTCCTTAGTACGAGAGGACCGGGATGGACGCACCGCTGGTGCACCAGTTGTCACGCCAGTGGCACAGCTGGGTAGCTATGTGCGGACGGGATAAGCGCTGAAAGCATCTAAGCGTGAAGCCCCCTCCAAGATGAGACTTCCCACAGCGCAAGCTGGTAAGACCCCTCAGAGACGATGAGGTTGATAGGTTCGATGTGGAAGCGCGGCAACGCGTGGAGCTGACGAATACTAATCGGTCGAGGACTTATCCACACTCTCTTTCCTTGTTCTATACATTCCGTTATCCGGTTTTGAAGGTGTGACTGGCACAGGAATGTGCCCATCGTTCCTTCACATACTTACTTGAAAACAAAATAGTTCTACTCATGGAGCTGTGGTGAAGTTGGAGTTCACGCCGGTCTGTCACACCGGAGGTCGCGGGTTCGAGTCCCGTCAGCTCCGCCATTTTATTTTGCCTGGATTTTTGCATATGGTTCGGTAGCTCAGTCGGTAGAGCAGAGGACTGAAAATCCTCGTGTCGGCGGTTCGATTCCGTCCCGAACCACCATTTGAGCCATTAGCTCAGTTGGTAGAGCATCTGACTTTTAATCAGAGGGTCGAAGGTTCGAGTCCTTCATGGCTCACCAGTCATAATATGCGGACATAGCTCAGCTGGTAGAGCGTCGCCTTGCCAAGGCGAAGGCCGCGGGTTCGAGCCCCGTTGTCCGCTCCATATGTGATCTGATCACACCACTTGCGATCTGCAAGTGGTGTTTATCGTTTTCTTCTTTCCCCAACGAGCTCTTTTACTTGTGGGTACGCAGGGGATTTGGTACGATACATGAAGGGTAAAGCTCCTGGAAAACATGGAGGTCCTATGAAAAACAGTGAAGGTATGAAAAAAAGAACGGTAGTTGCATTCGAGCGAGACGCCAGCTTTTTTGTGCAGAGGGGTGTGCGTTTAGCGCAGCGCTCTGAGTATGAAAAAGCCATAAAATATTTTCGTCGGGCCGTCGAGTTGGAGCCGACGAATGCAAACTGTCTATGCCACCTGGCAAGCGTATTGGCCGAAATCGGTCAATTTTCAGAGTCAAATGATATATTGCATCAGATTGTAGAACAGACGGAGCCAGGAATGGTAGAAGTCTACTTTTATCTGGCTAACAATTATGCCAACATGGAAGATTACCAGATGGCTGAGGAGATGGCGCTTCGCTATCTGCAAGAGAGTGTTGACGGGACGTTTGCTTTGGAAGCCGAGGAATTGCTCGATTATATCTACTTTGAACTGGATATACCGCCACGCGGACTGGAAGAGGAGAGCGACAATCTTCATTTCAAACACGAACAGGCGAGAAAAAGCCTGGAAGATGGTCGCTTTCTGGAAGCGACGGAACTGCTCCAGGAAGTGATTCAAGCCGATGATGATTTTACCCCTGCTTGGAACAATTTGGCTCTTGCCTACTACTACGTCGGCGATTTTAACAGAGCGATGCAGACGATTGAAGAGACACTGGCACGTGATCCTGGGAATCTGCATGCCCTGTGCAACTTGGCGGTTCTTTTGTCCCATCATAATCGCACGGGAGAATTAGCCCCCTTGCTGGAACAGTTGAGAAAAACGGTACCTCTCCATCATGAGCAGCTTTACAAACTGGCTACTACGCTGGGAGTGCTTGGTCAGCATAAAGAAGCATTCCGACTATATCGGCGGTTGTTCCGCTTCTGGGGACAGCACGATGCATGCACGTATCACTACGCAGCGATCTCCGCTTATCAATGCGGACATCAGGAGCAAGCGATCCGCTGGTGGCAAAGGGCAAAACAGCTGGACCCTGATACGGGGATTGCCGACTACTATTTGCATATGGTAAAAGAGCGCGAAGAAGGAAACAGTATACATGAGATCCCGTATCAGTACCAAATCCCGTTTAAGGGGAGCGCGTTTGAACACGTAGAATGGACGCGTTCAGATGAGTTGAAGTCTGACCCGATGATCCGGGCGTCACTGCTGTGGGCGATGCAGCACGGTACGGCTGAGGTTAAGAAAATGGTGATTCAGACACTGGCGTTAATCGGAGATGATGAGGCGGAAGAGGCCCTGCGCCGCTTTTGCCGTACGGCAGACGACGAGTACCTGCTCAAACTTGCCTTGGTGGCACTGAGTCAAATGGGGGCCGCTCTCCCTTACGAGGTGGGTGCCTTTACAGTTGGTGAAGAGGCCGACCACGTCGCTGACTGCATCCGCACTTGTTTGAGCAGAGAGGAGCACGCGGAGCTGCGTAGATGGGCACTGCTGGTTTGGTCGGCATACTGCCAATATCGGGAGGATCCCCCAAAAACACGCAAGCCGGAAGCGTGGGTTGCCGCTCTGGAATACTTATACGGAAAGCTGACATCAGGCAAGGTTACCCAGAAGTCGCTGGCCGCCAAGTACGGGTTGTCTCAACCGACCATCGCCAAGTGTGCAAAAGAGATATCCGCACTTGATTTACACAAATTCTAAACTTATAATTAATATAAACTATAGGCTGGGATTGTTTTAGGCGATAGGAGGCTGAACAGACATGAGTGAGCAAAAAGTATACGATGTGATTATTGCAGGTGCAGGACCGGCCGGCATGACAGCCGCCGTATATACGTCTCGGGCTAATATGTCAACATTGATGATCGAGCGTGGCATTCCCGGCGGACAGATGGCCAACACGGAGGATATTGAGAACTATCCGGGATTTGACCATATTCTCGGACCTGATCTTTCCACCAAGATGTATGAGCATGCCCAGAAATTCGGGGCAGAATATGCTTATGGCGAGATCAAAGAGATCCAAAACAGTGAGCCGTACAAGAAAGTGATCACCTCTGATGGCACGGAGTACCTGGCCAAATCCGTTATTGTTGCGACAGGTGCCGAACATCGTCTGTTGGGCGCACCGGGTGAAAAGGAACTCTCCGGACGGGGCGTCTCCTATTGTGCTGTATGTGACGGTGCTTTCTTCCGAGGAAAAGAGCTTGTCGTTGTCGGGGGCGGCGACTCTGCTGTCGAGGAAGCGGTATTTTTGACTCGTTTTGCGACCAAAGTGACCATTATCCACCGACGCGACCAATTCCGAGCCCAAAAAATCCTCCAGAAACGAGCCTTCGAGAATGAGAAGATCGATGTGATTTGGGATACAGAAGTGAAAGAGATACGTGGCGATGGAGTGGTCCAAAGCGTTCTGTTGGAAAACAGGAAAACCGGCGAGCAACGCGAGTTTGAGACCAACGGGGTCTTTATCTACATCGGTATGGATCCCCTCACCTCCAGTGTCGCCAACCTGGGGATCACCAATGCAGCAGGATATATCGAGACCGATGAGATGATGCGGACCAAAGTGCCTGGCATCTTCGCAGCGGGTGACGTACGTGAAAAAACACTGCGCCAAATCGTGACGGCCACCGGAGACGGTTCGATAGCGGCACAATCCGCTCAACACTACGTCGAAAACCTGAACGAGCGATTGCAAGCCGAAAACGTTACAATCTCTTAATTCTCTTGTAACATGACTGAAATATTCGGGGGCTATGATAAAAATATGAATTGACCCCCTTTTTCTATACTTTCTTCCTAGCGTGGCCGATTGCTGGTCACGCCCTTTTTTTGTAATGCGGTTTTGGCATGGGAAACAATGCGCGTACATCGTCAGTTATGGTATCCTTATAGCAGGATCAGAGGAGGCGAAATGTTGTGGTAGAAACGGGCAAAGAACGAGCCATTAATCTGCTGATGATCACGGGCATGTCCGGCGCTGGAAAGACGACGGCGGTGCAAAGTCTGGAGGATCTTGGCTTTTTTTGTGTCGACAACTTGCCACCGGTTCTGATCCCCAAGTTCGCAGAGTTGATCAGACAGTCAGGGGGCGGCATCGAACGTGTCGCATTGGTGATTGATCTGCGTGGTCGTGAGTTTTTTGACAGTTTGTCTGAAGCCATCGATAAGTTATCGGGAATGCACGGGATTTCGTTTCAAATCTTGTACCTTGATGCCAATGATCAGACACTGGTCATGCGTTATAAGGAGACGCGACGGCGGCATCCCCTCTCGCCTGAGGGCTCTCTTTTGGAAGGAATCCATTCCGAACGGCGCATGCTTCAAGAATTAAAAGGATTGGCCAGCCAGATTATCGATACCAGTCAGATGAAGCCTGGCCAGCTGCGTGAAAAAATCATTAGCCAGTACGGGCAGCAAGGAAACCAACTGACGATCAACCTGATGTCATTCGGATTTAAATACGGCATTCCGATTGACGCTGATCTTGTGTTTGATGTTCGCTTTTTGCCCAATCCGCATTATGTAAAGCATCTTCGTCCCAAAACCGGATGTGATCAGGAAGTAGCGGAGTATGTGATGAAGTGGAGCGAGACACAGGAATTCATCAACAAACTGCTCGATTTTCTACAGTACACGCTGCCCCATTATCAGCGAGAGGGGAAAAGTCAGCTGGTCATTGGGATCGGATGTACAGGGGGAAAACACCGATCGGTCGCTATCGCCGAGCATGTGGGCGAGGCGTTTGTCAAAGAGTTTCCAGTTCGGGTCACACACCGTGACATGGAGAAGAATAAATAAGCATAGGATGGCAAGGAGATCCATTACGATCGGGATAAAAAGAGACAAGATTTCTCATATGAGGGCTAGGTTCATATGAAGATAATGAGGTGACCTATGTCAACAGGGAGAAGGGGAGGGCAGTCAGGTGAGTTGCCGCGCGTTGTCGTGATCGGTGGCGGAACCGGTCTTTCCGTATTGCTGCGTGGATTAAAGCAGCATCCGGTCCATATCACAGCTATCGTAACGGTAGCGGATGACGGCGGCAGTTCAGGGAGGTTGCGGATGGAGATGGATATGCTTCCGCCAGGGGATATTCGCAACGTTCTGACTGCCTTGGCCGACACGGAACCGCTGATGGAAAAGGTAATGCAATACCGTTTTTCCAACGGAACGGGATTGGTAGGACATAATTTGGGAAATCTACTGATTGCAGCCTTGAACGAAATCACCGGCGACTTTGTTACTGCCGTAAAGGGCTTAAGCAGGGTTCTTGCCGTACGCGGTGAGGTGCTGCCAGCCTCCAATCAATCGATATTGTTAAAAGCAGAAATGGCAGACGGAGCAATCGTGTTGGGAGAGTCACAAATACCGCTGTACGGAAAGCCAATCAAGCGAGTCTTCCTCGATCCGCCGGACGCTGTGCCGTTGGCGGAAGCGGCCCGGGCCATCGCAGAGGCGGATGCCGTTCTGCTCGGGCCGGGGAGTCTGTATACAAGTATTATTCCCAATCTCTTGGTGCGCGGGTTGTTCGACGAAATCATAGCATCGACGGCGCCCAAGATCTATATTTGCAACGTGATGACTCAGCCGGGAGAGACAGACCATTTTACGGCATCAGATCATGTACAGGCGATGTACGATCACGTCGACAGACCGTTCCTCGACACGATCATCGTTAATACAACAGATGTTCCCGATGCCGTTCGAGAAAAATATGCGGAAAAGGGAGCAGCGCCTGTCGTTTGCGACCATGACAAGCTGACGGCACTCGGTCTGCATGTCATGTCTGGTCAGTTAATCGCCTATGAAGACGGTCTGCTGCGCCACGATGCAGACGCCGTAAGTCGGCAAGTCGTCGAACTGATGAAGCAGAAAATGGGGTGAAGCGCCATGTCCTTCGCAGCACACGTCAAAAAAGAACTAACCATGCTGCAGCCATCTGACTGCTGCAGTCGGGCGGAATTGTCGGCGCTGATCCGCATGAATGGCAGCTTGCAGTTTGGTGCAGGCCGCTTTGTTTTGGATGTATCGACAGAAAATGCGGCGATAGCCAGACGGATTTACGTCCTCACAAAGAAGTTGTTCCAGGTACATGCAGAGCTGCTGGTACGAAAAAAGATGCGCCTGAAGAAAAATAATGTCTACATCGTACGGATTCCTCGGGGCGCCAACGAAATCCTGCAGGCGCTGTCGATCATGGATGAAAACTTGTCATTTTATCCGGGGATCCCACGCGATTTGACCAAAACATCATGCTGTCGGGGAGCTTATCTGCGGGGAGCCTTTCTGGCGGGAGGATCTGTCAACCATCCAGAAGCTTCCAGTTACCACCTGGAGATTTTCACTGCCTATCAGGACTTTTGCGAAGCACTGACAGCACTAGCGAACCGCTATCGCCTCAATGCGAAATGTATTGAGCGCAAAAAAGGGTTTGTAATGTACATCAAGGAAGGGGAAAAAATCACGGAATACCTAAGCCTGATCGGGGCACACCAGGCGCTGTTGTACTTCGAAGATGTCCGTATTGTCAAGGATATGCGTAATTCTGTCAACCGTTTGCACAACTGTGAAATCGCCAATATCAACAAAACGGTTAATGCTGCTACCCGACAGATGGAAAATATTCAGTTGATTGAACGGGAGATTGGCTTGGAGAATCTGCCGCCGCGGTTGCGAGAAGTGGCGGAACTGCGCCTGCTTCATCCCGACATCAACCTGAAGGAACTGGGCGAATTGCTGCCAAGTGGCGTGGTCAGCAAGTCGGGGATCAACCACAGGCTCCGAAAAATTAACGAAATCGCTGACAAATTGAGAGAAAATGAAAATATTTCTTCCCCTTGACATGGTATAATGGTCTGCAAGAGCGAAAGAAAGAGAGGGAGGTTGCAATGGTACAACAGCAGGTTCTGGTTAAACTGAAAACGGGTTTGCAAGCACGACCAGCTGCTTTTTTTGTACAAGAGGCAAACCGGTTTGCATCGGAGATATTTGTAGAAAAAGAGAACAAGAAGGTAAATGCCAAAAGCATCATGGGTATTATGAGTTTGGCGATCGGCTCGGGTACGGAAATCACGATCTTGGCGGATGGGCCAGATGCCTCCCAAGCAGTGGCCAGCTTGGCGAAACTGGTAAGCGTAGAGGAGTAACGTTCTCTATTTTTTACTGGTGGCCGAGTGACTCGAAAAAAAGAACATGACTGTTATTGCATCAACCGTTCAGAGATCAAATCTGAACGGATTTTTTGCTTTTTTTGTCTACTTTTGTCTAATTCTTCATTATTTAAAGTAAATTCGATATAATGGTATGGAACGATCTGTTTTGAGATTCAGATACTTCCTGCATCACGAGGAAAGAGACAGCGGGGGGGACAACTGACGTGGAAACCATGGTGAACCAGCGGACGTTCTTTCGGCTTGAGCTAGAACCGCCGTTGGAGGCACAGACGAGCATCGTCAGGATTAAGGACAACGAGATTGAGTCGGGTGAAGCCCACGTACTGGTTGATAACATCAGTGCCGGTGGTCTTGGATTTGTGTCTAATCTCAACCTCCCGGTACAGACTGAGATTGTTTTGGAATTCCGGATGCGTCTGTTTAACCAACAAATCAAACCACTGGGCTACATCGTGAGAAAAGCGGAACGGCCAGACGGATTGTTCCACTACGGGGTTTCGTTTACCATTGACGAAGATCTAAAGGCTCTACTCGTCAGACTGGTCAGCGAGCTGCAAATCAAACTTCGTCGGGGGAACAACATTACCAGCTGTGATTTTTACCACGGGGACGCAACTGCATTTTTCGATAGGGAGCATCAGTAAAAAGGGCTGTCCGCATATGGAACAGCCCTTTTGTGTGCCAGTAAAGGGTCATTGAACCCCTTGGTATTGCGCCGTCCTATAGCTGTAGTTCACACCTTGAGCTGAGATGGCACCGGAGAGCTCTTGTCTCATCTGGCTGCAGAGCTGGGCTGCTTGCTGCATGCGATTCATTGCAGTCTGGTGTCCTTGCAGAGCCGTTTGAATCATCTGAGTGGCTGCTCGCTCCCGTTGAGCCATCTGTTCCAGCATCGTTACGTTCTGCTGTTCTTGCTGCATCATTTGCTGATACATGGCGGTAGCCTGTTGAGTCTGCTGCATCAACTGATTGATCAACTGCTCACATTGTTGAATTTGTTGGATGGCATGTTGATACGTATGCATGGATGGATCCTCCTTTTGCTGGTTGCTGTGCTGTCCGAACCCGGGCAGCCTCGTCTAGTTTTCCCAGGCTACAGACCGGTATGTAATCTGCACCAATCCTTTTACAGGATGAATGGCGCAGCCGATTTGGGGGAATCGTTAAAACAACCGCGGAATCGTTTGACCAACTCAAAAGGGGGGAAAGTATGAGTCGACGTCAGCAGACTGATTCACTGCACGAAGGAAGAGACGAGAACTTCATCGATGTTGATCGGATGGTGAACGAGGGACTGGGAGGAGGTGTCGTCAGTTCGCAAAACGGACTCATCGAACAGACGACTACCGATACGATGGATGATCCAGAATCAGTTGATCTGAAATAGCTTGATCGCGAGTATTCAGGGACGGAAAGGAGTTGACGGAGCGTGGACGCTGCACGGGCAAAAGAAATCTTGCATTCAGCGGAGAGAGTGAGTGTCGAATACGCAGGGGTACCGGTATGGATCGATGATGTGGATGAAAATGAGAACATCGCACGGGTACATACCGAAGGCAATCCCCAGGAGAGCAGAACCGTTGCGATTACCGAACTGAAGGAAAAGTAAAAGGAAAAAGACTTCCCCGGACCGTTCTGGGAAAGTCTTTTTGCGTGACGGCACTTGAAGCGTGTTACGAGATCTGCTTATTTTGCTGGTGTGGAGGAAATCACATCGTCGATCAGCCCATACTCCTTGGCGTCCTGCGCAGACATAAAATGGTCACGGTCTGTATCGCGAGCGATTCGCTCAATGGGCTGACCGGTGCGCTCAGCGTAGATGCGGTTTAGGTGTTCACGCATCCGCACAATTCGCTTAGCCGCTATTTCAATGTCACTAGCTTGACCCTGCGCGCCGCCAAGGGGCTGGTGAATCATGATCTCACTGTTGGGCAGAGCGAATCGTTTGCCTTTCGCTCCCGCGCAGAGCAGGAAAGAACCCATCGAAGCAGCCAAGCCGACACAGATGGTAGAGACGTCAGGCTTGATGAACTGCATCGTGTCGTATATGGCCATTCCCGCCGTGATAGAACCGCCCGGGCTGTTGATGTAAAGACTGATATCTTTATCCGGGTCCTCGGCGGTGAGGAACAACAACTGGGCGACCACGCTGTTCGCAACCACATCGTTAATCGGGGTACCCAGGAAGATGATGCGATCTTTCAACAGTCGGGAGTAGATATCGTAAGCACGTTCACCGCGATTCGTTTGCTCGATTACGGTCGGAATCAAATGCATATCCATTGGCAGTCCTCCTCTCCTTTCAAGTCTAATCATACACTAAAGGTCAAAAAAGGTCAAACAAAATGACCTCTACCTACTTCTCTAATGTATCCCGAAATGAGTAAAAGTAAAACTGCTTTTTGCCGTTCAAGCTCTGCTTTCTGTATGGCGATAAAGGTACCCGTTACTGCCCGCCGGCCAGAATCATCCTTTCGCCCCTGGGAAGGGGCGAAAGGAGTAGGCTAGAGGACAGAACGGTTGACGCGGCGGACGGTTGCTGCGACGGCTCCGAGAAAGATCATCCAGACGGCAATCGCGACCAACCATCCAGCAAATGGCAGGTGAACCAGCAGAGAGAGACCGATCACGCCGATCAATTCTGTCAACAGGGGAGGAATCCGCCACTGAAATCGTTCAGCCAGCCGAAGGCCCGCCCACGTGCCGACAAAGATTTTGGCTACAAACAGCAGCACGCCAACCACAACGACAAGTGTGACGGCAACCGGAATGCCGATGATGGTAATCAACAGGATTACCGTCAACATCGGAACAGCGAGCAGCAGCAGAATCCCGACGCCAAAGTGACCAAGCGTTTTTTCATCCAGCGTACGTTGAATGGACAACAGTGTTTTTGGAAACAGGAAGCGGATCACCAGCCATAGCAGTACCGTACTGATCACCGACATCACAACAAGCAAGATGGGCCATGTCGGGCTTTCCTTCGGCTCCGGCTCTAACTGGGTATACGCCACCTCCCCTGTGATTTGCGCCCCGGGAGCAATGGAAGCCTCCTGATGACTCATGTAGCGAACATCACCGTTGATTTTAGCTGATGGTTCGATTTGCAACTGGCCAACCCGCAGCATCGTGATGCCGCGCCCGATCTCCCCGGTGATTCGCATATCCGCGATCGTTCCATTGATCTCGCCGCCCAATCGCCCAAGCAGATCAACGGTTTGGGAAAAGGCCAAGACATTACGTCCGATCTCGCCCGATTGGGATAGATTGAGATACTGGGTAAAAACGGTCGTACTCCTCGTCACATGACCGTCTATCGTCAAGTTGCGTGTAAACGCCCGGATATCACCGTCTATCTCTCCGCGGATTACGGTATCATTGGAAAACGTGATGACGTCTCCCGTCACCTTGCCGCTGATCTGCAAACTTTCCGCAAACGAATATATGTCCCCTTGCACATGTCCCTCAATAACCACCTTGCGGCCAGTCACGAAGAGATCACCGATATGCGTTTCCCCGTTGGCCAAGACATAGGTTTCCTGGGAAACAGCTTGAAAGGCAAAACAGGTAGTACCGGATATGGCCAACAATGCGAATACCAACAGCAGCATCCTGATCCGATTCTTCACGGTCTGTCCCCTCCTCTCGAATAGGCTGGATCGATCGATTCGGCCTGACGGTTGGCGCCGGTCAAGATGATGGCCAAGATGAGACAGACGAACAAGGCGGAGAACAGAAAGCAGCTGAGCAGAAGATAATCCCAGAGTGTGTGGGCATTTTCTCTCAACCAAAACGTCGAAGTCCACAGCAGGTAGGGCTGCACGATCGGCCAAAGCCATTCCAGCCAGTTAAACAGCCAGCTCTGGGCAGGTATGACGGCCAGCAGGAAAAGGGAGAGAAGCAGGGCAGTCAATCGGTTGATGATTTTCGAAGAAGCCTGCCTGTTTTTTCTGTGCAAAGCACAAATGGCGTCGATTTGCTGTGTGACAGATGGATGGAGCGATGGCAATGGGGCGGATGTCGCCGAAAACGACTGCTCAAAAAACGAGCGGTCCTCCATCCAGGAATCGTACGTATTTCGACATTCCTGGCAACTCCGCAAATGCTCTGCCACTTTTTCCGATTCTTCGGTCAGTAACTCACCATCTGTATACATCATCATCGTTATTTCATCGATATGAGACATGGGGAGACCTCCTTTTGTCGGTCAAATGCTGCAGCAGTTGCTTCAACTGTTTGCGGGCTCGAAACAACCTCGTTCCGACCGTATTTTTACTCATCCCTACAATACTGCCAATCTCTTCGTAACTTAGCTCTTCACTGAAGCGGAGTGTCACAATCAAGCGATCCGTCTCATCCAAATGGGAGAGCAGTTGGTTAAGTTGCGTTTGGAATTCTTTCTCTAGGAACAAGCTCTCCGGTGTGTTGCTATAGGTGCTGTTCTCTTTTTGCACATGCACGTGCAGGCGATCGTCTTCCATCACAATATCCCTCTTTTTGCGAAGAAAATCGATACAGGTATTGGAGGCAAGCCGGTACAGCCATGAGTGAAAGGGGAGCGATTGATCGTATTTATGCAGGTTTTGCGCTACTTTTAACCAAATCTCGTTGTAGACATCCTGTGCATCGTGGTGGGAGTAAATCATCTTTTGCACAAGGCGCATGACCCGCTGCCCGAACAACTCGATCAGCGTATCAAAGCCATTGGCGTCACCCTGTAAAAATTGTTGGATGCCCGTCAGCGAGCGGGTGTTTAGAGCGTAGATATCCTCATGGTGATGCGTGTCCATGTATGCCCCCCCTTCCAATCAATAGTACGGATGAGACCGGTGCAGAATTTCACGCTATTGTCAGCATCGGCTAATCCCGAGCAAAAGAAAAGCCCCCTATGCGGGGGAGTACCTCGTTTATGCTTTTTCCTGCTTCGCTTCTTCATCCGTCTTCGCTTCTTCATCATCCGCTTCTGCTAAATCTACAGCTACCCGCAGCGTTGCTTTTATCTTGCGCCCTTTAATAATCGTATAGTCGGTGATTTGCTGACTTTTTAGCTCGCTTAGGGCTTCAGCCAAGGCTTGTTGATCCTCGTAGGGCTGGATCGTGAGCAAGCATTCGTCGTCACTCGCCTCTTGGTAAATCAGGTAGTAGCGATCGCGCGGCAAACCAAGCCCCCCAATCAGTTATCCACGAAATTATCCACAGCTTGTGCACAAAAACATGTGTTCGCGGCAATACTTTCATCAATCTTACGTAATATTTCCTTGTTGTCAAAAAATATACGGCGGATCAGGCTTGTAACAGCTAAAGTTATCCACAAAGTTATTCACATTTGATCTTAAGCTTGGGGATAGACTGGGGACAAGCGGGAGACGTCATGCTCCTCCTGGTTTGCTCATATACATGTGGCAAAAAGGGAGGAACTAACTATGGCGGCCATACCGGGTATTTTGATTTTGTTCATTCTGGTGGCAGCAGTGGTGTACGGTACAAATCGGATGGTAAAAGAGGATACGACCCAGTACGACCTGCAGTTCTTATGGGATCGGTACCCCATCACGATCGAGCAGATCGAGAAGAAAGGATGAGAAACGGGAGAGTACAAGCGAGATATACGCAAAATACGAGCGAGATACAAACGAGATGCAAGCAAGGAGCGCACAGAGCGGCGCATATAAGAAAAGCAGTCCTCATCTCGTTGAGTGGACTGCAGTTCCATGATGGTATTAGAATTGGTTCCAGACGATGATCTGATCAGCGGGAAAGCGACTGCTGGGACGAGCAGGTTGAGCCGCTTTTCCTACTGCAATCAGCAGAATCGGCAAGTAGCGCTGGGGTATCCCAAACACCGACACCAACTGCTGGGCATCAAAACCGCCCATTGGGCAGGTGTCATATCCCATCGCCTTGGCAGCCAGCATGAGCTGCATGGCAGCGAGCGAAGCATTGCGAATCGCTTCGTCACGCGGGGCATGTGGGACTGTGGCATAGGTTTGTTCAATATTAGCCAACAAGCGCTCTTTCACTTCTTCTGTCATTGCACCGGCCGCTACCGCAGGGCCGTAAACAGCTTCCGCATTTTTATTTGCTTCGAAGTCACCGAGAACGGCGATGGTGGCGGAAGCATCGATGACCTGCTGCTGTCGGTAAGCGATCGGCAGCAGCTTCTTTTTTGCCTCATCGTCGTGAATGACGAGGAACTTCCAATGCTGCAGATTCCATGAAGAGGGAGCGGTCGAAGCGTACTCGATCAGTTTGGCAATCTCTGCTTGAGTCATTTTCACAGAGGAGTCGAATTGTTTGACAGCTCCGCGATCTTGAATAATCGTAAAAAAGTCTTGCTGCAATGTTTCCTTCATCAATAAAGCCCTCCACCATACTGTGTTCAATGTGTATATGCTGTTAGTGTTCCAGATTTCAGTGATCCTACACATCGTATGTATGCTAAGGTGTCAGAATGGATGTCCCGCCGGACAGAAATGTAGTTGGCGGAAGTGGTAGAGAGGGCTATCAGGGAGGCGACACGGCTTGATCGCTAGATCGTACCGGACTGCAACAACCGTTGAATATCCTCCTCGATTTGTGCAGGGTCAGTTGCCGGAGCGTATCGCTTGACAACGGTCCCCTCGCGATCGATGAAAAATTTGGTGAAATTCCATTTGATTTGTTTTGTCAAAAGACCGGGAGCTTCGCTGGTCAGATGACGAAACAGGGGATGCGCGTTGGCTCCCTTTACGTCAACCTTGTCAAACACGGGAAAGGTAACGCCGTAATTGCGGCTGCAAAAGCTTTCAATCTCAGCAGCGGTCCCGGGTTCCTGCCCGCCGAATTGATTGCATGGAAAGGCCAACACCACGAAGCCTTGGTCCATGTATGTCTCATAGAGACGCTGCAGACCTTGGTATTGAGGTGTGAACCCGCAGTTGCTGGCCGTATTCACAATCAACAGCACTTTGTCCTGGTAATCGGCGATGGACTTCACTTCGCCCTGCAGGGTTTTTGCGGAAAAGTCGTAAACGCTCATCATCCTCACCCTCTCATCCGTTTTTCCAGTCTACGCTTCTTTGCGTAGTCGGGCGTCCAGCACAAAGGGCCCAAACGGCAGTATGGAAGCTGCCACTGCGCCCAGCAAGCGTAACAGTGACCAACGGTGAACAATCGTCACATGAGCGACAGCGAGCAGATACAGCACAAAAAACAGACCGTGCAGCCAACCGATAACCGTGACCGGTTGTGGTATGTTAAAATAGTATTTCAGCGGCATGGCAATCCCCAAGAGAAGCAGAAAGGAAGTCCCCTCGATATAGCCAATCACCCGCAGACGTCCAAGCGGTGAATTCATATCCGTCACCTCCTAACGAGATCGAACCATTACCAATTTTACCGGACTCGTATGGCTTGTTTCAATGTTTCGACAGGCAGCTTGCGTCGGGTTGGGCACATCTGACACGATTTGGTCACAGATCGATTCCGCCTGAAACGGCAAAAAGGATCAAACCGTTTGGTTCGATCCTTATCTGTCGTCTATTATGGTGCGTCCGGAGGGACTCGAACCCCCGCAAGACGCGGCTCCGGAGGCCGCCGCTCTATCCAACTGAGCTACGGACGCATAATGCTGATGAGAGTATTGCGCTTTACTGTTTTGTCGTCAGCATTTTTCATTATACATCATTCACGATCGGATGACAATTGAAATCCCCTGGATTTTCAACCCATTCCGAACGGCATTTCTATCAGATCAGTTAAGCTATATTGGACCAGACCATCTAGTCTGACCCGATCCTTACTGATCAGGCAACATAATTAACGATGCCAACCACGATTAGATAGAGGACGAGTATCAGAAAAACGATTTTCATCAGACGGTTCAAAACATACACCTCGATTCTCATCTTGTTAGGTACAACCCACACAAGTTAAAGTGCTGGCAGGTGCATGTACCTGATCAATGCGTATACCTCTCAATATACGCAATTTTTGCTATATTCTGCAAGCGGATCTGAAAATAACTGGATCATCACAGGATTGGCAGGAAAATTGCATAGGGCTCGCGAATACAATAAACACAGAGAGAAACAGAAATGGACGCAAAGGGGGCCGAGCCGGATGAATATGAGTTTTGGACTGTTTCAGGAACAGACGTTAAAACTGGTCATGACGCCCGAACTGCGGCAGGCAATCACCATCTTACAGTATTCCGCTCTGGATCTGAGGTCGTATCTGCAGGATCAGGCAGCGGAAAACCCGGTGATCGAACTGCAGGAAATCAGCGCAGCGGTCGAGACACCCATGGAGCAGAAACCGACGCCGGAAATCGATTGGAAAGAACTGATCAGCAACCGGGCAACCGGTGATTATTCATTAGCGAGAAGTGAAAGCACTTACAATCCGCTCGATCATGTGCATGCTCCATCATCCAATCTGTATCAGCACCTGAAAGAGCAGCTTGGCTATACCAAGGGACTGACGCGCGGCCAGCGAAAAATTGCCCTGTTTTTGATCGGCAATCTGGATGAGAAGGGGTACCTGGAGATTGAGACGGAAGAAGCCAGCAGGCAATTAGGAGTTGACCTCGAGGAAGTAGAGGATATGTTGTCGCTGATCCAGCACTTTGATCCGGTAGGAGTGGCGGCCCGGAATCTGCAGGAGTGTTTGCTGCTGCAGCTGCAACATACCGGCCTCGACGATGAGAAAACGGTGCAAGTGATTGAGCAGCACCTGGATGACTTAGCGCAGAATCGTTTTTCCCGAATTGCCGAAAAGTTAAAAATTGATCTGCAGGAAGTGCAAACGATCGCCGATTTGGTACGTTCGCTCAATCCGCGACCAGGGGCGGCGTTCAATCAGACAGAGACGCGGTTTGTGATGCCCGATGTGACGGTGGAAAAAGTGGAAGGCGAATACGTGGTGCTGGTAAACGAATCATCGACGCCGCGCCTTACGATCAGCAGGTTTTATGAAAGCATGTTGAAGCAGACAAACAGTGAGTCGGAAGCACGCCAGTTTATCCAGGATAAGATGAATGCGGCGATGTGGCTGGCCAAAAGTATCGAGCAGCGGCGTCTGACGCTGCTGCGGGTGATGCAGGCAATCGTAGAAAAACAGATCGATTTTTTTGAGCATGGCGTAGATCGATTGAAGCCGATGACCCAAAAAGAGATCGCGGAACGGGTGGGGCTGCATGAATCGACCGTAAGCCGGGCGACCAGCAACAAGTATGTGCAGACGCCGAGGGGTGTCTTTGAACTGAAGTACTTTTTTACCTCTGCTTTATCTACTGCCAACGGTGATGCGGCGTCGTCAGAAAGCGTCAAACGGCGGATCAAGGCGTTGGTTGACGCGGAGGATCGATCTCGTCCGCTATCGGATCAAAAGCTGACGGAGCTGTTGGCCAAGGAAGGAATTGAGATCTCTCGCCGTACGGTGGCCAAGTACCGGGAAGAGTTGATGATCCCTTCTTCTGCCAAGCGGAAGAGATACGCCTGATCTTCAACTGTGCAGAAATATGCGAGGAAAACGGCGAGCAATGGATGCAGCCAGTGCGCGACAACACAGCGGAGAAGAAGAGGGGTCCTACCATGAACAAGCAAGATCGCCAGGAAGCGTTTCAGGTCGTACTATTCGGCCGTCCCGGCTGCCACCTCTGTGATGAGGTGGAGCGGCGCATTCGTGCGGTAGCGGCGGAGGTTCCTCTCGTACTGGAAACCCGCAGCATCGCCGAAGATCCGGTTTTGGAAGAAAAGTATATGCTCACGATTCCCGTCGTTCAGATCGATGGTGACGAAGTGTTTCTATCGATTGATTCAATCATGACAGAGGAGCAGCTGAGAGCGGAGCTGCAGGGGAGACGAACCAAGCGCGATTAACCGATGGGGAGAGAGGTGGGCGTCCATGGGAGGGCAACCATTGCATGCAGCAGCGATAGGCGCTGCAAACAACGCAGGCGAGTTGGAATGGCTGAATGCAGTTATTGACAGCATCAACGACGGGATTCTCGTCATCGACAGTCAGGAGATTGTTCGCTTGATCAATCCCGAATACACGCGGATTACGGGCGTCTCTCCCGAGCAGATCATCGGAAAGCCGCTCCGCCGCGTTCGTCCTGGCGCTCTGCTGCCCGAAACGCTGCGGGATGGCCGGGGCCGAGTTGGCATCTACCGCAAAGAGGGCAGGCACGAATACGTAGTAGACATGGCACCGATTGTCGTGAACGGAGTGATCATCGGTGCTGTCTCCGTCTGCAAGGGATTGACCGAGGTTCACAAGCTGACACAGGAACTGCATAGGAGTAGAGAAACCATCAGTCGTTTGGAACAGCGGATGGACTCTCTGCATCAAGCTGCCTACCGATTCCATCAGATCGTGGGAAAAGATGGCGGACTGAGACGGCTGGTGCAGCTGGCGCAAAAAGCAGCTGAATCCGACCTGCCGGTTCTCATAACAGGAGAAAGCGGTACGGGCAAGGAATTGTTCGCCCAGTCCATCCACAACGAGAGCGGAAGAGCGGGGCGTCCCTTTGTGCCCGTCAACTGTGCAGCCATTCCGGCCGACCTGCTGGAAAGCGAATTGTTTGGATACGAAGCTGGTTCCTTTACAAACGCCAAAAAGAGCGGGAAGGTGGGGCTGTTTGAGGTGGCAGATCACGGGACCCTCTTCTTAGATGAGATCGGCGATATGTCGCTCGACCTGCAGGCCAAACTGCTCAGGGTGCTGCAGGAGCAAAAAATTCGCCGGATTGGCGATACTCGTGAGCGGAGCATCAACGTGCGCATCGTTGCCGCCACAAACAAGGACTTGCAGCATCTCGTTGCCAAAGGCAATTTTCGGGAGGACTTGTTGTATCGGCTGCAGGTGATCCGCCTGCACATCCCCCCTCTGCGGGAGAGGCGGGAAGATATCATTGATCTGATCGACTGGATGGTAAAAGGAACGAGTTGCAGACTGGAGGAGCGAACCATGCAGGTGTTGCAGCAATATGATTGGCCGGGCAATGTGCGGGAGTTGAAAAACGCAATCGACTATGCGGTCTGCATGGCGGACGGTTCCGAAATCTCCGTAGAGAGTTTGCCGCAGTGGATCGTCAAACGGGTACCCGCTGACGACCAACCGAAGCGCCAGGTGACCAAGCTGAAAGAAGTGCTGGAGGAAGCGGAGCGTGGCGCGATCCAGGTTGCGATCGAGCAGTACGGCTCCGATGTGGAAGGTAAAAAAAAGGCGGCGCAAGCGTTGGGCATATCATTGGCAACCTTGTACAACAAGATCAACCGATTGCAAGTGGATTGGTAATGTCCATTTCTATATTCTTAGAAAAAATGAGAGCGCTTTCTAAAATACTGGAAGCAACGCAAAATACGCAAGTGTACGTACAACTACGCAGCAGCGATGCGACGGAATCCCTCGGTCACAGTTATCGATTTCTAAACAATGAGAATAATGAGAGCGAACCGGTCGAAAAAACCTTGGTTTTACAAGGTTTTTTCTTTTGGCACGAAGCTTGCTCTGTCGGACGTATGTGCGGCTCCGTTGTGGGAAGTACATGGTTCGCGGATTTCAGATTAGTGGGGAGGGATTTCATGTTAGCGCTGTTAGGCTTTTTAACGATTTTTTTCTTCTTATTTTTGATCATGACCAAACGCGTCTCCGTGATTGTAGCGCTAATCACCGTTCCTATCGTGTTTGCCTTGATCGGTGGCTTCGGTTCCGAGGTGGGCAAGATGATGCTGGACGGTGTAAAGGGGGTAGCGCCAACTGGCGTCATGCTGGCGTTTGCGATCCTCTATTTCGGCGTGATGAATGACGCGGGCATGTTTGATCCAGTCATTTCGCGAGTGTTAAAACTGGTCAAGGGAGATCCGCTCAAAATCGTCGTCGGAACCGCTGTGATTGCCATGCTGGCCCATCTGGACGGGTCAGGCGCTTCTACGTTTCTGATCGCCATCCCGGCACTGCTGCCCCTGTACGATCGCTTGGGGATGAGCCGTCTGGTGATGGCCTGTGTTGTCGCCCTGGGTGCCGGTACGATGAATGTCGTTCCCTGGGGCGGCCCGATGGCGCGGGCAGCCAGCTCGCTGAAGCTGGAGGTCACAGAGATTTTTTCACCGATCATACCAGCGGTGATCGTTGGCGTCATCTGGGTGCTGGCGGTTGCCTATTGGCTGGGCAGAAAGGAGCGGCAGCGGCTTGGTGTAGTCGATATGGTGTATGACTATCATTCTGAATTGACAGAGGAACAACGTCGTCTGCGCCGCCCAAAACTGTTTTGGTTCAATCTGCTGTTGACGGTTGTGACGATCACGGCACTGGTATTTGGATGGCTTCCGCTGCCTGTCGTCTTTATGATCTCGTTGGTGATTGCGCTGGTTGTCAACTACCCCAATGTAAAAGAACAGCAAGAGAGGATTAATGCCCAGGCACAGGGCGTGGTCTTGGTAGCGGCGATTATTTTTGCTGCCGGCATCTTTACCGGGATCCTCTCCGGTACCAAAATGATTGATGCGATGGCAGCCAGCCTGGTGCAACTGATTCCGCAGGAGATGGGAGGATACATGCCGATCCTCGTCGCACTGACCAGTATGCCGCTCAGCCTGTTGTTTAACCCTGACGCATATTACTTTGGTGTCCTGCCGGTGATTAGTGAAGCGGCCGCTGCATTTGGTGTGGCTCCGATGGAAGTAGCCCGCGCCGCTGTTTTGGGTCAGATGACAACCGGATTTCCGATTAGCCCATTGACCGCCTCCACCTTTCTGTTGGTTGGGTTGGCCGGTGTGGAGCTGGCAGATCACCAGAAATTCACCTTTGGATGGGCATTTGGGACGACGATTGTGATGACCATTGTCGCTGTTATGGTTGGAGCTATCACTTTATAAAACAGAGGAGAGGTATGGTTCATGTTACGAATAGGTTCAGGAGCAGGATTTTCCGGTGACCGGATTGAGCCGGCTGTGTTGTTGGCGGAGCGGGGGGAATTGGACTACCTCGTGCTGGAATGCCTGGCTGAACGGACGATCGCGTTGGCCCAAAAGCGGAAGCTGCACAATCCAGAAGAAGGGTACGATCCGTTGTTGGAGCGGCGGTTTAGGCGTCTGCTGCCGATTCTAGGAGAGAAGCGATTTCGGATCGTCACCAATATGGGAGCGGCCAATCCGGTGGCTGCGGCAGAACGGATCGTGCAGATCGCTGAGGAGTTGCGGTGTCCGGTAAAAGTGGCAGCGGTGACTGGGGATGAGGTGACGGATCGGATCGATCTGGAGCAGGAGGTTTTGGAGAGCGGCTGCCCGATCCGTTCGTATGCTCCTATCATCTCCGCCAATGCTTATCTGGGCGCGGACGCACTGCTGCCAGCCCTGGAAAGTGGTGCCGACATCATCGTCACAGGTCGTGTCGCTGATCCATCCTTGTTTCTTGCCCCGATGATGCACCACTACCAGTGGCGCCAAGATGATCTTGAGCGGGTAGCCCAGGGAACAGTTGTCGGCCATCTTTTGGAGTGTGCCGGGCAGTTGACGGGTGGATACTTTGCTGACCCCGGGGTAAAAGATGTGCCCCAGCTGGCTGATCTCGGTTTTCCGTATGCCGACATCGACCAAGCTGGACGGGCGACGATCAGTAAGCTGGAAGGAACGGGGGGCGTGATTACGCTGGCTACGGCAAAGGAGCAGCTGCTCTATGAAGTGACCGACCCGATGGCCTATCACACGCCGGATGTGATCGCTGATTTTAGCACCGTCCAGCTGCGTCAAGTGGCCCCCAACCGAATTGAAGTGTTTGGCGCACGGGGCAGCGCAAGACCATCGATGTTAAAAGTAAGTATCGGGTATCAGGCAGGGTTTCTCGGCGAAGCGGAGATCTCTTACGCGGGCGGCAACGCATCGGGGAGGGCCGAACTGGCCGGTGAGATCGTCCGGCAGCGATTGCAGCAGGAGATCGAGGCGATTCGGATAGACTGCATCGGCAGTACTTCTACCCACCGCAAGTCGTTTACCCCCGAGGTCGTCCCTTACGAAGTTCGGATGCGTGCTGCTGCGATCGCTCCGACGGCGGAGCTGGCAGCGCGGATTGGGGAAGAGGTGGAGGCGCTGTATACGAACGGCCCGGCTGGCGGCGGCGGGGTGCGGAAGAGTGTGAACGAGGTGATCGGAATCGTCTCCACGATGATTCCGCGGCAAAACACAGCCACTCGATTGACGATTCGGGAGTTGAGTATATGAAGAAAAAGCTGTACCAGTTGGCCCACTGCCGGGCAGGAGATAAAGGGGATACGCTTATCTTGTCGCTTTTTCCATACGATGAGCGGGACTATACGCTGCTCTGTGAACATGTGACGGCAGAGAAAGTAAAGCATCATCTGCAGGGGATTGTACAAGGGGATGTGATCCGCTATGAGCTTCCCAATATTGCCGGACTGCAGTTCGTCTGCCGGGAAGCGCTGCTGGGCGGGGTCACCACTTCGCTCGCTCTCGATACACATGGAAAAAGCCTGAGCTATGCCTTGTTGGAAATGGAAATCGAAGCATAATCGCAATAGGCTGTCCCGTCATTGATGGGCAGCCTATTGCCTGCTTGCTGCCATTGTGTTACAGTAAGCTAAGAAAGGAATTACATTTTTTTGCCGCTAGCGGGACAAAAAATGCATATGCGGGACAAAAAATGTCCATACTCCTTTGGTAAAGGAGGAGTGGTATGCGCAGGTTGATTGAAGTACAGCAAAAACTACTTCCCGACCTGGTACATGTGATGAGAAAAAGATATGCGCTGCTGCAGTCGATCTACCATCTGCAGCCGATCGGACGACGGGCATTGGCGCAGGCGATGATGACCACGGAGCGCATCTTGCGTGCAGAAGTGGATCTCTTGAAAGAGTCGGGTTTGGTTGTCGTCTCGCCGGTCGGGATGAGCTGTACGGACGATGGACTGCGTGTGTTGGAGCAGCTGGAGCCGATGGTTGATGAGTTGTTTGGATTGAACGAACTGGCGCAAAAGCTGAAGCATCGCCTCGGGGTACGCGAGGTGATTGTGGTGCAAGGAGATGCCGACAGCTCGGAATGGGTGAAACGCGAGCTGGGACGAGTGGGGGCGCGCCTGTTAAAACAGCAGGTCCGCGAAGGAGACGTGATTGCCGTTACCGGCGGTTCTACGATTGCCAGTGTTGCGGAGCATTTGTCTCCCGCTACTTCGTTTCGGGCCGTCCAATTCATTCCCGCGCGCGGCGGTCTGGGAGAAAAGGTGGAGCTGCAGGCCAACACGTTGGCTTCTGCGATGGCGATGAAATCCGGTGGACAGTATCGGCTGCTGCATGCACCAGACAGGCTCAGTCCGGATGCCTATCAATCGCTGATGAGCGACCCGCAGATTGCCGATGTCCTTCACTCGCTGCGATCTGCGAGAATCGTCATCCACGGGATCGGTGATGCCCTGACGATGGCCAGACGGCGCAAGTACACGGAGGAGGAACTGGCCGATCTGGCTCAGGCAGGAGCGGTTTCAGAAGCCTTCGGTTACTACTTTGACGAGTCCGGCCGCATTGTGCATCGCATTCCTTCCATTGGTTTGCAGCTTGACGACGTCAAGCAGGCAGAGGTCGTCCTCTCGATTGCCGGCGGACACAGCAAAGCGAAAGCGATTCTCTCGTTCAGCAAACAAATCTCCGATAACACACTGATTACGGACGAGGGGGCGGCACACGCCTTGCTGTCCGGGGAACTGGCATGAGAGGGGAAGTGATGCCAGCGTCATGTTCCTAGCCAATCTGCCCGTACTGACACTGATCGGCAGTATCGCCGCCTGTCTGATAGGGGGCCTGCCGCTCTCGCTGGCGCTCGCAACAGCTCTGCTGGTTACGCTGCTCACGGTAAAGCGGCTCGGCTGCTCTTACCGCCAACAGTGGCAGTATGGCTGGGCAGGTCTGAAGCAGACGAAGCCGGTCTTGATCATCTTGTTTTTAGTCGGCCTATTAATCCCGCTGTTGATGATGGCGGGAACCATCCCGGCGATGATCTCCTACGGCTTATCGCTCGTTCACGTACAGTTTCTGCTGACCATCAGCTTTGGGCTGACGGCTGCGGTATCCTATCTGCTGGGTTCTTCCGTAGGGACGCTCAGCACGGTAGGTCTCTCGCTGATCGGGATCGCCCATGCCAGTGGCATACCAAGCGGATTGGCGGCAGGAGCATTGATATCCGGAGCGATGGTAGGCGAGCGTTTTTCACCGGTCTCTTCCAGCCGCCTGCTCGTACTCAGTACCGTACAGGAGGATGAGGCACGCGGGCGTTTCTGGCAGATTACCGGCGTATGTGCCGTTGGCATCACTGCCCTGATGTTCCTGGTGGCCGATCTGGGGCGAGAGGCTGCATCCGCAAGCGAGACGATTGCCGGGTATCAGCAGTTGCTGCAGCAGCATGTTCCGATTTCCTGGGTACAGTTGCTGCCTTTGATCATCCTGTTAGGCTCGTTTGCCTTCCGGGTCAAGGCGATTCCCGCCCTCTGCTGTGGCTTGGCTGCCAGTTTTCTCTTATACATGGTGACGCAGTCGCCTGATTGGCACTCTTTTCTGGAGAACCTGCTGTTCGGCTACGACCTTCGCTCAGGAACGATACTGGACGCGCTTCTCCACGGCGGCGGACTGCTGGATATACTCCATGTTTTGCTGCTGATCAGTTTAGCCGGGTTTATGAACGGAATACTATACTCAGCGAACCTGCTCGAACCAATCCTGGAACGGTTTGTGGGCAGTGTGAACAATGCAGGTGTTCTGGTAGCAAAGTGCGTAGCCTTGTCGCTGTTTGCGATCGCGATCAGCTGCAATCAGACGATCCCCATTCTCGTCCTCGGGGCGACGCTTCGTTCCCGCTTTATGCGCCTTCCAGACGGCAGCCAACTGCTGGGTCGGACGATGTTGGATGCAACCCTGGTCATGCCGGTTTTGGTTCCCTGGAATGGCCTGGCGATGGTGACCAGTTTGGCGATTGGCGTTACCACACTGGAGGCGCTGCCATATCTCTGGTTCCCGCTGCTGCTGCCCATCGTGACCATTTTGTTTTCCTGGTTCCATAGACGGCAGTCGGCCTCAGAGTGGGCGAAGCGGACAGAGCAGGCTCTGTGATCAAGGATAGTTAGCAAAAGGTCAGTTTCCGCTTTCTTGAGCGGTAAGCATAAAACACTCAGGAGGTAGAAAGTATATGGTAAAAATAGGAATCAATGGATTTGGACGCATCGGACGCAACGTGTTTCGCGCGGCACTGAGCAACCCCAACGTTGAGGTTGTAGCGGTGAACGATCTGACAGACGCAAAAACCTTGGCGCACCTGCTGAAGTACGACAGCGTGCATGGCGTGCTTGATCTGCCGGTGGTGGCCGGAGAGAAGAGCATTACCGTGGGCGATAAGGAGATTGTCGTCTTGGCTGAGCGCGACCCGGCCAACCTGCCTTGGAAAGAGTACGGGGTAGAGATCGTCGTCGAGTCGACCGGCCGCTTCACCAACCGGGAAGATGCAGCCAAACACCTGGAAGGCGGCGCCAAGAAAGTGATCATCTCCGCCCCTGCCAAAAACGAGGACATTACCGTGGTCTTGGGTGTAAACGAAGAAAAATACGACCCTGCTGCCCATACCGTTATCTCCAATGCATCCTGTACAACCAACTGTCTGGCACCGTTTGCCAAAGTGCTGCATGAGAAGTTCGGCATCGTACGCGGGCTGATGACTACTGTACACTCCTACACCAACGATCAGCAGATCCTCGACCTGCCGCACAAAGACTTGCGTCGGGCACGTGCTGCCGCAGAGAACATCATCCCGACCTCTACGGGTGCAGCCAAGGCGGTTTCACTCGTCCTGCCAGAGTTGAAAGGCAAACTGAATGGCTTTGCGATGCGCGTACCGACGCCAAACGTATCCGTCGTTGACCTGGTGGCTGAGCTGAAAACAGACGTCACCGCAGAAGAGGTCAACCAGGCATTGAGAGAAGCGGCGGAAGGATCGCTCAAAGGGATCCTCGCTTATTCCGAAGAACCGCTGGTCTCCTCTGACTACAACGGAAACCCGGCTTCTTCGACGATTGACGCTCTCTCCACAATGGTGCTGGAGGGCAACATGGTCAAAGTGGTTTCCTGGTACGATAACGAGTGGGGCTACTCAAACCGGGTCGTCGACTTGTGCCAATATGTTGCAGAACGCGGACTGTAAACCGTACAATAAAAGCGTTGCATGCAGTTGATTGTTTGAAGGGAGAGCCGCCTCTCCCTTTTCCCTTAGGGGTGACAGGTTGATCGTCCGACGTGCGGACGACTCGTGTACGAGGAGGTCGTGTTTTGTGAACAAAAAGTCGATTCGTGATGTAGAGCTCGCTTCCCGGACCGTATTTTGCCGGGTCGATTTCAACGTGCCGATGCAGGAAGGGCGGATTACCGATGATACCCGGATTCGCGCCGCCCTCCCGACCATCCGCTACATGCGGGAGCAGGGCGCAAAGGTGATTCTGGCCAGTCACTTCGGCCGCCCCAAGGGGAGTGTGGTGGAGGAACTGCGTCTCACCCCCGTTGGCGAACATCTGGCGCAGTTGCTAAATGCTCCGGTGAAAAAACTGGATGACTGCATCGGATCAGAGGTGGAAGCGGCCGTATCAGCGATGCAGCCGGGAGATGTGATCCTGCTGGAGAACGTACGCTTTCATCCAGGGGAGGAAAAGAACGATCCTGAACTGGCACAGGCGTTTGCCAAGCTGGCTGATCTGTTTGTCAACGATGCATTTGGCACCGCCCACCGTGCGCATGCTTCTACAGCCGGCATAGCCGACTACATACCTGCCGTCGCCGGATTTCTGATGGAAAAAGAGCTTCAGTTTCTCGGCGGCGCGCTTTCCAACCCGGACCGGCCGTTTACGGCGATCATTGGCGGGGCCAAAGTGAAGGACAAGATTGCAGTGATTGAAAATCTGCTCAACAAGGTGGACACGCTGTTGATTGGCGGCGGCATGGCTAATACCTTTCTCAAGGCACAGGGCCATTCCGTAGGTTCTTCGCTGCATGAAGAGGATAAACTGGATCTGGCCCGTTCGCTGATGGAGCAGGCCCGGCAGCGCAACGTACGCCTGCTGATGCCGACAGATGTGGTGGTAGCTGACCGTTTTGCGGCAGATGCTGAGAAGCAGACGGTACCGGTGGATCAGATCCCGGACGGCTGGATGGCCTTAGATATCGGACCGCAGACTGTCACAGCCTTTCGCGAAGCGATCACTGCTTCTCGCACCGTGGTCTGGAATGGCCCGATGGGCGTGTTTGAACTAGAGCCCTTTGCGGAGGGAACCGTTGGTGTGGCCCGAGCGATGGCTGATTGTCCCGGCACGACGATTATCGGCGGCGGAGACTCGGTCGCAGCGGTTGAGAAGGCCGATGTGGCCGAGCAGATGAGCCACATCTCAACAGGCGGCGGGGCATCGTTGGAGTTCATGGAAGGAAAAGAACTGCCTGGCATTACCGCCTTGCAGGAGAAGTAAACAAGACCTCTAGCTATTTGGGTTGGAGTCGTGAGACGGAAAGGGCGATCGAAAGCGGCCCTGACCGTCTCACGGCGGCCCGCATCGTGGGAGGAGAAGGACAGGTGCAGGAGGTAGGATACGATGAGAACACCCATACTGGCTGGGAACTGGAAGATGTTCAAGACGGTGCGAGAAGCTGTCGATTTTGTCAAGCAACTGCCGGCAGATGATCCGGCTACAGGAGTGGAAAAGGTAATCTGTGCTCCCTATACAGCTCTCCCTGCTCTATCGGAACAGCTGCGTGGTACGTCCTATCTGCTCGGTGCACAAAACATGCACTTTGCAGAAGAAGGAGCCTTTACCGGAGAGATCAGTCCGCTGATGCTCAAAGAGCTGGGGGTCCACTACGTGATTATCGGTCACTCGGAACGTCGTCAGTATTTTAATGAGACGGACGAGTCGGTCAATCAAAAGACCAAAGCTGCGCTGCAGCACGGATTAAAACCAATCGTCTGCGTCGGTGAGTCGCTGGAAGAGCGGGAAGCAGGCCGGACAGGAGAGGTGGTTCGCAGGCAGACGGAAGCAGCGCTGGCGGGAATCTCACCGGAACAGGCCAAGCAGATCGTCGTTGCCTACGAACCAGTATGGGCGATCGGTACCGGCAAGTCTTCCACAGCGGAAGAGGCTAACGAGACGATCAGCCAGATTCGCGGTGTGATGGCGGCAAAAGTGGGCGAAGAAGCGGCGCAGGCGATCCGCATCCAGTACGGCGGCAGTGTCAAGCCGGACAACATCGACAGCTTCATGCGCTACCCGGATATTGACGGTGCGCTCGTCGGCGGTGCCAGTCTGAAGGCGGACAGCTACCTGCAGTTGGTGCAGGGTGTACAGGATGCGCGGAGGTGACAACTATGGCAAATCGGCCAAAACCTGTCGCGCTGATCATCCTGGACGGATTTGCGCTGCGTGATGAGACCTACGGCAATGCGGTGGCGCAAGCAAAGAAGCCAAACTTCGATCGCTACTGGAGCACGTACCCGCATGCTACGCTGCAGGCGAGCGGACTGGCAGTCGGCCTGCCGGAAGGGCAGATGGGCAACTCCGAGGTAGGCCATCTGAACATTGGTGCAGGCCGGGTCGTCTATCAGGATCTGACGCGCGTCAGCAAGGCGATCGAAGAAGGCAGCTTCTTTGACAACGAAACACTGCTGGCGGCGATTCAGCACGCCAAACAGAACGGAAAAAAACTTCATCTGTTCGGCCTGCTTTCCGATGGCGGCGTACACAGCCACATCGACCACCTGTTTGCCCTGTTGGAATTGGCCAAGCGGGAAAACTTCGATCAGGTGTACATCCACGGTTTTCTGGACGGTCGCGATGTTGCCCCGGACAGTGCGGTACAGTACATCGAACAACTGCAGCAAAAGATCGAACAACTGGGGACGGGGCACATCGCCACCGTTCAGGGACGGTACTACGCGATGGACCGCGACAAGCGCTGGGAGAGGATCGAAAAAGCCTACCGGGCGATGGTCTATGGTGATGCGCCGCAGTACACCGATCCGATCAAAGCGGTAAAAGAGTCATACGAAAAGTCGGTGATGGACGAATTCGTGATGCCTACCGTGATCGTGGACAAAGCGGGAGAGCCGATCGGCAAAGTAGAGAGCGGTGACGCCGTGATTTTCTTTAACTTTCGCCCTGACCGCGCGATCCAGATCTCACAGGCCTTTACCAACGCTGACTTCCGCGGATTTGATCGGGGAGAGGGACGTCCACAGGATCTCTTCTTCGTCTGCCTGACCCATTTTTCCGAGTCGGTAGACGGCTACGTAGCCTACAAGCCGACCAATCTAGACAACACGCTCGGGGAAGTGCTCGCCCAGCAGGGACTGCGCCAACTGCGAATTGCCGAGACGGAGAAGTACCCACACGTCACCTTTTTCTTCAGCGGCGGCAGGGAGCAGGAATTCCCGGGTGAGAAGCGAATACTGATCCCGTCTCCCAAAGTGGCTACCTACGATCTCAAGCCGGAGATGAGCGCTCCCGAAGTGACCGATGCGGTGGTAGCGGAGATTGAGGCAGAGGCAACCGATGTGATCATCCTCAACTTCGCCAACTGCGACATGGTGGGCCACTCCGGCAAGATGGAACCGACGATCCAGGCCGTAGAGGTGGTCGACGCCTGCCTGGGCCGGGTAGTGGATGCCATCCTGGAAAAAGGCGGGGTGGCGGTGATCACCGCCGATCACGGCAATGCGGATCTGATGCTGGACGAGGCGGGCCGTCCGATCACCTCTCACAGCACCTACCCGGTTCCGGTGATCGTGACAAAAGCAGGAACTGTGCTCCGCGAAGACGGCATCCTTGCCGATCTCTCGCCGACCGTGCTCGATCTGCTGGGGGTTGCACAACCTGCTGAAATGACGGGTGCCACACTGCTTACAAAAGCGTAAAACGACGACAAAGGAGTTGGAAACAAATGGCGATGATTACAGATGTGTACGCACGTGAGATTCTTGACTCTCGCGGCAATCCCACAGTAGAGGTAGAGGTTTACCTGGAAGATGGCTCGATGGGCAGGGCAGCCGTTCCCTCCGGCGCCTCCACCGGCGCTTATGAAGCGGTGGAACTGCGCGACGGGGACAAGGGGCGTTATCTGGGCAAAGGAGTACAGCAGGCGGTGCAAAACGTAAACGACATCATTGCCCCTGAGCTGATCGGGATGGATGCGGCCGATCAGGTAGGCGTCGACATGACGATGCTCGAACTGGATGGGACCGCCAACAAAGGGAAGCTGGGTGCCAACGCCATCCTGGGCGTGTCGATGGCAGTGGCCCGTGCGGCAGCCCAATCGGCAGGACTCCCGCTGTACAACTATCTTGGCGGATTCAACGCAAAAACGCTGCCGGTACCGATGATGAACATCCTCAATGGCGGCAAACACGCCGACAATACGGTGGACATCCAGGAGTTCATGGTGATGCCGGTTGGAGCGGCTTCTTTCGCGGAAGCGCTGCGCACCGGAGCGGAGATTTTCCACTCCCTGAAAAAGGTACTGACCCAGAAGGGCCTCAACACGGCCGTCGGTGACGAAGGTGGATTTGCACCCAACTTGAAGTCGAACGAAGAGGCGATCACCACGATTCTGGAGGCGATCCAGGCGGCTGGCTACGAACCCGGGCAAGATGTCTACCTCGCGCTGGACGTCGCCTCGACGGAGATGTACAAAGACGGCAAGTACCATTTCGAGGGTGAAGGAGTGGTCAAATCTACGGAAGAGATGATCGCTTACTATGAGGAACTGATCAATAAGTACCCAATCATTTCGATCGAAGACGGACTGGCAGAGGACGATTGGGATGGCTGGAGAGCTCTCACAGAGCGCATCGGCAGCCGGGTACAGCTCGTCGGTGACGATCTGTTTGTCACCAACACGGAGCGGCTGGCACAGGGGATTGCCACCAATACCGGCAATTCTATCCTGGTAAAAGTAAACCAGATCGGCACGCTGACGGAGACCTTTGAAGCGATCGAGATGGCCAAGCGCGCCGGCTATACCGCTGTCATCTCCCATCGCTCCGGCGAGACAGAGGATTCGACGATTGCCGATATCGCCGTCGCTACCAATGCCGGACAGATCAAGACAGGCGCTCCGTCCCGCACGGATCGTGTAGCCAAGTACAACCAGCTGCTGCGGATTGAAGACGAGTTGGGTGACACCGCTCGCTACGACGGGCTTACAGCCTTCTACAACATGAAGAAGTAAGGAAACGTGAAGCAGTAAGGAAACGTGAAGCAGTAAGCAAAAGAGGTACCTCCGGCAACTGGAAGTACCTCTTCTGCATCTCCGCGTATGTAAAAAGGCCTTTTCACAAGGCCTTTATGTAGAACGGTTTATTTCTTTTCAGCGAGCCACTTGGCCAGTGCTTCCACCTCGGCCGGTTTGCTAACCAGTCCGCCTGGCATTGCCGGTGGCTTCCCGTTTTTGATAATCTCGGCAATCTGCTGTTCGTCGTATTTGCTGCCAACTGCGGTCAGCGGAGGAGCGCTAGTCCCTTCCAGGTTTTGGCCGTGACAGCCCATACAGCCCGCTTCCTGGTAGACGGTTTCTGCGTTGATCTCGGCAGCAGGTGTATCTTCTGCCATTTCCTGTTCCTTCGGGATGACCAGTGAGGCAACGAGCGCGATCAGAAACACGAGAAATAAAACACCGAAGGAAGTGAAAAACGCCTTCGCGGAATCGATGACGTCGTTTTGTGGCCTATTGTTTTGTTGCTTATCTTTTTTAGAACCAGCCATCAGATAAAGACCTCCTAGAAGAATGTAAACCACTACAGTGCAATTTTACGGTAAAATCGCGGCACATGCAAGGCAAGCCCGAAACAGACAAAGAAAGTACACATTTTGTCAAAACCGTGACGGCGACACCTCGCACAATCCCCTTTGCACGCAGACAAGGGTTGCTGTCGCGATATATCTATGATACAGTAAAAATAATGTTTTTTATGTGTCGCGTCATGATTTTGATCACAGTACAGCGAAGCGTAAAAGGAAATCAGTGCTTTGGGGTGACGTTAAGATGGTGTTGACGGTCAAGATTTTGTTGGTAATCGTATCTATCGGCTTGATTGCCGTTGTCTTACTTCAATCGGGTAAAAGCGCCGGGCTGGCCGGTTCGATCGGCGGTGGCGCGGAACAGTTGCTGGGCAAGCAAAAAGCTAGAGGAATCGATGCCGTATTGAGCAAGTTAACCATCGCATTTGCGGTGGCGTTTATGGTATTGACCATCTTGCTGGGCTATTTTCTGAAAACCGCTTGATATTGGTATGACAGAGGGCAGCAGGCTGAACGCCACGCTGCCCTTTTTCCTGTTTCGGGTTTGCCGCGCAGGGTTGTAGCAAATACTATAGAGAAGTGACAGCGCACAGCGCGGAATTGTTCAAAGGAGTTATGATGATGAACGAACAAGAAATTCTTTCGTTTATGCGGGAGCAGGCGTATCACCCGATGACGATTGATGAGTTAGAGGAAGCATTTCAAATCACAAATGCAGACGATTTCAAAGAATTGGTAAAAACCTTAAACCAGCTGGAAGATCAGGGCGAGATCGTGCGAACACGGACCAACCGCTACGGTGTTCCGGAAAAGATGAATCTGTTCAAGGGCAGACTACAGAGCCACACCAAGGGATTCGGCTTTGTCATCCCCGAAACACCGGGTGAAGGCGATCTCTACATTCACGCCAACGACATGAACGGGGCGATGCATGGCGACATCGTGCTGGCCCGCGTGGAAAAGCAGACGGGTGGCGCCAGGAAAGAGGGACGGATCATCCGTGTCGTGGAGCGGGGGATCACGGAAGTAGTCGGGACCTTTCAGGATGAGGCTCATTATGGCTTTGTCATCCCGGACGACCGCAGGCTGGGGAAAGATCTGTTTATCCCGAAAGGGGCGTATAATGGAGCGGTAGACGGCCACAAGGTAGTAGCCAAAATCACCCGTTACCCGGACGGACGTTCCAATCCAGAGGGGGAAGTGACGGAGATCCTGGGGCATAAAAATGATCCCGGTGTCGACATATTGTCCATCATCCGCAAGTACGGACTGCCGGAAGCGTTTCCCCAGGAGGTGCTGGCGGAAGCAGAGGCCGTACCGGATGAGATCTCGGAAGAGGAAATCCGCGGACGGCGCGACCTGCGGGACCGGATGATGGTGACCATCGACGGTGCCGACGCCAAGGATTTGGACGATGCCGTCTCTCTGGAGCAGCTGCCAAATGGAAACTATCTGCTCGGTGTCCACATCGCGGATGTCAGCTACTACGTAAAGGAAAACTCAGCCCTGGATCAGGAAGCGTATCGGCGCGGCACCAGTGTCTATCTGGTCGACCGGGTCATCCCGATGCTGCCCCACCGCCTGTCCAACGGGATCTGCAGCCTCAATCCGCAGGTGGATCGCCTCACCATCACCTGTGACATGGAGTTCGACCAGAATGCCAACGTCGTAAAGCACGATATCTACCTCAGCGTCATCCGCACCAACGAACGCATGACGTACGCCGACGTGCGCAGTATTCTGGTCGACCGGGATGAAGCGCTGATCGAAAAATATCACGATCTGGTTCCGATGTTTGAACGGATGGAAGAACTGTGCCGCAAGCTGCGGCAGAAACGGATGAGCCGCGGCGCGATTGACTTTGATTTCCGTGAGGCAAAAATCTACGTCAATGAGCAGGGAGAACCGACCGAGATCGGATTTCGCACTCGCTCAATTGCCGAACAGATCATCGAGGAATTTATGCTGGCGGCCAACGAGACGGTTGCCGAACACTTTCATTGGATGAAAAAGCCGTTTATTTACCGGGTCCACGAAGATCCCAACCAGGAAAAATTACAGTCCTTTATCGAATTTGTGACCACGTTTGGCTACGCGGTGCGCGGAAAAGGGAACAGCATCCATCCACGCGCATTGCAGCAGCTGTTGGAAGAAGCGAAGGATACACCGGAGGAAGTGATCATCAGTACCGTCCTGCTGCGTTCGATGAAGCAGGCGCGATACGACGCGGAAAGCCTCGGTCACTTTGGTTTGGCTACAGATTTTTACACACACTTCACATCCCCTATTCGCCGCTATCCAGACCTGATCGTACACCGGCTGATCCGAGAGTGGGTAGAACGCGGTGTGATGAACGAGCAGCGGGAAGCCTACTGGGCGGAAAAACTGCCGCTGATCGCCGAGCATACCTCACAGCGGGAGCGGGTAGCCGTCGATGCTGAGCGGGAAACGGATGATCTGAAGAAAACCGAGTACATGGCGGAACATATCGGCGAGGAGTTTGAAGGTGTCATCTCCAGCGTCACCTCATTTGGGATCTTCGTCGAGCTGCCCAATACGATCGAAGGCTTGGTTCACGTCAGCTTCCTGACCGACGATTACTACCACTTCCACGAAAAGGCGTATGCGCTCGTAGGTGAGCGTACCGGGAAGCAGTTCCGCATCGGGGATGTTGTCCAGGTGCGCGTGGCCAATGTGAATATCGAAGAGCGGACGATCGATTTTGAGATCGTCGGGATGAAAAAAAGTGCCTCTCGGCGCGGCGAGCGCATGCCGCGCGCGATTGCCGGGGGTAAGGTGGATCGCGGCGGAAAAGCAGAACGTGCCGGCAAGCGGGGGAAAGCGGCACGCGGCAAGGGCAAAGCGGACAAGGCGCCCAAGACGGCCAAAACAGCGGCTGAAACGCCGGCAGCCAAGCGGAAGCGGTTGAAAGAACGGGCTCGCAAGCGGCTGGAGGGCGTCGCTGTGGAGTTTGGCGATGATTACCTGGGGCAGGAGCAGTCGACAGGTGCGGCTGGTCAAAAAGCGTTCTGGGAGGACCTGGTCGAGTCCAAGAAGAAGCGGAAAAAGCGGGTGGCTAAGGCTGCGAAGCGGAAGCGGAGATAGGGTGAAGCTGGCCGAGCAGGAGAGTATCAAGCCAGAGGGGTCGTCATCATCAGCCTATAGCTCAGACGGGCGCTCCCCGCTGCTGCTATTTGCGATGTCTCCGAGAGGGCCGCACCCCTTGCGAGCAGCCGCTTTTTTTGCTACACTAACTGATACGATTCCGGCAAGCAAGTGAGGTGAGCTTGATGTCCAATGGGAAAGCCGGCACGAAGACAGTAGCGCAGAACCGGAAGGCGCGTCACGACTATCATATCGAAGATGTCTACGAAGCAGGCATTGCCCTGACAGGGACGGAGATCAAGTCGGTGCGTGCCGGACGGGTACAGTTGAAAGACAGCTTCGCCCGGGTGGAAAACGGGCAAGTGCTGCTGCACAATGTGCATATCAGTCCCTACGACCAGGGAAACCGCTTTAATCACGAACCGGAGCGCACGCGCAAGCTGTTGCTCCATCGCAACGAAATCCTCAAGCTGAACGCATTGACTCGGGAGAGAGGCTACGCTCTGGTCCCGCTGAGCGTCTATCTGAAAGGCGGCTGGGCCAAAGTGGAGCTGGCGCTGGCTAAAGGGAAGAAGAACTACGACAAGCGGGAGTCGCTCAAGAAGCGGGACGCACAGCGTGAGGTAGAACGCGCCCTGCGCGAGCGGCAAAGGATGTAGGATCTGCACAATCTGGGTGGATGCTGACAATAATGGAGGCAACCATACATTGCTTCGTATATACGCATGTGATATATTATAGGTACTACCTCGTCAGAGCTATACGCTGGCCTGACTTCAGGTAGGTACAGGGAAGTATCATCCATCTCTAAACAACCTTTTTTTCAACAACCTTTCATACCTTAGTGATACGCTTCTCTGGACGGCAGATGGCCTGACAGCTTGCCGTCCAGTTTTTCCATGTTTACTGAGATGACATGGATTTTTCTGTCCAATCGGACTATTTCTGTGGTTTTATTCTTATACATGGGGGCGTTTTGGATTCGACGGGGATGGTTGAGCATAAGAAGCGAGCCGGGGGGCTGCGGACCCCGTCAACAACGCGGAAAGCCATAACTGGCAACAAACAACAACTTCAACTCGCTGCCTAATAACCAGCGAGGCTCTACCTCTCCATCGCCCGTGTGGCGTGCGTAGAGCTCACTAACTAGCGGGCTACGCCGGAGGCCTCCGCCTGGGGCCAAAGGAAGAAGATCAATCAGGCTAGGTTGGCGACTGGCGTGTCGTTCCGCAGGTCGTTAACTGAATTGCTATAGAACGACTGCGCTCGGAGATGCTTATGTGGTCGCCGTTTTCGGACGGGGGTTCGAATCCCCCCGCCTCCACCATGAAAAGCCCGACCTCATGCGGTTTGGGCTATTCTTATGCCCGAAATTGTAGACCAATTGTAGACATCAGAATTACTTGATGATTTTATCGGCTATTTTTGTAGACAACTTGTCTATAAACGTTATGGGGAAATATATTGATTCTGCTTACATATTCAACCCATGTGGAGTGTTTAATATTGATGGTTCGCAAAAAATAGATGAGATGTGACAGTATCGTTCAATAACGTTGAAAAGTATAGGGGGCACATCATAGATAATATTAAATTGAAAACACAATTTTAATAGCTTAGAATTAACAGGTGATGATAGTGAGGAGATGTAATGACAAATGATGCTAAAAGATTGGATACTAGAGAACATAGTGGATTTTAACTCGAATGTTAAATCAGAAGAAGACTTGAAAATTAAAGTAATCATTCCATATCTTAAACAGCTAGGTTATGAAGAAGCTGAGTTTAGATATGAAAATCCTATTCAAGTTGTAATAGGTTCAAAGAAAACCACTGTATTCTCAGATATCGAAGTATTAATAAATGGTAAAGTGGAACTTGTGATTGATGTCAAAAAACCGACAAAATCTATTACTGAAAAAGACGTCTTGCAATCTACGAGCGTAATGCCCCCCAAAAGTCCAGACAAATTTTTGCTGTTTTACGTTAGAACGTTTTCCGACCACCTGAATCGTAGGATGATCTGCGATATGCGTCAAGGAAGGCACTTGACCCATATCGCAGATCACCCTCTGTCTCGGATAGGTCGGAAAAAGCATCGTTATGCAGCATGAGCCATCTGCGACTTCCGAAACTCGGTCGGTGATTGGTACCGCAAAGCAGAGTGTGGACGCTCCTCATTATAGAATCGGATGTATTCCTCAATGTCTTGTTTCGCCTCGGAAAAAGACAGGTATTCTTGCACCCAAACCGTTTCTTCTTTGAGCGTACGAAACCATCTCTCGATGTAAGCGTCTGCATCGGGATTGTTGTAGCCCGTTCGTTCCTGTTTGATCCCTGCATCCTTGAGAGCTTGTACATAGCGTTTGCTGGTCATCTGGCAACCGTTATCACTGCGAATACGTAACCCTTGCCCCTTGACACCCGTTGGAAACCGATAATCAATGGCCATGTTCACTGCTTGAAGCAGTTCATCCGTCCGGCAGAAGCGAGAAAAGCTGTAGCCAACAATCTCTCGATCATAGGCATCAATCACCGCAAAGAGGTATCCCCATCCGTCTTTCCCGCACCACACCTTGGTCATATCTGTTTGAAAATGTTGGTTGGACCGTTCGACGGGGATCTTACCTTTCTCTTTTTTACGCCGTGCGGCGTATGCCTTGGTGGCGACCAACAGATTCCGTTCTTTCATGATCCGGTAGACACGCTTATGATTGATGACACGCTGGTATTTTTTCTTCATCCACACCCGGATGCGACGATAGCCGTTGGTCGGGTGCTCTGTGCACAATTGGCGTATCTCGGCTTTGATTTCGGCTTCATCAGGACGTTGGCGCTTTTGTGTCCGCAAGGGCTTAAGCAGAGCGTAGCAATACGTTCGATTCAGTTGAAGGGCAGAAGCAATGCGCGGGATCGGATGCCCTTCACGATGGAGAGCCTGAACCAACTGACGACTTCCTACTTCCGACCCCAGTTCGTCTTTTTTCGGAGGATCTCGATCTGCATGGCTTGTTCACCCAGCAGTTTCTTTGCCTCCTCCAACTCTTTCTCCAACTGTTGCTCACGGGCAGAAGGACCCGTGGAAAGGCCAGAAAGCCCCGCTTGGAGGAACGCTTCACGCCAACGATAATAAAGGGTTTGGGCAATGCCGTGGTTGCGGCATACCTCGGAGATGTTTGCCCCAGGAGCCATTCCCTCCAGGACGATATTCATTTTTTCTTCGGCTGTCCATTTTCTTCTCGACATAACAAAGACCCCTTTCGACCCTTCCTTGATTATAACTTACATTTTGTCTGGGGTCTTATGGGGTCAGTATACGAGTTATGCAAAACTTATTTCGACACCTCCTGCATTGTATTCGATTACAACGAATGGGATAGATTGTATTATTTGCAACACGTTTACTGGAGTAAGACTAGACGAAATACCTTCAAAGTCGCAGTTACTTCGAGATATTGATCGAACTAAAAAGAAAACTTTTAATGAAATTGAAATTAGGGAAATCAAGAGTGTTCTGCTTACGTTACTTGAACCAAACGAATTATTTAAGGTTATTAATCGAAGCAAAGATGTTATTGAAAAGAAGGGTCTAATTAGAAGTGATCAGTCATTCAGAGAAATGACAAAGATTCTTTTAGTAAAGATGAATGAAGAAAGAAGAGTAAAAGTTGGTGAAGGTACGAATCGTTTTACTAAAGAATATCTTGAAACTAATGCTCTTGTTAACAAAACGACTGAACTGAACGTATTTGCGAATTTATTTAACGATGCAAAAAACAAATATCCTGACATATATACTAATGCAGACGAATCGTTGTCAATAACGGATAATGACTGTCTAGTTGAAGTTGTAAAAAACCTAGAGCCATTTTCTTTTTTAGGTACTGGGGATGATATAAAAGGAGCAGTGTATGAGGTTTTCTTAAAGTCAACTCTGCGGGGCGATTTCGATCAATATTTTACGCCAAGAGAAATTGTTGATTTTATGGTAAGATTTGCCGATCCAAATACTGGGGATGTGTTCCTAGATCCTGCATGTGGATCTGGCGGATTTCTTATCCAAGCATTTAATTATGTAAATCAAAAGATAATAAATGCTCCTTATTCTGAAGCAGAAACAAAGAAGAAATTCAACGAATTGGTAGAAAAGTGTATCTGGGGTCATGAAGCTGATTATGATCTACATGTCCTTGCTAAAATTAATTTAATTATGCATGGTGATGGTTGGAATAATATTTATCAAGGTGACACTTTATCCACTGAAAAATTACCACACGACTACTTCGATTTAATTTTAACTAATCCTCCGTTTACCATAAGATATGATTTTAAGAATGTGTTGTCCAATTATGAACTAGGATTAGGAAAAGATAGTGAAGAGCTTGATATATTATTTGTAGAAAAAAGCTTAAAAGTTTTAAAGCCAGGTGGAGACCTTTATATTGTACTACCTGAAGGGTTACTGAATAATAAAGTTTACAGGTATTTTAGAAAATGGTTATTAGAGAATTCTTATTTATTATGTTCAATAAGTCTGCCAGAGGGTGCGTTTATACCGTTCGGCGGATCAGTCTCTAAGACATGCATTATTGGACTTAGGAAAAAAGATAAGACTAATCCTGAATTAAACAAGCCCAATCATGTTTTTCTTGGAAGGGCAGTTGAAGTCGGATATGAAACAGGAAAAAAATCTTATAAACCTAATGAAAAAAATGATCTGGATTTCTTTTTGAAAGAATCTAAAGAAATATTCGATGACATAAAACTCTCTGAGAACCAAGGTGAATGTGGCTGGATCGAACAATCTCTAATTAGTGATTATAGGGTAGATGCAAACTACCTTCTAAATATGATTGACCGCAAACAGTTGCATGAGAAATTTGTAAATCTCGTTGCCTTGGAAGAGGTATGTGAAATTAGAAACATATCGATTTCAATTGATAAAAATACAGAGTATTATTATTTGGAAGTTCCTGATATTTCTTCGGAAACTGGTACGGTTAGTAATATTCGCAAGGTAAAGGGGAGTGAAATTAATGCTGATTCACTTCACCTATTTCATCCTGATGATATATTATTTACTAGAATTAATCCTCGTAAGAGCAGGGTAACAATTGCTCCGCCTATAGAAGGTATTGGAGTAGTATCGAAAGAGGTATATATCATTGCTCTGAAAGAAGGTAATAAATATATAAAGCCTGAAAATCGCTTCGTACTACTCTCGTTATTACAAGCCGAACATGTAAAGAATCAAATTATTCGACTATCTACTGGTTCTTCTTCATCTAGGGCGAGAGTGCAACCAAATGATCTTTTAAGTGATGTGTACGTACCAATTCCGAGTGAAGAAGTCCAAAAGAAAATTAGTGATAGTAACTATAACATGATGAAATCATATTGGGAAGTTTCACAGAATTATTTGAAAGTGTTTGTTGAAAATTTAAATATTTTAGGTTCTAATTTTAATAAACACAACATCCGTTCAGTTTGATTTCTTAGTAAATAAAGAAGATTGCAGGAATATTACTATATTGGGGGCGGGAATGTAAATTTTTTTGTGTAAATGGGTTTTTAACGGGTGGACAGTTACGTCAACGGCTTTACATGGAGTGGCGGGCATGATAGGCTCGCTTGCCATGCGATGCATGTTTTACTGGCATCGCCCAATCGCAAGAAATCATGCCCGCAGAGGCTCCATGTCAAGCCGACTCAACAGCCCAATTATGCGGACAGTTCCCCTTGCAATCGATCTCCAAAATGGATGGCAAGTTGCGATATACATTCTTTCCAACTCCGAAGCGGCATAGTCCATTTCTTCGATGCCTCAACGGTAGCCAGATAGATGATTTTCCGTAGAGCATCATCGGATGGATAAGCCGTTTTTGTCTTTGTGACCTTACGGAGTTGCCGATGATAGCCCTCGATGATATTCGTCGTATAAATCATCTTGCGTATCTCTGGGGGATAGCTGAAATAGGCGGTCAGTTCGAGCCAGTTGTTTTCCCAGGAGCGAATAATGATGGGATACTTCTTTCCCCACTTGTCTTTGAACGTAGAAAAAGCAGTCTCAGCTTCTTCTAACGTAAGGGCTTGATAGACTTTCTTTAAATCTGCCAAGACTAACTTTTCTTCTTTGAACGGAACATATTTCATAGAGTTACGAATCTGGTGGATGACGCACAGTTGAATTTGGGTTTTCGGAAAAGCGATCAAGTCCGAATTTGTGTGTAAATTCCCTCAGCTAGAATTTGCTACATAATGCGTGTCACTTTAGAAGCGGACTTTGGTCTGTTTCCCCGCCATTCTAAGTATTCGGCCATATCGAGATACTTCTTGCCGGCAGCCCATTTCTCGTCTTGTTCCATGAGTAGGGCACCGATGAGTCGAATGACCGATTCACGGTTTGGAAAGATGCGTATGACGCGTTCGCGACGACGTACCTCCTCATTCAGCCTCTCAACGCTGTTCGTAGTCCGTAGACGTTTACGGTATGTTTCTGGAAGGCTCAGAACAGCCGTAGCATCGTCAAAGCCAGCTTCTAGGATCCGCATTGCTTTCGCCGCTTTTTCCTCGTATGCTGCGATCGTTTGTTCAAGCATCATTCTTGCAGTGGCTGGATCAGGTGCCTCTAGAATTGCGCGTACTCTCGGATAGATTTCGTCCTTAAGCCCTTTGGGCGTCGCATCCAGGACATTACGCATGAAGTGCGTTTGGCATCGTTGCCAAGCGACGCCTTGTAATTGTTGACGAATGGAACGCACTAAGCCTCCATGATCATCAGATACAACAAGATCCACACCGCGAAGTCCACGAGACTTCAGCCAACTGAAGAATTCGCTCCAGCTTTCTTCGGACTCTGTATCGCCCAACATGAGGCCCAATACTTCGCGGTGTCCATCTGTATTCACGCCAATACCAAGCATTACGCCTCGAGAGCGAACACGACCGTCTTCACGCACTTTCAGATACAGCGCATCAACGAGAACAAAAGGAAAACGGCTATCCGACAGCGGACGGTTATTCCAAGCCGTGACGATTGGATCGAGACGTTTACACAGGTCGGAGACCGTTGATTTCGAAAACTCTGTGCCGCAGAGCTCCTCCGTCACTTGTGACACTTTACGTGTGGAGACACCGTTGATGACCATTTCCATCATGGCGAGGATCAGTGCTTGTTCACTTCGCTGGTAGCGCATAAAGAGTTCCGTAGAAAACTTGGCACCACGAATCCGGGGCACACTTAGCACAATCGTACCGACACGTGTATGTAATGGGTGAGGATAAGAACCATTCCGGTAACCTTGTCGATCTTCGGTACGCTCGTAACGATCGGCTTCCACTTGTTCCGTCACCTGCGCTTGCAAGACTTGGTTTAAGACCGATTCTAGCAGTTTTGCTACACCGGCATCTTGGGAGTTTCCTAGAAACAGTTGATGCAAAAGCTGCGAATCTACGTTAATCTGGTATTGAGCCATTTCATAACACCTCGTCCATTTAGAATGTTGCTTCGACAACACCATTCTAACTGAGGGATTTGAATATGGCTCCCTTTCTTTTGGGGAGTCTAGCATTTTACACAATTATACGGACTCAACTATGATATGATAGGAGTAATAATCGATCTCTTACTATTTATAGGAGAAGATGTAATGAAATTAAATAAAACGAGTTTAAAACCGTTATATGAACAGTTGATGGATGCGATAAAAAAAGACATCAATGAAGGGGTATACAGCATCGGCGCTCAATTGCCGGCAGAGACCGAATTATGTGAAAAGTACGGGGTCAGTCGGATCACAACAAGAAGGGCGATAACAGAACTGGTTGAACAGGGAATCCTGCGAAAGCTGCATGGCAAAGGGACATTTGTTACTAGCAATAAGTTAAAGCGCGAACTGATTGCCGTCAATGGATTCACAGAATTCCTGTTGCAGTCAGGAAAAGACCCCCATATCCGCATCTTGTCGAAAAAAGTGGTTCCCGCGTCTTGGCGGCAGGCCGAAGTGTATTTGGCAAGTAGAAAATGTACCGCTTGGCAATTAAAAATGCACACTTGCCAACCAGGGTATCATCGATTCATCAGTGAATCCTTATGACGAAAACTATCACGATTAAAAACAATCAAATGCGAATAGTGAATGAGACGATCAATGAATGCTTCCGTCAGTATTGGATCGCCAAAAACGTGATTCCATTGGCCGAACTGTAAGTTCGTGGTTATGATGACACTACGCTTTTCATAACACAGATTGATCACTTGAAACAGTAACTCTGCTCCTTGCTTGTGAAGGGGTACATAGCCTAATTCATCAAGAATTAATAGATCCAGGCTCTCTATTTGTTTAAACAGCCTACCAAGAGTTCCCTTCTCGTTAACCTCTAACAGGCTGTTCACGAGTTGAGCGACTGTATAGAAGCGCACCCGTTTTTGGCTTTTTTGGATGCAGTTCCAGCCTGCCAAGGCTGCCATAAGCGTTTTCCCGACCCCGACGCCTCCATATAGGATTAAATTCTCTTTTCTCTCTATGAACCTGCCTTGCAAGATTTCTTCCTTTGTAATGTTTCCATTCATATGAATACCGTGCCATTCTAGCTGCTTGCCAGATATATCCGGCAAACAGGATTGACTGAGAAGGAGATTGAGCTTCCGTTCCTCTCGTTGCTGTATTTCCCTTTCGAATAAGCAGAGCAGAAATTCTTCATGTGTTTCAGCTTCCACCGCGTGATAATTCTCCCGTATCCAACTTAATTTCAAACGCTTGGCATGCTCTTCAATGAGGCTTCTCACCGCTGCTCACCTCCTGGCATAATCATCAACCGATCATAATGAGAGAGGCCTCTGCTTGAATTTCTAGTTGATGGCACTGAAGGCGGAAGCGACAGTGTTTCTCGAATGCCTCGTCCATTCACAAGCTGATAATAGACGTGCTTGATGGATTCCGTGGTAGGATGTCCATGTTCGGATGCAATCCGTAGGGCTTGTAGAGATATGTCGAAATCCTGTTCCTTTAATATGACGGATAAAAGTTGGAGAGCATTCCGTTTCTCCTCGACTGTACATTCACCGAAAAAGGCTTTCCATTCCTCCGGCAATTGATCGTAGAATGAGCTGTATTTCAAAGCGGTTGGCCTCTTTGCCATCAAGGTCAGATAAGGTTGCCAGTCCATCGACTTCTTTGTCTCCCCATATAATCTGGGGTGGCGTACGATCACTTCATTTTCCTCGTTCAGAAGCGAGATCGTATCAAATGAGATCTTCGCCAATACCGCTTGTCCCGCAAAGCGTGGCGAAGTGGAATATTGCTTTTGGTCAATACGGACGATTCCGTATTTATCCGCTTTGACCTGCTCGAACCGAACGCATTCGTACGCTTTACCGGGCAGTTGGAGGAAGCGCTCCTTGTCTTCCAAATATAGTTCGGCAATCAGGGTATCCTTTTCATAGTGGCAACGTTTCCGATCCCCCAGGCTCCAATTCAGGGTCTTCTCATTCAAGACCGACAGGTCTTCATAGTGGATTTCCGGCAACAGATAGTTGTTTCGTATGTATTTGACCATTGCTTCCACGTGCCCTTTCTCGTTTCCGCTTCCCGGATTGCAGAATTCATATTGGAAGCCATAATGGGCAACAAAACGAGCGAATTCCTCTGTTACTTGCCGTTCCCCGTTTGGCAGCACTTTCTTCACCGCAGGTGACAGGTTATCGAAACGGATCGTATGCGGCACGCCTTCTAGAAAGGCGAACATGTTCGTCAGTCCTTGTAGAAAACACTCCCGGTTTTGGGAAGGGAACACTTGAAACAGGAATGAATTGCTGTAAGGGAATGAGAGGACGAGGAAGGGCAAGATGACCTCTTTTCCCCTGTGCTTAAAAGGAGCTTCCCCAAAATCTACCTGTGCTGTGCCGGCCTTCGCCTCTAACGGTAAGGCAGTGTCATTGCTCTCGTCCAATAAGGCGGCTTTCCTTTTCGCCACATAGGCACGAATCGTACGGTCAGAGCCTTGGAATCCATGTTCCGAAACGAGAAGAGTATAGATTCGCTTTGCGGTTCTTCTGAACTTCTTTTTCTTCCCCATATCTTCAAGTAGCCATTGATCAACGATTGGTTTAACCGGATCCATTACATTGGCTTTCCTTGTCTGTACAGACTTCACCTCCTGATTGAAATCCTCCATCTCCGAATACTTCTTGATTGTCCTGCGATCCATATTCATCTGTCTTGCAACAGAAGAGTAGGAGCGACCTTTTGTGTTTGTTTCATGTCTGATATAATTGACTTCAGCCATTGCTAACATCTCCTATATACCTCCCATGAACGTTATGCCCAACGGGGAGTGTATGTTTTTTAATAGATGTTGGCAAGTGGCTCTTTTTAATATGAGCATAAATTAGCTGCCATTTAGTACATTTAAATCATGCCATAAACAGGCCGAAGCGCTGCAGGTTGAGCGTGAAGAGCCGCTTTTAGAGCTGAAACGACTTCACCTGATAAAAGACGAGCCGATCCACAGCGAGACAAGTTACTACTCGCTGAGGAGATTTCCCGATTTGGACAAGCACATCGGGGATTCCCATTCAACCTATCAGATATTAAAAGAGGTATACCAGATTCAAGCCGTTCGCAATACCAAAACGATCAGTATCGTCAATGCCACTGCAGAGCAGGCGGAGTTTTTAAACTGTACGCAGGACATTCCCTTGTTTGAGGTTGAAAAAATTGCCTTTGATCGAAAAAGTGTTCCGATTCATTATACGCTGTCATTCCTGCCTTCAAACAAGGTGTCATTCACGCTTACGATGGATTCGACCGAAGATGTTCAGATGATAGATGAGTAACAGAAACGATGGCGCACGGCAATAAAAAAGGGGGCCTTTGCTCAGTCGAGCAAGGCTCCCTTTTTTCGTGCAAGATGTTCGGTTTACCCCAGAACTGGAGAAGCGCATTCAGCAGCAGCTCGCTCAGAGGAAGGGCAGAGGATACCGCAAGTTGTATGTGACAGGAACCGTGGCTGCCTGTCTGGCCTTGGCTTTTATCGTCGGCAAACCGATCACTTCAGGGCAGCAAGGGGACTGGCAGTAATCTGCAGCCATGCTGTCGGAGCAAAAAGCTAAGGCTACCGTGGTGAAGGCATTGCAGCCGCTGAAAAAAGCCGTAACGGAACTAAACCGTTATCAGCTCGTCATAAAGGACACATCGGCTGCCGTGATCGAAGCCGAGCTGCGAAACGACGAAGGGTATGCCAGAGTCGTGATCAACAAGGGGACCGAAGCTGTGGAAGGATTTAAATGGTTCACGTACGATACCAATGACCAGCTCCCATCGGAACAGAGGGAGCAGGAGATGTGCTAAGCTCCTATAGGGTCGAGAGTACGGGAGAACAAGCAGCAGAGGCTAAACGAGCTCCGAAAGCGCTGGCATTAGAACGAGGATTTATCGATCAAGGAGATGCCGATATTCTCTCCGTGACGGAGGAAGTCGTGCGGACCAGATTGCATCGTGCCAGAAAGCAGCTGAAAAACCTGATGACCAAGTCCAAGGAGGAAGAGCAATGAGCGAGGAAAAACTACTGCAAGAGTTTGCCCAATCTGCCAGACAAATGGTCGAGAGGGAATATCCCTATCGCCATGACCGTTTGGAAACAAAGGTATTGGCCCGTATGCAAGGGAAGAACCTGCACCAGCAATGGAAGAAAATGGCCTGGTCAGCCAGTTTTGCCGCTTGCTTCGCGATGCTGCTGTATGGCATCACCCCGATAGACCCCATCATTTCGGGAAAGAGAACAGCGAACCACCAGGAAGCTTCATTTGAGTGGTTGGTACCGGACGTAGGCTTTTCCAATGCAATCTATCACGGATACAAGATACTTCCTGAGATTCGGACAGAACAATCCGGTTTCACTATCCAAGTGAAGGATATTATGGTTGACCAGCTGCGTATGGGTTATACGGTGCTGCTTTCCGGAGATGAGATTGAAGCGATTGCTCAGCAGCCGGAGGAAGCGAAAAGAGAAGCCATCTACGCAGGGTTGACTACCGAACCCAATCTGAAGATCAGCGGTGGCAGTGAAAGTTCAGACTACCAATTGATCAATGGGAAGCACTATCTGATCAAAAAGGCGATCTTCACGCTGAAAGAGGGTGAGATCAAAAACATTCTCAGCAAACCGCAGCCAGCCATTTCTTTGTTGATCAAAGATATGAGGGCGGATCAGAAACAGGTAGCCAACGTACCCGTTTCCCTGCCCGTTGATATCGCTCAATCGGAGAAAGTGATACAGTCAGCCACCACTGCCAAACCGCAGCTTGGAACACAAGACGTCTTGCGCAATCTGCGCGTAAACGAGATTAAGGCGTATCCGACTGTGATGCGAATCAAGATGGAGGCTGAGTTGGCAGAGGGATACAGCCTGAGGGGTTTGCGAAACGTGGAAGTGGTAGATGATCATCGCAAAGAATACACCAGGGTGATCGTGACGCCCAGCGTTTCTGTTCAGCAGCAAGGAGAGAACGCTGTCTATTATCTGGACATGATGCCCTCCTTGTACTTCGGACGGGCTCCACAAGAACTGAGCCTGCGATTTGACGGCATTGAAGCGGTGCAAGAGATCACGAGTAGTTTCACACTGAAGCCAAACGGGGAGCCTCACGAGGTGACGCTTGGCAGCAAAAAGATCCGTATTCTCCGAGCTTATTACGAGAATGACCAACTCCATCTGGAGTTCCCTGGGGAAGCTAAGTCAGAGGAGACCCACTTCTCCATTGAAGGCGTGCCGCTGGGTGAAGAAACGTTTGACTCCGAATCGCAGACGTTCACACGCTCCATTGCCGTTCCCGAGAAAGAGACATACAAGATTGACGTGGTAAGGTACGAACAAGAACAAATCAACATCAAGGGGTTTGTTCCTATACGGGATGGCAAAGAGTAAATGCGTTGCTCAATCTTTCACCGCGCTAAGCGGTGTTTTTTTGCATATGTTTCGTTTGAACTGGAAAACCAGCAGATACAAGTCGCTTCAAGATGATGACACCGAGCGAGGAAGCGAACACAATCTTGATCAGATCAGGAATGATAAACGGCATGACGCCAAACAGGAAAGCTTGTTCCCAGGATAGATTCAGAATCAGCTTTAGATGGGAGGCCCCGATCGCATAGATGATCAATAGTCCCAGCAGATTGGCAAGAAACGCTTTCCACACGCTAATCTTGCCCCGCTCAAGGATCAAGCCGATCACATAAACGGCTGGTATAAAGGCAAGCAGATAACCCCCAGTTTTCCCGGCTATGGCTTGCAGCCCGCCTTGATACCCCGCAAAAACAGGAGCACCCATCACGCCTAACAAGAGATAGACGATGACCGATACCGTTCCCCAGCGTCTGCCTAACAGCATGCCGGTCAAGCTGATCGCCAACACTTGCAAGGTAAAGGGAACCGGTCCGATCGAAAACGAGATTTGGGCACAAACGGCTGTAATGGCAGCAAAAAGCGCGACAAGAATCATCATTTTGGTTTGGTGTGAACGCATTGGTAATCCCCCTTTTTGTAAACTTGTTTTATATGTTTGGTTAACAATTATTGCGAGTAATGTTTTCAGTATGGTAGAATGTTCTTGAATTGTCAACCTTGTTTGTTTATTTGGTTAACATATTTCTTGTTGAGGGGGAGACGGGGTGGAATTCGTGATAAAGGCACAGGATTGGAAGAGATTGGCGAAAGAAGTAATAGGGGGTTATCCGATTTCCAGGGAGGAAGCTTTAGCTATTCTTCGCTCCCCCGATGATCAGCTTCTTGAGGTGATGCAAGCGGCTTATCTGATTCGGAGCACGTATTATGGCAAAAAAGTAAAACTGAATATGATCATAAATGCGAAGTCAGGCTTGTGTCCCGAGGATTGCGGCTATTGCTCCCAATCCATCGTCTCGGAAGCGCCGATCGACAAATACGCCTGGCTCACAAAAGAGACGATTCTCAAAGGAGCAGAGGAGGCGATCCGACGCAAGGCAGGCACGTACTGCATCGTCGCATCAGGACGACGACCTACGGATAAAGAGATTGAGCATGTGATCGGAGCGGTCGAGGAGATCCGGGCGACGACAGATCTGAAAATTTGCTGCTGCCTCGGTTTTTTGAATGAGGAACACGCCACCAGACTGGCTGCCGCCGGTGTTCACCGCTATAACCACAACCTGAATACAAGTAAGCAAAACTACCGGAATATCACCTCCACTCACACGTATGAGGACCGTGTAGATACCGTGGTGAAGGCGAAGGAAGCGGGGATATCTCCCTGTTCGGGGGCCATTTTTGGCATGGGGGAGAGCGACGAAGAAGCGGTAGAAATCGCATTTGCCCTGCGAGAACTGGATGCCGATTCGATCCCGTGCAACTTTTTACATGCCATTGAGGGCACCCCGCTGGAGGGGCGAAAAGAACTGCACCCGCGCCGGTGCTTGCGGCTTTTGGCGATGATGCGCTTCGTCAATCCAACCAAAGAGATCCGCATCTCGGGAGGACGCGAAGTAAATCTGAGGTCGCTGCAGCCGCTGGGACTCTATGCGGCTAATGCCATATTTGTCGGAGACTACCTGACGACAGGAGGGCAAGAGCCGACAGAAGACTGGAGCATGATTGAGGATTTGGGATTTGAGATCGAGACGTGTGCCTTGTAACGATCCACATCCCGTCGGCTGAATGATAGCGGGCAGCAAGTCGACCGGCGCCGCTTTTTGGGTGTTCACTGTAGGGGCAAACGGCCGAAACGGCCATCCTGGGCACAGGATGATACCAAATCGAGGAAAAGGAGCAGACGCTTGGAGATATTCGGGAAGCGCAGCGCAATCTGGAGTTAAAGGAAAGAAAGAGTATCTCCATGGACGGCGATGGGATCGTTTACGATAAGAAATCGCATCAGAGCGTCGAGTGGTATGTAGCAGAAAAAGAAAAGGAGTGAAAGGCTTTGTAGTTGTAACAGCACAAGGTCAGGAGAACATGCTACTACAAGAGAGCGCTCTGACGACGCCGTTCTGGTGTCCTCTCAGCGCTCCTCTTCAAAAAAATCGCAAAAGCAGACCAGCCGAGGACATAAAAGACCGCCCTATATCCACGGATGTGAAAATGCTCATAAAAGTAAAGAAAGATATAGGGAAAAGGAGAAAAACGATATACGTCAGCAGATCTATCAGCGTATAGCGTGGATTATGGAACGTGTCATAAAAATCAAGTTTGTGGCCGCCGATGGAAAAATCGTAGATGGTATCCACGCTGAATCCCCATAATAGCATGAGAATCGTCAGCTTCATTGGGAACTTTTTAGGCAGCAGCAAGGACGAGAAACCCGCTACTAAAACAAAATAGATAAAAATCGCTTCTTTGCTAAGATAATCGTCGCTAAAAAACATCATCGGGTTTACTCCTCTTTGCAAGCAGCATGCTGATACCATTTGTACAGGACGAAGGTCGCGATTTGCAGGAAAATATAAAAGACAACAGAGTAGACCAAGTGCCACTTTTCGAATTCATATACGCTGAACTGAAGACCGACCCATTCCATCACCGTCAAAAAGGTATACACGGTGATCGTCATGATTGATTTCTGTTGCCATGAGACACTAGAGAGCCATATGTTCTGACACAGCATAATTGAGTACGGAATGATTGTACGAAACAGTAAAAAGGAGAAATTAGCAGGCAGCGGCGAAGCAAGTTTGATCGCTTTCATCTCCTCAATAAAAATCCAGGACCCGTTGCAATTCAGAAGGATTAGAACCATAAAGAAAAAGGTATTGTCTTGTTTATCGAGTTTGTTGGGGAGCATCATAAACAGGGCCAGGATCACCCAGGTAACAGATGCAAACACAACCAAAACCATGTATTGTCTTCCCTTACGAGGAATTTTGTTTGCTTGTATGCAGTGCAAACATGCTTGCAGGTATTTAAACAATTGCAGATGAATGATTTTTATTTTTTGCCTTGACTGAAAAGTGGGAAAATTGTATGATACACACAAACGGTATATACCAATCAGGAGAAATCGCCAATGAGTCGAAATGATCGAGCAAGAGAACCAGTTCCGTTTTACAAGCAGCTAAAGGACAAAATCATGGAAGACATCGAAAGCGGTAAGGTAAAACCTGGGGATAAGCTGCCTTCGGAGAGAGAACTGGCGGAGCAGTACGGCATCAGTCGGATGACAGCCAGACATACCCTCTCCATCCTGGAAAGAGAAGGGGTGGTTGAACGGAGAGTGGGCGCCGGGACGTTTATATCCAACCAAAAGATTGAAATGAACTTCATTACTTTCAACAGTTTTACCAAAAGCATGTTGGGCAAAGGGCTGATACCGAGCACGCAAAAACTCTCGGTCTATAGGGATCAGGCCAAGGTGCGACTGGCCAATCTGCTGAAGATCCCGGTAGGTGAGGAAGTGATTGTGATCAAGCGTTTGCGCTTGGCAAACCAGACGCCGGTCGCTATTGAAGAATCTTTTATTCCATACCAATACTGCCCGGGGATTGAAGCGCTGATTGAGGATGATACCTCGTTGTATCAAATATTGGAGGATGAGTATGGAATCATCCTGGTCAGAGCCAAGGAATACATGCAGGTCACGTTCTCCGATGAAATGGACAGCAAGTTACTGAGAATCAAATCGGAGAGTCCGTGCATTTTGCTGGAGGCCGTTGCGTTTGACGAAGAAGGACGGGAGATTGAGTTCTCCAAATCGATCACCCGCAGTGACATTGTGAAGTTCTATTCGGAGCCGCACCTGAAAAAATAGAAAGATCGGACAGCATGCGGCACACCTCTTTTTTTTAAGAGAAATGGTATATACCATTTTCAGATATACCAAGGGGGGAGGTCCAGGTGAGGGTTATTGGTGTAGGGGACAATGTCGTGGACAAATATGTACATAAAAAGGTGATATATCCAGGCGGAAATGCCCTGAACTTTAGCGTATACGCCAAGCAATTGGGAATCGATGCCGCTTATCTCGGCGTATTTGGCAATGATCGGGCAGCCAGTCATATCATCCAGACGATGCAGAGTCTCGACATTGATATCTCCCACTGCAGGCAGCATGAAGGGGAGAACGGTTATGCTCTGGTCGATCTGATCGACGGGGATCGGGTATTCGTCGGCGGGAACCATGGGGGCGTACAAAATGAACACCCCATTCAACTGACGTCAACAGACCTGGCATATCTTCAATCATTCCACCTCGTTCACAGCAGCATATACAGCGGAATGGAACAGGAGATCAGGAAGATTCATCAAGCGGGAATTCCGCTTTCGTTTGACTTTTCCAGTGATTGGAGCCCGTCGTTGCTCCAGCGTCTATGCCCATTCATTGATTACAGCCTGCTTTCCTGCGGACATGTGCCAGAGGACGAGGTAGAAGGATTGTTGAAGCAAATCGTCTCCTGCGGAAGCAGACTGGCATTGGCGACGATGGGATCACGAGGGGCCATTGTATACGATGGAGAGCATGTCTACCGACAGCACCCTCATCATGTCAATCCTGTGGATACGCTGGGGGCCGGCGATTCATTTTTCACGGTGTTTATCCTCCGTTTTCTGCAAGGGGAGCAAGGTCTTTCGGCTGCGCTGGAGGAAGCTGCCCGATTCGCTGCACAGACCTGCTTGGTTGAAGGCGCATTCGGATACGGCATCTCGTATGAGGAGTCGGTTTAGGAAGCCTTGTTCGGGGCCGGGGTCAAAGAGGAGCGTGACGCGAGAAAACGGTGTGCACCGATTCATCGTGGAACATAACAAGGAGGGATCACGATTGTTTGGCAAAAGCAAAAGTAAAAACATGACCATGATTATTCTGATCCTGTTCTCGTTGGTCTTCAGCGGGTGTGCAGGCTCCACTTCCACTTCGCAGGATTCGGCGGGTGATGGTCAGATCGTACTAAAATTTCTTCATAAGTGGCCTCAGCCGGAATACTCTCCATACTTCGAGGAAGTAGTCAAAGAATTTGAAAAGCAGCATCCAAACATCAAGATCAGCATGGAAGCTGTAGCGGATGAGCCGATGAAAGACAAACTCCGCGTGATCATGGGAGGAGGCTCCGTTCCTGACATCATGTTTTCCTGGTCGGGAGAGTTTGCCAGAAAGTTTGTCCGATCCGGTGCAGCGTTGGACCTGACACCATATCTGCGCGAGGATGCTGCGTGGAACGACAGTTTTATTCCCGCCTCTTTGCAACCGTTTTCAGCAGAGGGAAAACAATATGGGATTCCGCTCCGGTTCAACGGCAAGTTCTTTGTCTATAACAAGCAGATCTTTGAGAAGCATCAGCTGGAGGAGCCTCAGACATGGAATGAATTTTTGGATTTATTAGATAAGTTGAAGCAGGCCGGAGAAACGCCGATCATGCTCGGAAACGGCAGTCCGTGGGCAGCGATCCATTATTTGGCCGGATTGAATCAAAAAATGGTGGGGACGGACGTACGAATCAAGGACTATGATCCGAGGACAGGAGAGTTTACCGATCCAGGCTATATAAAGGCGTTGGAGTATCTGAAGGAACTGCAGGACAAACAGTATTTCAACGACAACGTCAATTCCAACTCCCACGATATGGCCACACAGCTGTTCTATGCAGAAAAAGGAGCCATGATTTATGTGGAGCTGGAAGAGTTTCCGACGGTAGAGAAAAATATTCAAGTCGAGTGGGACTTCTTCCCAATGCCCGAGATCACAGAAGGGAAAGGGAACCAACACTACATCACAGGAGCGCCAGATGGTTTTATCGTCTCATCCCAAACCAAACATCCGCAGGAAGCGATTATGTTCCTCAAATTCCTGACCAGCAAGGAGAATGCGGAAAAAATGGTGAAACAACTGGGCTGGCCAAGTCCGATCGTTGGGGCGACAAATGATCAAACCGCTCTCAAGCAAGTAGCGGAGGGTGTTGAGGTGATGAAGCAGGCCGAAGGTATGGCGCAGTGGCTGGATACCGACGTGCACGCCAAAATAGCGGATGTCTATCTGTCCAACATCCAGCTTCTGTTGGACGGCACGAAGTCACCGGAGGAGATCATGCGAGAAGTTCAGGCGGTGGCACAAGAAGTGAAGCAGGAAGTGAACTAGCAAATCTGGCAGGGGCAAGCCGACGTCCTGGACGCTTGCCTCGCCGAGGGAGGGGAAACGGATGCTGAAGACGTATCAGAATGGCCGGTCGGCGCTCCCGTTTATTCTTCCGGCACTCCTTCTCATCCTGATGTTTGTCTTCCTGCCCATGATTCTGAACATCTATTACAGCTTGTTCAGATGGAGTGCTTTCTCTGTGGAGAAAGTATTTGTGGGGTGGGAGTATTACGCCAGGCTGTTCCAGGACCCGGTCTTTTATACAGCGCTAAAAAACAATTCGCTGTATGCCTTGATTTCGATCCTCTTTCAGGTCGGAGGGGGCTTGGTGATCGCGGCGATTCTGGAGGATCGCTTGTTCAGAAAATGGCAGCCGTTGTTTCGGACGATCTTTTTTATCCCGTCTGTCATCTCCATTGCGGTGGTGGGGTTGCTCTGGCAGCTGCTGTACAATCCCGACATCGGATTGGTGAACGGGGTGATCAAGGCGATAGGACAAACAGAATGGGCCCATGCCTGGCTGGGTGACAGCAAAACAGCGATTTATGCGGTTATCGCCGTATCGCAATGGCAATTTACCGGTTATATGACGATGCTTTTTCTGATTGCGATGCACAAAATTCCCAGTGAGTTGTATGAGGCATCGATGATCGATGGGGCCAATCGGATTCAGACATTCTTTGCCATCACGATCCCGCAGATCAAGGATATGATCCTGGTGGGTACGATCATTACGGTGATTGGCGCTTTTAAAGTATTTGATGAAGTCTATGTGATGACATTTGGCGGGCCAGGGCGTTCCACGGAAGTACTGGGCACGATGGTATACCGGGCAGCTTTTCGCAATGACGAGATGGGCTATGCGACGACGATTGCGACGGTCATCTTTGTCATCACGTTTACCCTGTCTGTCCTGCAAATGAAGCTATCCAAATCGGGCCGGGAGGTGTGAGCGGGGTGATTACGCTGCAAAGCAAACTGTGTCGTATCCTCATATGGGTCTGGTTCACGCTCTATGCGATCGGTATCCTGTATCCGCTGCTCTGGTTGATCATGAACGGGTTTAAAACCAATCGCGAGTTTTTTCTCAATACATGGTCCCTTCCGAAACAATGGATGTGGGAAAACTATACAGGCGCTTGGGATGTGGGGATCGGGCAGTACTTTTTCAACAGCATTTTTGTCACGACGGTCTCGGTGCTGATCATTTTGCTGCTTGGTTCGATGGCAGCGTACGGGCTGAGCCGGTTTCGTTTTGCAGGTGCCGACCTGCTTCTGCTGATTATCTTGAGCGGTCTGATGCTTGCTCCACAGGCGAGCCTGATCTCTCTGTATCAGATCCTGCAGTCTATCGGGCTGTACAACACCTATTGGGCTCTGATCATACCCTACGTGGCCTTTCAACTGCCCTTCGCCATTTTTCTGATGAGGGCGTACTTTCTCTCGATCCCGAGAGAGCTTGAGGAATCTGCGCTCATGGACGGCTGCAGTACCTGGAGAGTCTACTGGCACATTGTCCTGCCTATGGGCAAGCCCATTTTGGCTTCCGCCGCACTACTGACAGGGATGTCGATCTGGAACGAGTTTATGTTTGCGATGGTCTTCGTCGAAGATACCGATCTCAGGACGATCCCTGTTGGGCTGATGAATCTCAGGAGCCAGTTGAACACCAACTTCGGGATGCAGATGGCAGGGTTGGCCATCGCTGCACTTCCGATGGTCGTGGCGTTTGTCCTGCTGCAGAAAAAATTTGTTCGCGGCTTGTCGGCGGGAAGTGTCAAAGGATAAGACCACTTTTTCAAGACCATTTGGCCGTGTGGATTCCACACGCTGCTTTTTTGGGATAAATGGTATATACCAAAAAGGATAGGGTGGTGAGAAGCGTGCATGGTGGGTGGATCAGGGCCAGCCCTGTACAGCAGGTTTCACCTGTTCCAATACAAAAAGGAGAGGAGATAAGCAAATGTTGACAAAAGGATTGGAAAATGAGCAGGTTCAAAAGGCTTTGGATGCGATGAAGGAGCGAACCATTGATCGTGTATTCTTTGCTGCGTGCGGGGGGTCGTCTGCTTTGATGTATCCCAGCAAATATCTGTTGGATCGGGAAGCCAAAACGATTACCTCCGACGTGTACAACGCCAATGAGTTCATCCATCGCGATCCGGCTACTTTAGGGGAAAACTCGCTGGTAATCCTGTGCTCCCATTCGGGAAAAACGCCGGAGACGGTGCAGGCGGCCGCCTATGCTCGCCAAAAGGGAGCATTGACCATCTCGCTGACCCAGGGTGAAGACTCGCCCCTTGCCAAAGAATCGGAATGCGTCATCCGATACGAGAAAGCCAGTTATTTTGACGAGACGATTGGCAAGAATACCGATTTTTATATCATGTATCAGTTGGTCACAGGCTTGCTCTATCTGAAAGAAGGAAACAACCGCCTCTCCTCTATGCTAAAAAGCCTGGAGCACCTCGATCATGTGTATGCCAGGGCCAAAGAGATCTTTGCAGAGCGGGCCGAGCAGTTCGGCGAGCGGTATAAGGACGCCAGCATCATCTACACTATGGCCAGCGGTTCCAACTATTGCGCCGCTTATATGTTTGGCATCTGCATCCTGATGGAGATGCAGTGGATTCACTCTCATCCGATTCACGCCGGCGAGTATTTTCATGGACCGTTTGAAATATTGGATGAAGATGTGCCATTTGTGATTCTGCTTGGTTTGGATGAGACTCGCCCGCTAGAAGAGCGTGCGGCCAACTTCTCCAAGAAATACGGAAAGAATCTCGTCATCATCGATGCAAAAGAGTTTGACATGACCGGGATTGAGGAGGATGTGAAGGGCTATATTGCTCCGCTCGTGCTGAACAAAGTGCTGGGGGTCTACTCTACCGCACTGGCAAAAGCGCGCAATCATCCGCTGGAGACCAGAAGGTACATGGGGAAAGTGGAGTATTGATCAAAGGATATAGATCGGGGTTGGGCAGACAAGCAAGGGGAGCTGGCAGCAGCGGCGTCGATACTCTCCTTGCCTCTGCCGGTTTTTTTCAAGATGCCGATTTATGTAAGGTCGGACATTTCTGTTTCTGAGGAGGCATGAGCAATGGGGAAAATCGCCAGATCACAAATCGTGGGGATGAACTTTCACTACCTGCATTATCCGTTGGAGTACTTTCTCGATGCGATGGTCCGCTACCACTTTGAAAAGATTGAATTGTGGGGCGCTGCCCCTCATTTTTATGTGGAGGATGATACGCTGGGCGATATGCGGCGGAAAAAGCGGGAGATCGATCAGCGCGGAGTAAGTGTGGTCTGCTTTACACCTGAGCAGTGCATGTACCCGATCAATCTGGCGGCGAAAGAGTCGCATATTCGCGAGAGAAGTGTGCGTTACTTTCGCAAATCGCTGGAAGCATGTGTGGAACTGGAGGCGCCGATGATGCTGGTCACGGCAGGATGGGGATATCGGAATGAACCAAGCGAGGAAGCATGGGAGCGGGCTCTTCACTCTCTACAGCAGTTAGCGGTCGATGCAGAGAAGCATGGCATCTGTCTCGTCTTGGAACCACTGACCCGTGTCGAATCCAATCTGGTTTGTGATCGAGCAACGCTTGTGAAGATGCTGACCGCGATTGATTCCCCTGCTGTCAAAGGCATGATCGATACCATACCGCTCGCGTTGGCCGGTGAGCAGATGGAAAGCTATTTTGAACAGCTGCAGGATGACCTGGCTCACATTCACTTCGTCGACGGAAATCCGGGTGGCCATCTAGCGTGGGGAGACGGGACGCTGCCGTTGGAGCAGTACATCCATACCTTGACGCAATACGGATATAGGGGAGCATTGTCCCTGGAGTTCACTGCTATGCAGTACGTCGTCGATCCAGATCAGGCCATTGAAAAATCTCTGCGACATCTGCAGCCCTACCTAGCATAAAAAAAGCTGCGGTGTTTGAAAAGATAAGTTAAGGGAACTATACAACCCTCCCAAGAGAGGATTTGAGCTGTACGTATGGGAAGAAGGCAGATTCTATGCAAAGTTCCCTAAAAGTGCAAGGGAAGGTTCTGTCCAACCTGTTCCGTTGGGAAAAGGGAGAATGGAGCCAAGCAAACGTGACGAGGCGCAAAGAGAAAAACAGGTGAGCTCGGCTCGTGCCAGTGCCTGCGGGGAAGCGGTCGTGACCGTCTCCGCTCCAACAAAACGGTACAGCGGCCAAAAGCCCTCAAGGGGCGTGGGTATTTCAGAGAAGCAGTTGGTCGCTAAACGTGTACCGCTTTGTTTCCGCTCCGACTCTGTGGGCACTGACAAGGATTTCGCTCACCTGTTTTTCTCTTTGCGCACACCACTATGGTTCGGACAAAGAAAAGGGAAAACGCTTTACTCTTTCCGTTGTGCGGAAGCCCATTTCACCCTATAATGTGTATAAACAGAATGGTGAAGAGGAGTTTCGACATGAAGGCGACTATTTACGATGTAGCAAAAATGGCCGGAGTATCCATTGCAACCGTTTCCAAAGTGATTAACAATACGGGCCGAATCAGCGAGAAAACGAGAAAGAAAGTATTGAAAGTGATTGAACAACTAAACTATCAACCCAATGTGATGGCAACTGCACTGACGGGAAAGTACACTCATACGATTGGGCTGGTCATACCGGATCTGGCCAACCCCTTTTTTGCGGAACTTGCCCGCAGTATTGAGGACCGGGGACATGAGTTGGGGTACAGTTTGGTCATCTGCAGCACGGATTATCTCCCGGAAAAGGAAGCAAAATACCTGGAACTGCTGCGGCGCAAAAGCGTGGATGGCATCATCCTCGCTTCCGGATTTGAGAAAATGAAACTGGTGGAACAGTTGATAGAAGAACGTTTTCCTGTTTCAATTGTGGCTCGCGACTTTCCATCCTTTGCGGTGAATGCTGTCTCAATCGATGATTTCCTAGGCGGATATGAGGCCACTTCGTACCTCGTCAAACTGGGGCATACAAATATCGGTATCATCGCCAGGGACGTCTGGAGCAATCGGGAGCGGATGAGAGGCTACTTGAAAGTGCTGGAGGAGCACCAGCTACAGCCGCATCCTTCTTTTCAATTCGTCCAAGAGTCAAATGTAGAGTGGGGCAGACGGGTGGCCAACCTCTTGCTCGATTCGCCGCAGCCTCCCAGCGCTATTTTCGCCTGCAACGATCTGTTGGCTGCCGGTGCCATCCAAGCGGCCAAGGAACACGGTTTAACCGTACCGGGCGATCTGTCGGTGATCGGCTTCGACAATACGATTTTGGCAACGATTACCGATCCGCCGCTCACCACTGTATCCCAGCCGATTCAAAGCATGGGCCGGGAAGTGATCGATTTGATGGTGTCAGAAATCAAAAACGAGAAAGGGCACAAAAGCAGGATCGTACTGCTGCCTGAGCTGGTCGTAAGAGATTCGACAGCGCCGCTGAAGCCAAAAAAATAGGTTAGCTGAGAGAATAAAGGAAACCTCCCCAACTGGAGACTGGATAGAACAGCGGGACATGTACGCTTTTAAGGTGAAGCGCTTACCTAATTTATTGACTCGGAGACGTTGACCAAAGCAACCAAACGCTATTTTTTGTGTAGAAAAAAATAATTTTTTGTCTGTTTTCGTAATTTCCTGTTGCCTGATATCTGAATCTTTACTATAATTCCAGTTAAGAAATGAGTTAAGCGCTTACCTTTCTCGAGATATTTTTCACGATGGTAAGGGGGGACCTGATTGAAAGCACTTGCAAAAATAAGACCGGGCTTTGGGAATGTCCAGATCATCGATTTGCCTGAACCATCTTGTGAAGATGGGCAGGTTAAAGTCGAAGTGAAATTTTCCGGTATATGTGGTACCGATCTACACATCTATCACGATACGTTTAAAAGCTATCCGCCCGTTATCATGGGACATGAGTTTTCCGGAATTGTGGCCGAGGTTGGCCGAGGCGTCCGACATGTGAGAGAGGGAGACAGAGTAACGGTACTTCCCTCAACAGCTGTCACATGCGGGGAATGCGACTACTGTCGGCAGGGATTCTACATGTTTTGTCCCAGCAGAAGGGGCATGGGGCACGGAGTACACGGAAGCTTTACCAAGTATGCCGTGGTCAGAGAAGATATGGTCCGCAAGATTCCCGATTTCCTCACGCTGGAAGAAGCTGCACTGTCAGAACCGCTCGCATGTGCCGTGCAGCCAATCGAGGAGCTGACCTCGCTTCATGTGGGGGATCAGGTGCTGTTGTCCGGTCCGGGACCGATCGGCTTGCTCTGTCTGTCACTGCTGATTGCCCGCGGCTGCAAGGTGATTGTCGCTGGTACCACAGCTGACAAAGGAAGGTTGCGATTGGCGGAACAGATGGGGGCAGATGTCGTTGTCGATGTGCTGACAGAGAACCTGGATGATGTGCTGAAGCGGGAAACAAACGGTCGAGGAGTTGACGCCGCGGTAGAATGTGCAGGAGCAGGCGCCTCCATCGCCAGTTGTTTGAAAGCGCTTAAACCTAGAGGGAAATATATGCAGGTGGGCATTGTGGGGCGGGAGATTACAATTGATTTCGATCTCGTTCTGTACAAGCAGATTGAACTCTGCGGATCACTGGCGCACTCGATGTCGTCCTGGGAAAAGGTGATGAGCATCTGGGAGCAGAGAAAACTCAACCTCAAACCGCTCATTACCCACACGTTGCCGCTAAGCTCTTGGGAAAAAGCCTTTGAGATCTGTGAGCAAAAACAGGGCGGGAAAGTGCTGCTCTACTACGATTACGATTAGAGAGAGATTTTGATAGGGTGGTGAAGAAACCAGTGTCGGCCATACAAGAAGATACGCTTAGAAGGCTGCCGGATTTGCCTCACAAGATGAAGGTGGCTGTCCTGCAGAAACCTCTGACGGTAACGATTGAAGAGAGACTTGTCCCTCACCCTGGACCGCATGATGTACTGGTGAAAGTGATGGCCGTCGGGGTCTGCGGATCAGATGTGCACTACTATGAGCACGGCAGAATTGGTGCCCGCAAAGTGGAGAAACCGCTGGTTCAGGGACACGAATGTGCTGGTATTGTGGTCGCAATCGGCAGTGAGGTGACCAGGTTTCAACTAGGGGACAGAGTGGCGGTGGAGCCAGGCATCACCTGCGGCAAGTGCCAATGGTGTAAAGAGGGAAGGTACAACTTGTGCCCGCATGTGGCCTTTCTCTCCTCACCGCCGGTCGACGGGGCATTTGCGGAGTATATCTGTCATCCGGAAGATCTGCTGTTTCCGATCCCCGATCACCTCTCATTTGAATGCGCGACCTTGATTGAACCTCTCTCGGTGGGGATTCATGCCGTAAAGCGGGCGGGGTTGCAACCTGGGTCATCGGTGCTGATCATGGGGATGGGCCCTGTCGGATTGACCGCGATTATCGCTGCCAAAGCATATGGCGCCCGCCAGATCATCGTCAGTGACGTAGAGCCGTTTCGTCTGGGATTGGCAGAGAAGCTGGGGGCCACTGCCACGATTCAAGCGGGAGAAAAGAACGTGGTGGAAGAAGTGAGCAGGCTTACCCAGAACCTGGGTGTCGACATGGTAATTGATACGTCGGGCAACGCGAGAGCGATTGACAGTGGAGTAGAGGCGGCAAAACGCGGAGGAAAACTGGTGCTGATCGGTTTCCCTGCGGAAGATAGAGTGCCGGTCAATCTCACGCTGATGCTTCAGAGAGAGATTGACCTATACAGCACCTATCGCTATACCAACACCTATCCCTTAGGGGTGGAATTGATGGCATCCAGTGAGAATGATGTAAGCGTTTTACTTACGGATCAGTATCCGCTGGTACAGACGGGTGCGGCACTGGAGCGGGCCAGGACGAACAAAAGCGGCAGCATGAAAGTGATCGTATATCCACATTTGTAATCAAACATCAATGAAAAAAGAAAAGGGGTATGAATCGTGCAAAAACATAAAAAGTGGTTACCCGTTCTGTTGGCAGCTATCTTGTCCTTTACCATCGCGGCGTGCGGCCAGTCTGGCACGTCCGCTCCGTCGGAAGCGAGCGGAGGGGAGACGAACACGGGGTCTGAATCTCCCCTCGTTCTAGACCTGAGCATTCCGGAACCGGAAGGCGCAAAGTTTGACATCACCGCCAAGGCGTTCAAGGAAGAATTGGAACGTGTAACGGATGGCAAGATGTCGGTAAAAATCTACTATAACAACGCGTTTGGCGGAGAACGAGAAGTATTTGAGATGATGGGTCTCAATTCCCTCGATATGGGGATTATTTCGGCCGGTCCGATGGGGAACTGGGTAAAAGAGTTTAACATGTTCGATTTGCCATTCTTGTTTGAGAGCAGAGAACATGCATTTGCTGTTCTGGACGGAGAGATTGGCGACGAATTGGCCCAAAAGTTTGAACAGGCAGCCAACGTAAAGATTCTGGGATGGGTGGAAAACGGATTTGTTGCCACCACTTCCAACAAACCGATTCAAACGGTAGACGATGTCAAGGGAATGAAGATCCGCGTCCAAGAGAACGAAGTACAGATTGACAGTTGGAAAGCGTATGGAGCAGACCCGACACCGATGGCTTGGCCGGAAGTGTTTACGGCACTCCAGCAAGGGGTAATCGATGGACACTCCAATTCTCCAGCGACAATCCAATCTTCGAAAATATACGAAGTGCAATCCAGTGTAGCTCTGCTGGATGACCGATATGCACCAGCTCCGATTGCGATCAGCAAGGCGCTGTTTGAGTCGCTCACCCCTGAGCAGCAAGAAGCGGTGCTAAAGGCTGCTGAATACGCGGTACCAAAGGGACGTCAGGCGAACCAGGACAAGATTGACGAAGCAAAAGCGTTCCTGGAAGAGCAGGGTTTGACGATTACGCAGCCAGACAAAGAGTCCTTCAAGGCAAAGGTAGACGCCGTCTATGAAAAATGGGCACCGCAAATCGGCCAGGAACTGATCGACAAGGTTCGGAATTTCAAATATTAAATAGCGGAGCGGGTGGTAATGGTTCATTGCCACCCGCTTCCGAGATAGGAGGGTAACGATGAGAGGAGTCCTACAGTCGTATATTCACCTAGTGGATCGTGTAAATAAAATCTTCGGTTGGGGCTTGGCGCTGATCATTGCGGTCATGTCCATTCTGATTTTTTGGCAGGTCATGGCCCGTTACGCCTTCGGGTCATCTCTGGCCTGGTCTGAGGAACTGGCTCGGTTTTTAATGATTTTCATGGTCTTGATCGGCTCTTCGCTGGCACTGCGCAAAGGGAGCCTGCTGGCTGTTGAAATCGTTCCAGAGGTAGCCCCTGCGAGGGTAAAAAAGTGGATCAAAGTGTCAACCCATCTGATTTCCCTTGTATTTTACGTGATTATGATGATCTACGGCTGGAAACTGGCAGAAAGTTTTGCGATGCAAGAGGCTCCGGGAACGGGGCTCTCCATGTTTTGGATCTATTTGTCACTGCCGATCGGCGGACTGTTACTCTTGCTGAACTCTCTCTCCTGCATCCTGGAAGAGTTCATAGGAACGGAGGAGTAAAAGCATGCTTGCTCTCTTTTTTATCTCGCTGGCTGTCCTCCTCTTCCTAAGCGTCCCGATTGCCTCTTCGCTGAGCTTGGCGACGATCGTCGGTGTGTGGTTTCACGACACACTGCCGCTGGAGATTATCCCGCAGCGCATCTTTATCGCGATGAATTCCTTTCCGCTGATGGCGATTCCTTTTTTTATTCTCGCTGGCAACCTGATGACCGCGGGCGGTCTTTCGCAGCGACTGGTTAACTTTGCAAGCGCGCTGGTGGGACATCGCACGGGTGGTTTGGCCATGGTAGCGATTATCACGTCCATGTTTTTTGCCGCGATCTCCGGATCAGGAGCAGCGACGACAGCGGCGATTGGTTCCATCCTGATACCGGCGATGGTGGCCAGGGGATACCACATCGAGTATGCGGCCTCGAATCAGGCGATCTCGGGTGCGCTAGGCGTGATTATTCCCCCCAGCATCCCCATGATCTTATATGGTGTTGCTGCGGAAGTGTCGATTGGCGATATGTTTCTGGCGGGGATCTTGCCGGGATTGCTGATCACGGTTTCCCTGCTGATTAGCGCCTATATCATCTCCAAGCGACGCGGCTATCATGGCGTGGAGCGTCAAAGCATTCGCGATGTTGGAAAAGCGTTCAAAGAAGCGATTCTGGCTCTGTTGATGCCAGTGATCGTGCTGGGCGGAATCTACACAGGCATATTTACGCCCACCGAGGCATCCGTTATTGCAGTGGTTTACTCGTTTGTGATCGGATTTCTCGTCTACCGGGAGATTAGCGTACAGAAACTGGTCGAGACCTTGAGGGACTCGGCAATTGCCAGCTCTGTCATCATGATTGTCATCGGCGCAGCCGGTTTGTTTGGTTTCTTTATCAATATTACCGGTGTGCCGGACATGGTGTACGGATTTATCTCGGAATTGGTCACCAATAAATACGTGTTCTTGATCATGATGAACGTCCTGCTTTTATTGGCCGGGATGTTTCTGGACGGGGGAGCGGCCATTCTGATTTTTGTTCCGCTGTTGTTGAGCACTGCCGTCAACCTTGGAATTGACCCAGTCCATTTCGGAACAATCATGGTCGTCAACCTGGCTATCGGATTGGTGACTCCACCGGTTGGGATCGACTTGTTTGTGGTGTCGCAGCTCTCCAAGTTGTCCATCGGGCGTGTCGCCAAAGCAGCGGTTCCTTTAATTATCCTACTCTTCGTTGACGTGTTGATTATTTCTTTTGTACCGGAATTATCCACGTGGATACCGTCATTAGTAAAGGACTAGTGATTCGGGACATTTTCTTTCCGGGTGATTCAGTTGGCGGTAGAGGCACAAGCACAGGCAAAAGCAAAGCGCTTCTGCCGCCGACTTCCCGGATTGTGAACGGGGAAAAGCAGAAAGAGTCTTTGCATCTGAAAACATGTATATTATAATAGGGTTTGGTTAAGCGATTACCCTATATTAAAAATATGGAATAGTCGCTGTTTTTTATAATTGTTAGGTTAAGCGCTTAACCTAGTGTGCAGTCAACTGGATTCATTCACACAGCCGTTGTGAGATGTGGGCACGAAAGAGAAGAGAAGTGAAAAGGAGGATGCAGATGGAAACCGTACTGGATCAGGAAAAGATTTCATTCTTGCAGCAAAAGGCAGCGGAAACGAGAGCGTTGATTATCAAAACGGTACATCATGCCGGAGCAGGTCATATCGGCGGGCCGCTGTCTGCAACTGATCTGTTGATCAGTCTCTACTACGAGGTGATGAATGTCAGACCGGAAGAGCCGCAGTGGGAAGATCGGGATCGTTTCGTGCTGTCAAAGGGACATTCGGCTATTGCCTTGTACGCGGTGCTCGCGCAAAAGGGTTACTATCCGTTGGAAGAGCTCTACACGTTTGATGCAATCGATTCTCGGCTGCAAGCCCATCCGGACATGAACATCCTGCCGGGATTGGATATGTCGACAGGATCGCTGGGTCAGGGGATCTCCACTGCAGTTGGCATGGCGCTGGGGGCTAAACTGACGGGTAAGACGTTTACCACCTATTGCATGATTGGCGACGGGGAGTCACAGGAAGGGCAGGTGTGGGAAGCAGCCGACGCTGCCGTTCGATACGGGTTGGACAACTTGGTCGTGATCATGGACTACAACAAGCTGCAGCAGTACGGCTGGGAAGGAAGCGACGGACGCGAACGAGCCGTACCGGTACCCTCTCCGGAAAAGAAATGGGAAGCGTTTGGCTGGAATGTGATGGAGATTGACGGTCATCACTTTGGACAGATTCTCACTGCTTGCAGCCAGGCAAAAGCAACAAAGGGAAAACCCACGGTGCTGATCGCTCACACGGTGAAGGGGAAGGGTGTCAGCTTTATGGAAAATGCCTACCTGTGGCATTCAAGGGTACCTACCGATGATGAGCTGAACAGCGCACTGCAAGAACTGGGTGTGGAGGTGTAAGAGATGCAGACGATACAGAACGGCAATTTGGTCTCGATGCGGGATGTATTTGGTGAAACACTGCTGCAGTTGTCGATCAGCGATCCTCGCGTATACGCCCTGGACGGCGATCTGGCCAACTCGACGAAACTGAACCTGGTGGCAGAGAAAAATGCGTCCAAGTTTTTGCAAATGGGCATCGCTGAGCAAAACATGATCGGCGCAGCCGCCGGGCTGGCTACGGTCGGACTGCAGCCTTGGGCTTGTTCGTTCGCTGCTTTTATCGCCAAGCGCTCGCTTGATCAGATTCAGGTGACGGTGGCCCAGCCCAAACTAGATGTGAAACTGATCGGTGCCTACAGCGGACTGTTGACGGGCTGCACAGGCAAAACCCATCAAGCGTTAGAAGATATCGCGATCATGCGCAGTTTGGCCAACATGGTCGTACTGGCTCCGGCAGATGCGTCCGAAGTGCAGCATGTGATGCGATTTGCCCACGAGCATACAGGGCCGGTATATATCCGGCTGGCACGCGATCCACTACCGGTTGTGATGCCCCAGGATTATTCATTTACATTAGGCAAGGCTGTTGAATTGAAGCAGGGCAGCGATGTTACGCTGATTGGCACTGGTACGCAGACAGTGCGCGCATGGGAAGCGGCTGATCTGCTGGAACAAGAAGGGATCTCCGCCGCTGTGCTGCACATGCCTTCGATCAAGCCGATTGACCGTGATGCGATTATCGATGCCGCCAAGCAGACGGGAGCACTCGTAACTTGCGAGGAGCACAGTATCTACGGTGGTCTCGGCAGCGCAGTTGCGGAAGTCTTGGTAGAACACTGCCCGGTACCCATGCTGCGAGTCGGCGTAAACGACAAGAATTCGGAATCAGGGCCTAACGATGCATTGCTGCAAAAGTACGAAATCTCGACTGGACACATCGTGAAGCGGGCAAAGGAAGTACTCCGGATCAAAGCGGGGAAATAGTCGTCTGGATTGACCAAAGGCCGGTCTAACACCAGACAACAGTCATACATGGTTTGGGGAGGAGAAAAAATGGAGAAGTCCATTGAAAAACAGAAGCTGTTCATTGATGGCGAATGGATAGAAACAGACGAGACACATACCATCTACAACAAATACTCGGGTGACGTGGTTGCCCATGTCTGCAAAGCAGGGGTTAAAGAAGTAGATCAGGCGGTCAGCTCGGCGGAATACGCCTTCAAACAAGTCCCGTTTCCGCTCGAATACCGCTACACGGTTTTGGCCAAACTATCCCAATTGTTAAAAGAAAACGAAGACGATTTTGCTGAAACCATCGCAAGGGAAGGGGGCAAACCGATCTCCGACGCACGTGTAGAGGTGAGGCGTTCCGCCAATACGTTCCTGATGGCGGCTGAGGAAGCGAAGAAAATCAAAGGTGAGCTGATTCCCAGTCAAGCAGCGCCAGGCCTGGAGTCACGCTTTATTTACACCGTAAAAAAGCCGGTTGGCGTGGTTGCAGCGATCACTCCGTTTAACTTTCCGCTCAATCTGGTGACGCACAAAGTGGCGCCGGCGCTGGCGGCAGGAAACCCGATCATCATCAAGCCGGCATCCGATACAGCCTTGGTTGCCCTAAAGCTGTGCCGGCTGCTGGAGCAAGCGGGGGTGCCCAAAGGCTACGTGCACTGCGTGGTAGGCGGTGGATCAACCGTTGGCGAGCAGCTGCTAAAAGATCCGCGCATCGCATACTACACGTTTACCGGCTCACCGGAGGTCGGCAAGCACATCAAAGAAACCGTTGGCTTGCGCAAGGTGACACTCGAACTGGGATCAAACTCGGCGACTATTGTTCACGAAGATGCCGATGTAGAGAAGGCCGCAGCCAAACTGGCAAAAATGGCCTTTGCCCACGCGGGGCAAATCTGTATCTCTGTTCAGCGCATCTATGTCCATCAAGCAGTAGAGGCACAGTTTATGGATGCCTTTCTCGCCCATGTAGCCCAACTCAAGGTGGGGGATCCGCTTGATCCGGAAACAACTGTAGGTCCGATGATTAGTGAAAAAGAAGCGAAGCGGATTGAATCCTGGGTACAGGAATCGGCTGCGGCCGGAGCGCAGATCGTGACGGGCGGGAAGCGCGAAGGCAGCCTGTTTTACCCGACTGTGATCGTCAATGCAGGCAAAGGGATGAAGGTAGTGGACGAAGAGGTATTTGCACCGGTCGTGACGGTGGCCTCGTACCAAACAATCGAGGAAGCCATCCAACTCGTCAATGATTCGAAATACGGACTGCAGGCAGGGATTTACACCAAATCCTTAAACTTGTCTTATAAAATCCCGTACCAACTGGAGGTTGGCGGGGTGATCGTAAACGACACGTGTTGCTTCCGTGCGGATCAGATGCCCTACGGCGGAGTAAAAGAAAGCGGGATTGGCAGAGAGGGCCCCGCTTATGCGATCGAGGAGATGCTGGAGACGGTCACGGTCGTGGTCAATCTGGAAGAGTAGCTACAGGTGAAGGCGATGAAGGGGAATTGCTTAATTGCCCAATCGGGCGGACCGACCGCCGTGATCAATCAATCGTTGATCGGTATCGTGGAGAGAGCGCTCCAATCGCAAAAGATTGAGCGTATCTACGGGGGAATCAACGGCATATACGGACTGCTCCACAACGAATACATTCATCTCGACGAGCTTTCCCACGACAAACTGCTGCAGGTGAGGAATACGCCGGGTGCCGCCCTTGGCACCTGGCGTTACAAGCTGACCGCACACGATCTGGAGCGCATCGTTGATTACATCGTCAGCCGGGAGATTCGCTACTTTTTTTACATCGGCGGCAACGGCTCGATGAAAGCAGCCAGCCTCATCGATCAGGAAGCTAAACGGCGTGGCTACCCATTGGCTGTCATCGGCGTGCCGAAGTCAATTGACAACGATCTGCTCAACACCGATCATTCGCCGGGTTTTGGCAGCGCGGCAAAATTTCTTGCAACCTGTATTCTCGACATCGAGATGGATGTGAAAAGCCTGGCCAAGAGCAATCGTGTGACCATCGTAGAAGCTATGGGGCGGAACACGGGCTGGCTCGCTGCCGCCTGTGCGCTGGTCCAACAGGTAAGCTCCGACATCCCCTTGCTCATCTACATCCCCGAGTCCGCTTTTTCCATCGAACAGTTTTTGGCCAAGGTGATAGAGACCCATAGCCAGTACGGTTACTGTCTTGTCGTCGTATCGGAAGGGATCCGCGATGAACAGGGCAGACTGGTAGGCGATGAGCATGCAAAGCTTGATCCGTTGGGGCGACCGCGCTTGGGGGGAGTATCTTCCTATCTGACACAGGTTATTGAGGAGCGTACCAAACTGACAGCCCGCTACGTATTGCCAAGCGTCTGGCAGCGGAGCAGCATTGCGCTCTGTTCGAAAGTGGACGCCGAAGAAGCCTACCGGGTGGGCAAACAGGCGGTGGAACACGCGGAGGAGGGGCTGTCCGGCACCATGGTTACCATTGAACGCTGCGGTGGGACAGCGTATGATGTTGTTTACGGATCTATACCTTTGGAGGCTGTGGCCAGCCGGGAAAAAGTAGTGCCAACCACTTGGTATGATGCTCAGAACTGTACGATGACGGAGGCATTTATTGACTATGTGCTTCCATTGATTCAAGGAGAAGTAACCATTCCGACGATCAACGGTCTGCCGGCGTATCGTCATTTGTTGCCAGTAAACCAGTACTAGTGGAGAAAAAGGAGGAGCGGCTTTTGCGCAAACGTTACAAGATCGCTGTCATTGCGGGCGATGGGATCGGTCCGGAGGTGATCGCGGAGGGAATCCGCGTACTGCAAAAAACGGCGGAACTGGACGGCAGATTTGAGTTCGAGTTCGCCTATTTTCCTTGGGGATGCGAGTATTACGTCAAACACGGGAAGATGATGGATGACGATGGATTGGAGCAGCTGCAGGCATTTGATGCCATCTACCTGGGAGCTGTCGGTTATCCGGGGGTGCCAGACCACCTCTCTCTATGGGGCCTGCTCTTGAAAATACGAAAAGGCTTTGACCAATACGTCAACCTGCGTCCGATCAAACTGCTGCAAGGCGCGCCATGCCCGCTCAAGGATGTAACACAGGAGCAGGTAGACATGCTGGTGATCCGGGAAAACAGCGAAGGTGAATACGCAGGAGCGGGCGATTGGCTGTTTAAGGGCAAGCCAGAAGAGGTTGTCTTGCAGACAGGTGTGTTTTCGCGTAAAGGTACGGAACGGATCATCCGCTACGCCTACGAGGTGGCCAGACAGACGGGAAAAACATTGACCAGCATCAGCAAAGGGAACGCCCTGCAGTATTCGATGGTATTCTGGGATCAGCTGTTTGACGAAATAGGGGCAGAGTATCCTGACGTACAGACCTATTCTTATCTCGTCGATGCGGCCAGCATGTTTTTTGTGAAACAGCCGGAGCGATTTGAGGTGGTCGTGACCTCCAATCTGTTTGGCGATATCCTGACTGACCTGGGAGCAGCGATTGCGGGCGGACTGGGGCTGGCGGCGGGCGCCAACATCAACCCGGAGCGCACCTATCCGTCCATGTTTGAACCGATCCACGGATCGGCTCCCGATATTGCTGGCAAAGGGATCGCCAATCCACTGGCAGCGATTTGGTCAGCCAGCCAACTGCTTGATTTCCTGGGGCATGAAGAGTGGGGTCGGCAAGTACTCCGTTCCGTCGAACAAGTACTGGTGGACGGACATTCGCTCACTCCTGACATGGGAGGACACGCCTCCACACAACAAGTGGGCAGCGCCGTATTGGAGCGGTTGGGTTCGGCAGATGCATTGGGATAAGGCTTCGACCTTGTATGGACACAAAAATAGCCGGTTTTCACCACGTTAAGGGTGTAACCGGCTTTATATTATCTTTGATTGAGCGGCCGTAATGCGAAGTGGTAACTCCTTTCGATTCACATCCATGCCTTTTTTAAGAGCCCAACACCAAGCCCAATTTCTTCACAAGAAAGATGACTAAATCCAAGTTTAATGATTGGGTGATCGGTTTTATTTTTAATAAAGTAGAGTGAGGTGGGACACACGTTTACACCATAAGAAAAAGCGCGTTGGATGAACCATTCTTCTGAACGGTTCAGGTGTAATTTGATTAATACGTACAAACCAGACTGCTCGCCGATGATAGAAATATTTTGGCCAAATTGCTTTTTTAATTCAGAAACTAAGTGCAGCATTTTCCTCTTATAAACAAGACGCATTCGTTTAACGTGGCGATTCCATTCTCCCAATTGCATAAATTTTGCCATTGTGAGTTGGCTGAAAAGCGATGTGGGACTCTCAAAATGAGTAAAATGCTTTTTATAACGATGTAAAACTAACTCTGGCAACACCATATAAGTTAAACGGATTCCCGGAAGAAATGATTTTGAGAAATTCCCTAAATAAATGACTCTTGCTGAATCAATGGAGGCAAGAGCAGGAAATGGTTTTTGTGAATAGCGAAATTCACTATCATAATCGTCTTCGATAATATATCCTTGCATCTTGTTTGCCCAACGGATAAGCGCATGCCTTTGTTGAATGGGCATGCTTACTCCGTATGGACTGTGATGGGACGGCGTCACATAAATTAATCGTGATTTCATATGTTCTAAGTGTGATAAATCCGCGCCTGTCTCATAAACGGGTAACGTTTCAAGCGTAAAACCATTTAATCGAAAAGCTTCCCTAGCGCCATCATAACCAGGATCCTCCACGATCATGCTAGAAAAATCATGTTTCAGGACAAGACCGAGATACAAAAGCATTTGTTGGGTACTACTTCCGATAATGACTGCATTGGGGTCTGTTCTCACCCCACGAGACTGGAGTATATATGCTGCGATTTGTTCGCGTAGGCACAATTCGCCAAAAGGTTCCCCGTATCGAAAGCTGTCCTTTTCCGTTAATACTTGATTCGAGATCCTCCTCCACGTTTTTAAAGGGAAATGCGATTGATCGACGACGTCTGCGCGGAAATCAATGCGAACAGGTGGTACCGACTCTGTTTGCTTGTGAGTAGAAGAGCTGCGAGCCTCTTGAAATAGAAGGGGCTCTAACTCATTTACAAAATAACCTTTTCGGCCCTCGCCACGAATGTACCCTTCAGCAACAAGTTGTTCATATGCCATTAATGTTGTATTACGGCTTACGTGTAAGGAATCTGCAAGTTGACGAATCGAGGGTAGTGGCTCATCCGCCTTTATGTCACCTTGCTCAATAAATGATTTAAATTTCTCGTAGATTTGTTTGTATTTAGGAGAGTTATCTTTGAAGGTAAAAATGGTATTTTTCATTTGCATCTCCCTGACATGCTCATTTTTTTAGTATTGTACCTTTTTTAATGTCAGTTTGAATTATATCATACCGTGTAAAGGATATCTGTTGTGTGTCAAAAATAGGATTGCGAGGAGGCTTCAAATGTATATCCCAAAGCATTTTGCGATGAAAGAAGCAACTGCTGCCTACCACGTCATACAGGAGAACAGTTTTGCAACATTGTTTTCCATTCATAACGGAACGCCCTTCGCTACCCATCTGCCTCTGGTGTTGAATAAGGAGAAAACCTATTTGTACGGTCATTTTGCCCGTCCGAACCCACAGTGGAGGGATATTCAAAATCAGACAGTCTTAGCTGTTTTCCATGGTCCTCATTGTTATATCTCTCCCTCCTGGTATGAGACCAATCAAGCAGTGCCAACGTGGAATTATGTAACTGTTCATGTTTACGGTGAAGTTGAGCTAATCGAGGATGAACAAGAGTTAATGAGTTCCTTGAATGATATGGTATTGAAGTATGAAGCTCCTGACAGTTCTTACAGATTGCAGGATGTAGATGCTGAGTTTCTCGCTGGTATGAACAAAGGCGTTCAAGGATTCAAGATAAAAATCGATAGGATGGAAGGGAAAGCAAAGGTAAGTCAAAACCATTCCGTACACAGACAAGAGCTCATTGTAAAACAGTTGGAACAGATTCCGTTTCCAAACGAGCAACAAATTGCCTCCTTGATGAAAGCGAACCTTAAAAATAAAGTGTAACCTTGCTTCTACCAACCAAGAAGGATCTCAATTCTATCATGTGCAAAAATACAACAAGGAGTTGCCTCTTATGGAGTTTTCAACGATTTGGCTCTTTGTCATTTCTGCTGCTGCATTGATCATCATACCTGGACCAGCTGTATTCTATATTATGGCAAGAAGTATTGAGCAAGGGAAGAAAGCGGGCTTGGTATCAGCTCTTGGTGTATCTCTTGGTGGTTCTGTTCACGTTTTAGCTGGAGCAATTGGAGTATCTGCGATCCTAATGACATCAGCAACAGCCTTTACTATCGTAAAATATCTGGGTGCTGCTTATCTAATCTATCTGGGTTGCAAGACTTTATTTTCTACATCTGATCGTAAGACTCCAGAAAATACACAAGCCCCTCGCAAAAAATTAGGAAAGATTTTTTACCAATCAGCGCTCGTAGAAGTAATGAATCCTAAGACAGCACTCTTTTTTTTAGCCTTCTTTCCGCAATTCATATCCCCTTCTGTCGGATCAGTCACAGTACAATTTTTGCTTTTAGGAACCATCTTTGTTACCCTGGCAATTATTTGTGATGGTCTGTATGCAGTTCTTGCAGCAAGTATTGGAAAGCGGATGCTGGGTAGTAAAGTGAGTTCAAAGGTACAGAATCGGATAACTGGCTATTTTTATATTGTTCTAGGGGTATTCTCCGCCTTTGCGAGCCCCTCCAAAACATAAGAGTGATTACTGATGAAGTTTATCGTGTTGTGACACAACAATAGCGATTTGACCAAGACTATAAGTAAAATGAAATGGAGAGATATGTTATGCCCAGATTTATCATTGAGGATGATTTTTGGTCGTTATTCCCTCATGCAAAAATAGGCACCGTTATTTGCGAGGGGATTGATAATGCAATAAGGGACGTTGAAGTATACGAGAAGCTGCTGCAGGAGGCAGAGAAAGAAGCACATAAATTCTTACGCCTGGAGGAATTGAGTAGTAATCCAGTCATATTCGTTTGGCGAGAAGCTTTTCAGAAATTCAAGACAAAGAAAGGGGCAAGGTGTTCCATTGAAGCTTTATTAAAAAGAGTGAAAAATGGCAATCATATTGGAACAATAAACCCGCTTGTTGACATTTATAATTCAATTTCATTGCGTTATGGGCTTCCGTGTGGTGGAGAAGATATTGACACGTTTGTAGGCGATATTCGGCTAACGCGGGCAAATGGCAACGAACCGTTTATCCCATTGGGAAATGATGAAAATGCTTCGCCATATGAAGGTGAAATTGTTTATAAAGATGATGAAGGTGCAATATGCAGATGTTGGAATTGGCGTGAAGCTAAGAGGACGATGCTAACCGAAAATACGAAAAATGCATTCCTCTGTATGGAATTAATAGATGAAACAAGAAGCGATGAGTTTCATATGGCGCTTAAAGAATTGTCTGATCTAGTGTCACATCATCTTGGTAGTACTGTGAAGATTGAAGTGTTAGATAGTAATAATAGGGAGATTACAATCTTCGGTTAAGGTCTGCCGTTACATCAAGGATAGCAATAAAGCCGGTTACCCCCTGAGCGTGGTGAAAATCGGCTATTTTTTTTGTTCCAAAACCCTTACCGTTGTAGATTCGCGTTTTGCTGGCGTCCCCCTTTCGATACTCCGCTACGATCCGATGGTACAACAGCAAATAAGATGTAAAGACCACCAGATAGACAGACCCCGAGTAGAGAGATGTCCACCCTTTAAAGGTAAAAACTCCCACTTTCACTCCAATCGCTTCGATACAGGTGTACTAGCGCCCAGCCGAATACATAGACGGCTCTGTGCCAACCTTGTAATCGCCACTAATCGTATAGATAAAAGGCAAAGTACCCATACAAAGGGTACCCCACCGTGTACAGAATCAGGTCAAATAGGCTGTGGGTAGCTGTATCCATTGCATCGCACAAATCGTAAGGCAAAAAGATGCTGTCTGCCAGCCTCGCCGTAAAAGCACTAAGGATAAGCATAACAATCGTAGCGGTGGTCGGAAATCGCTTGGGAAGAACAAGAAACAAGCTGCCAAGAATCAGCACTCCACAGATGACCATCCATTCACTGGCATCAAATTTTTCGGGGAATGGATACATTACAATGGACGCTCCTCTTGTGGCAAAGCCCGCCTGAACCACTTTGATACCACGAACAGAGCCGCCAGCAACAAACCGGTATGAAGAAGCGAGTACCACCCTGACCAATTGTTGATTTTGTATGGATATTAATGGGAAAGAGTTTCCTTTACGAACAACAAGCAACATGTTATGCTGACTATGTAACAATCAAAAATGATATAGATCGTTACAAAAAACGAAAGAAAGGGGGAGCAATCATGGTGTTCACAACGCAAAACCAATCTCCAATTCTACAAAGAAAGAGGGAGAAAAATGACATCGGTAACCGTTCGCCCGATCACGTCAGAAGAGACGCATCGCTTTGTTTCCATAGGTGTGGATTCATCCTACGCAGATGATGTGCAGCACTATCTGGAGCAGATGTTCTCTATCGGTTCGATGCGCCCTGAATGGTGTTTTTATGCTGAGCAGGCCGCTCAACTACGAGGGCGTGTGGCTTTCTGGACCCTTCCTACATTAGACAAACCGCTTGATATGGTGTTGCTCGAATTGCCATGGGAGAGTCCGGAATACCTTTCATTTGGCACAGCCATGCTGCAACTCGTACTCGATCAGATGCGCAGCAGAGGAGTTACGAGCATTGGGTATGTGCTGGACGATCCACCGCTCGCGCCGCAGTGGCAGAAGCACCCTGCAAAACGGAAGGCACTGCTCCAGGCAATGGGGTTTAAACAGGAGCGGGTAACCCATCGGTTCGAATGGAAGATGAGGGGGGCTCCTCTTCGGGAGTCTGATGAGCTCGTTTTCCGTTCGTTTCCCGAGGTTGGAACCCCTGTGTTTCTTGATGCAATCCGGTTGGTATCCCGGGGTACATTGGACTCCCGCATTCGCTCAGACTGCCAAGCCCGCGGGGACTGGGAACAAGCAAAGAGTTTGCTTGAGGACCTTCAACAGATGAAGTATGACCCCAGTTGGTGGCAGCTTGCTTACACCCGACAAGGTGACTTGGTCGGACTGGTGATGCCGACGGAAAGTCCAACCTTTGCGACGATTGGCTACATTGGGGTCGTGCCGCGATACCGGGGACGCGGGTATATTCATTTGTTGCTGAACCGGGGAACCAACATTTTGCTTAGCAATGGGGTCACTCTGATCCGTACTGATACGGATGTGAACAACATACCAATGGCAAACGCTTTTAAAAAGGCTGGATATATGCCGTTTGCCACACGCGAGGAATATAGACTAGAAATCTAGTTCATATGGACTCCAATTGGCTCGATACGCTTCCTTTCCGTGCTTCAAACTTCCTCCCCGCTCGAAAATTTAACAGCTACGGCCCGCACAGGGGAACCGTCTCCCTGCTCAATCTTCAACGGGAAGGCCATGATCCAAGGATGTGGAAAATCAATCGCTCCGAATTGGCTGAAGTTTTCGCCGATCACACCGTTCAACCGCGTGATTTTCTCATGGGCCGGAAAGCGGTCTCCATCGGGTGGGTCGATGTTTAATGCATCGATCAAAAACGTTCGTATCCCACGGTCCAGCATCGCGTCGATCGCTGCCGAGTCGACGTAGGGATGACGAAAGTAGAGTGGATCTCCCAGATAATCGGACCATCCGGTGTAGATGAGGGCGATTTTGCCGGGACCGAGCTGCTCCAGATAGGGTTGAATATCTTCGATGCCAATCGGTTCTGCAGGAGCTTTGCCTGTCACATCGATCACCACTCCTTCGCCAATAAAAGCCTGCAAGGGGAGGCTGTCGATCGAGGGCCCTTCCGCACGGAAATGAAGAGGAGCATCCACATGGGTCCCGGTATGGGACCCGAGGTGGAGGCTGCTGACGTTATAACCGTCCGGATCGATGGAAGCGGCCGGCGTTATGGTTGGTTGTGGATCTCCGGGGTAGATCGGTGTTGCTGCCGAGATCGGGATCGACAAATCGACTATCTTTTCAACTTTGTGCACGTAATTCACCTCATTTGTAAAGGTCGGTTCTGCGCTCTTCCCGCATCGTAAAGAATGCCCCTCTCAACTGCTGGGGATAGTCGAGGTCGATGGTGACGACGAGCAAATCTTCTGTCCCGTTTTTGGCCTGGGCAACTGGATTGCCATCTGGGCCGTGCACCGCGGAGAGACCGAAGAACTCCAGCTCAGCGGAACGGCCCACATGATTGCAGGACGCTACATACACCGTGTTGTCGATCGCTCTGGCCATGGCAAACCGCTGGAACGGGAGGTGGTGAGGCACCTCCCAGGCACTCGGGGCCAGAATCAGCTCTGCTCCACTCAGGGCAAGCTTTCGGGCCAGCTCGGGAAAGGCGAGATCCCAGCAGATCATGATTCCGATTTTGCCCAGCTTCGTCTCGGCCACCACCGGTTCATCTCCAGGGGTGAACAGGCCTTTTTCCAGTGGAGTCAGGTGGATCTTGCGGTAGTGGGCGGCAATCGTGCCGTCCGGTCCGAGCAGGATAAAAGAATTGTAGACCGCGCCACCATCCCCCCGTTCCGGATAGCCGAATCCGAGGTACAGCGAGTGGGAGCGAGCTGCTTCCTGCAATGGAGAAAAGACCGGGGATTCCCGGTCTATGGCATTGTTTCGCACAGCAGGAGAAAGATCGTAGCCGGTTACTGCCAGCTCCGGGAACAGAAACAGGCGGGCATTCGGATAGGCCTGATGGCCGTACTTCACGTTGTCGATCATCTTGTCGATGTTTTGCGTCACCCGTCCACTCTCAAAAGATGACTGGACGATGGCGATCTGTACAGGTTGGCTCATCTTACGCCTCCACGGCCTGTTCTTCATCGAGATCCGGCTGGGATTGTACGGTAGTCTGGCCGCTCACTTTCATCAGAACCCAGTATCCGACTCCGGAGATGAAGAACGTCAGGACCGTAGAGCCGATGCTGAGAGGCTGTACATAGGTGAAATAGTAAGCAAACACGGCGCCGATTACGTAAGCCGCATAGGCCGCATAGTTGATCCCGTTTTGATAATGATACAGCCCCTTCTTGCCAGAGGCAATCTCTTCGGCATCATAATCTCGTTTCTTGAGCATGAAATAATCGACGAGTACGATCGCAAACACCGGGATAAACATCGTGGCAATCAGCAGGATAAAGTTGAAGAAATTTGTCATCAGGGCTTCTTTCAGCAAGGCACCAATCGTACAAAGGATTCCCATGAGCAGGGTAGGTTTCCAGAACCCGAGCTTAGGAAATACGTTCATGAAAGACATGGTTGCGCTGTATAAGGCCATCACGTTTGTGGACAACACAGAGAAAAAGACAACGACGGAAGCGATCAGCCCGAATCCGTGCGCATTCAGCAGGATAGTTGGGTCATAGGTTTGTTCCATTCCGGCGAGGATACTGAAGCCGCTGACCGTCGCCCCTAATCCCATCGCGATCACGGTAGCCGTAATATAGCCTAGATACGTGCCCAGCATCCCTGCTTTCTCTCCTTGGCAGTTGCGGTTGAAGTCGCACACGGTTGACATCCAGGAAAAGGCGGTAGCGACGACAAGGTCAAAGGCAATGATTCCGGTAATCGCCGGATTTTCGCTCAGCTGCATCGTGAAAAGGCTGCCGGCATCATAGGCCGTAAACAACTTGATAAACACAGCGGCAGACAAGAGCAGCATTGCCACAGACACCCATTTTTCCATTCTTTCAACGCCGCGGTGTCCATAGATGGTAATCGCTACAACCAACACCTCTGTCAAAATGACAAACAGTTCCACATTGCTGTAACCGGTTGCATATTCGATCGCGTAATTGAGACTCAGTCCGGCCATATAAGCTTGAATCCAACTCCAGCCGATCAGAATAATCGTGTTGACGAGGGCAGGCAGTATCGCTCCTTTTTGTCCAAAGGATGCGCGGGTAATCACCATCGTGGGCAGACCGGTACGGGTGCCGATGTTGCCTGTGAGTGCCAGTGGAATCGCCCCTAGCACGGAGCCGATCAAGATTGCCCACAACGCATCGGTAAATGAAATATCTGGGACGAACATCATTCCCGTCATGACCGTGGTGATCACGACGTTGGCCGCCAACCAGAGGGCAAAGGTGGCAAAAAAGTTCATCGATCGCTCGTTCTTTGGTGTCGGTGTAATGTTGTCACGGCCCAGCTGCTGAGTCCAGTTTGCCATGTCGTCTCATCTCCTTTTTGCTCATAAATTAGAAATTTTCAATCATATACAGGCAAGGAAGGGGAATCCTTCCTCAGAAACCATACCAGTCCAGTCTCACCAAGGTGGGTGTTACATGCAGGTGTTTGGTTTCCGTAAAGCCATTCATTCCGTGCGGTCCCAATTCCCGACCGATGCCGCTCTGCTTGAATCCGCCCCAAGGGGCATCGACAAAGGGGGTGTGATAGCTGTTGATCCAGATCGTACCCGCCTTCAGCCGGGCAGCAATCCGTCTGGCCCGCTCGACATCTCCAGCCAGTACGCCTGCAGCCAGTCCGTATGGCGTGCCATTGGCCAAGGCAACCGCTTCTTCATCCGTTTCAAAGGTCTGCACGGTAATCACAGGTCCGAAGATTTCTTCCTGTACAATTCTCATCTCCTGGTGAACGTCAACAAAGACGGCAGGTGACAGATAGTAGCCCTGTTCGCCAACCGGCTCGCCGCCACAGAGGAGTGTTGCCCCCTCTTTCAATCCGGCTTGGATATATGACTTCACCCGGTCACGATGCGCTGCGCTGATCAACGGACCGATCTCGGTCTCTTCAGCGAGGGGAGGACCGAAGCGGATCTGCTGCAGCTTCTCGCTCAACCGCTGAAGAAACGGGTCAGCCAGATCCTGATGGACGAGGAGTCGGGATGAAGCGACGCATACTTGCCCCTGGTTAAAGAACGAACCAAATACAGCCCATTCTACAGCCAGTGCGAGGTCAGCGTCATTGAGCACAATCAGCGGCGACTTTCCTCCCAATTCGAGGGAGACTCGCTTGATCTGAGCGGCACAGGCTTCATAGATGGATCGGCCGGTAACGGTTCCGCCGGTAAAAGAAATCTTGTCTACCTCGGGGCTGTTTACGATGGTTGCGCCTACCGGATCGCCGGCGCCCAATACCAGATTGACCACTCCCGAGGGAAACGGGCATTGCTCAACCAGTTCCATCAGCTTTACGATCGTGAGCGGGGTGAGCTCCGACGGTTTAAAGATAACGGTGTTTCCCGCAGCCAACGCCGGAGCTAGCTTCCAAAGACCGAGCAGCAGGGGGAAGTTCCACGGGACGATCAGTCCACAAACGCCAATCGGCTCTTCAATGATCAGACTCTCCGTCTCTTCCTCCCGGGCAATCACTTGTGGCTGACTCTCCTTTGCGAGCTCTGCATAATATCGCAGGCAGGCAACCGAGTCGCTGATGTCCAAGCGCGATTCGCGAATCGGCTTGCCCGTATTGAGCGTCTCCAGTCTGGCGAATTCCTCTGAGGCGGCTTCCAAACGGTCAGCCAATTCATGCAGGGCACGAACCCGCAGCGATCGGTCTTGGGCCCATTCTCCATGATCAAATGCTGTTCGGGCAGCTTGAATCGCTTCCTGCGTCTGTTCTTGGGAAGCTTCGCGGAATTCTTCAAGGATCTGTTCGTTGGAAGGATCGATGATTTTCCGGGTGGAACCAGCTCCCTCTATCCATCTGCCACCGATGAAATTCTGCATCATGGTCTCCTTTCTAGCGATGTTGCTCCAGTTGGGCCTGTTGTCGGCTTCGCTTCTTCATTGCAACCAGACTGATCATTTCGTAGGCTACAGAGGAAGCTAGCATCGCTGTTATTTCACTGGGGTCCATGGAGGGGAGCACTTCAACCACGTCGAAACCGACCAGGTCCAATCCATGCAACCCCCTCACCAATTCCAATGCTTCATGGCTCGTCGGTCCGCCGACCTCCGGCGTTCCTGTGCCCGGAGCATATGCCGGATCGACAAAATCGACGTCAAACGAAACAAAGACCGGGCGATCAGCCGCACGGGCATGAATCCGCTTCAAGACCTGGCTGTAGCCGATATCGCGGCACTCCCGCATCGTGATCACCTCAAAGCCCAACTGGCGGGCATCCTCGATATCTTCAGGACCGTACAGTGGACCGCGCATGCCGATCTGGATGGAGTGTTCCACATCCAGCAAGCCTTCCTCGACGGCCCGCCGAAAAGGTGTTCCGTGCATGTATTTTTCTCCGTAGTAGTTGTCCCACGTGTCAGAATGGGAGTCAAAGTGGACCAAAGCTACCGGTCCATAATGTTTGGCAAAGGCCCGCAGGTTGCCCAGACTGATCGAATGGTCCCCACCCAGGATAATCGGAACAACTGATTTTTCCAGCAGCGGGGAGATCCCTTCCACCATGTTGTCGTAGGTGCGGTGAATATTTCCCGGCACGACGTCGATGTCGCCGTAATCTACCCCGGAGCAGTACTCAAATATCTGAATGTCTTGATCGGGGTTATAGGGTCGCAGCAGCACGGAGAAATCGCGGATATGCTGAGGGCCATAGCGCTGTCCGGTGCGGTTGGATACGGCTGTATCAAACGGCACGCCCAGTACGGCAAAATCAATGTCGTCCGTAGTCTGCAGCTGCTCCAATCTCATAAACGTTCTCACTCCGCAAAAACGCGGAGATTTGGCTGAGTCTTTCGGTTGGTACATAATAGCCTCCCTCGCATTTTGTTGCCTAGACAAGAGAAGCAAAATCCATGCCAAAAAGAACAGTTGAAAAAATGCGAAAACAAGGCGATTTGATTCAATAATGAATCAAAGCAGGCGCAGAATCGATTCGTTTATGAATTATGATTCAAATTTGAATTAATCCCGTACTTCTTTAGTCTCCGCACGGTAGTAGGCTGGCTTAAACCGATTGCTCTGGCGATTTCATACGTGCTTCGGTACATCCGGGCAGCCTGCAGCAGCCATTCTTTCTCCACTTCTTCCAGTGCTTCTTTCAGAGTGTGATGGCCGGCGAGCGGATGGCTTTCCCGAACATGAGCGACGGGTTGCTTCTCTGCTGTCCCCTGGCCTTCCTGCACGATATGGCTTGGAAGATGGGATGGCAGGATGATCTGTGAATCGGCGATGATGATGAGCCTCTCGATCAAGTTTTCCAACTCGCGTACATTGCCCGGCCAATCATACTGCATGAGCGCTTCGATGGTAGCCGAATGATACCATTTATCCGTTCCGTACTTTTCATTAAACTTTTTCAGGTAGTAGTGCATGAGCAGCGGGATATCTTCCGGTCGCTCGCGCAGTGCTGGGATCTGGATCGGGATCACATGCAGCCGATAGTACAAATCCTGGCGAAACCTTCCCTGTTTGACCATGGTTTCGAGGTCCTGGTTGGTGGAAGCAATCAGACGGAAATCGATCGAGCGGGGTTTTACTCCACCTACCCGGGTCACCTGTTTTTCCTGAATCACTTTTAGCAGTTTCGCCTGCATGGCTAGTGGCAATTCACCCAACTCGTCCAGAAACAGGGTGCCTTTGTCGGCCAGTTCAATCAAACCTGGCTTCCCTTTCTTATCCGCTCCGGTAAAGGAGCCTGCTTCGTAACCGAACATCTCCGATTCAAACAAGCTTTCCGGGATCGCGCTGCAATTGACTTCGATAAAGCTGGCCTGCCTGCGATCGCTGCCTTTGTGCAGGGCACGGGCCAGCATCGTTTTGCCAACGCCCGATTCGCCGAGGAAGACCACCGTGGCGTCAGAGCGGGCCACCCGCTGGATCAGTTCCCACACGCGGCGCATCGACTTGCTGCTGGCAATCCATTCTTCGGTCCGAATATCTCGTTCCCGCAGTTCTTCGATTTCTGTCTCATACCGCTCCATCTGGGCCAGCAGTTGTTCATAATCGCTCCGCAAACTCTCGATTTCAGTCAAGTCATGGGAGAAGCTAATCACCCGCACAATCTGCCCATCCTCATCGAAAACAGGGGAGCCGGTGGCCATAACAGTTCTGCCCGTATTGGTTCGTTGGATCGTTTGCAGCTCTTTTTTCTCACGCAGCACTTTGGCGGTAATGGAAGGAGAGAAAACACCTTCCTGTTCCAGGTCAAACACGGTTTTTCCGATCACGTCCTGAGCTTGTCTCCCGTAAATAGAGAGAATATTAGGGCTTACTTTCAGCACACGGCCTTGTCCGTCGGTTACGACAATGTTTTCTTTTGATGTGCGGATGATGGCCTCCAGTTCCATCTTCAACCACTTTGCCGAATCTTCCATCATGATCACCCTTCGATCAATTGTTATGAACCATTTTACGTGATTCGGCCCTGAATCGGTATGTCTATAAAAGGAAACGGAGAGTTGGCATGCTTATTGCTAGATGTACGGGCAACCACGTTGAGAAGGGAGTTTATCTCATGACCACGACGCAAAACCGAAAATACATTCGCTTGCAAACACCGATTCCAGGACCCAAGGCATCATCCCTGATGGCACTGAAAGAGCAGCATGTGCCGCGCGGGCCGTTTCATACGATGTCCACCTTTGCGGCTAAAGCGGAGGGGGCGCTCCTCACTGATGTAGACGGCAATACCTTTATCGATTTGGCTGGGGCGATCGGAACGCTCAATGCAGGCCACTGTCCGCCCAAGGTGGTGGAAGCGTTGAAAGAGCAGTTGGACCAGTATATCCATCCCTGCTTCCATGTCGTGATGTACGAGCCTTATGTAGCTTTGGCGCAAAAGTTGAATCAGATCACTCCGGGTCAGCATGAAAAGAAGAGCTTCTTTTTGAACAGCGGGGCGGAAGCGGTCGAGAATGCGATCAAGATTGCTCGCAAGTACACAGGACGCAAAGCTATCATTTCTTTTGAACGCGGTTTTCACGGCAGAACCTATATGGCGATGTCCTTAACCAGCAAAGTGAAGCCGTATAAATACGGATTTGGTCCGTTTGCTCCAGACACGTATAAAATGCCGTACCCGTACTATTACCGTGCCCCTTACGGCATGACAGCAGATCAAGTGGACGATCAGCTTCTGCGTAAAATGGAGGATTTTTTCCTCGCAGAAGTGCCGGCAGATGAAGTAGCCGCGATCATCATGGAGCCGGTACAGGGAGAAGGCGGATTTATCGCGCCGTCTGCGCGTTTTGTACGAGGCGTCAAGGAGATTTGTGAAAAATACGGCATTCTGTTCATCGCGGATGAAGTGCAGACCGGCTTCGGACGCACCGGCAAGTTGTTTGCCATGGAGCATTACGGGGTTGTGCCAGACTTGATGACTATGTCCAAATCGATTGCGGCCGGTTTGCCGATCAGTGCCGTCACGGGCCGGGCGGAAGTGATGGACGCGGCCAATCCGGGTGAGATCGGGGGAACGTATGGCGGAAGTCCGTTAGGCTGCGTCGCTGCGCTTAAAGTGATTGAGATGATGGAAGAGGAGCAGCTCCCGGATAGAGCGATGAAGATTGGAGAGCGGATCACCAGCCGCTTCCGCCAGCTGCAAGAAGAGATCCCGGCGATTGGCGATGTCCGCACACTGGGTGCGATGACGGCGGTGGAATGGGTAAAAGATCCACAAACAAAAGAGCCGGATAAGGAACTGACCGCCAGCATCATCCAGGAAGTGCATCGACGGGGTGTGATTCTGATGAGTGCCGGATTGTACGGCAATGTGATGCGCTTTTTAACCCCGCTTGTGATTGAGGATGAGCAGTTGGATGAGGCGTTGGATGTGATCGAACAGGTAATTCGCGAAAAATGTCGGTAGAGAGGAGGAAGTTGTGGTGAAAAAGCATTTATTTATCAATGGAACATGGGTGGAAGCCAGAGAATACCGACCTTTGTACAGTCCGTTTAGCGGTGAGCTGCTGGCGGAGGTGGCTTTTGCTGATGAGGCGGATGTGGACAAGGCGGTTGCCGCTGCAGAACAGGCTCGGCCCGTGATGGCACAGATGCCCGCTCACCAACGGGCCTCCATCCTGGAGAAGCTGGTCCTGCTGCTGGAGCAGAATGCAGAAGAGTGTGCTCGCCTGATCGCGCTGGAAGCCGCCAAGCCGATTGCGACAGCAAGAGGAGAAGTAAGCAGAACGGTCATGACCTACAAGTTTGCGGCGGAGGAAGCGAAGCGGATCCATGGCGAGACGATCCCGATGGATGCAGCAGCAGGTGGGGAGAACCGGGTCGCCTACACGGTTCGTCGGCCTTTGGGTGTTGTAGCGGCGATCACCCCGTTTAACTTTCCGATGAACCTGGTCGCACACAAAGTGGGGCCTGCGATCGCCGCCGGCAATCCGATCGTGTTGAAACCAGCTACTCAAACGCCGCTCTCCTCCCTGTTTTTGGCTGAATTGCTGCAACAAGCAGGTATGCCGCCAGGTGCGTTCAATGTGGTAACAGGCAGCGGGGGGATTGTCGGGGAGAGACTGATCCAGGATGAGCGAGTAAAGATGATTACCTTTACAGGAAGTCCTGCCGTGGGTATCGCCATCCGCAATAAAGCGGGATTGAAGCGCGTCACCCTGGAGCTTGGATCTAATTCGGCGCTGATTGTCGATCAGGGCGTCGATCTGGATACGATCATCCCCCGCGCGGTGTCGGGAGCGTTTGCCTTTGCCGGTCAGGTCTGCATCTCGCTGCAGCGGGTCTATGTACATGAACAGGTGTACGATCAGTTTGTCGAGAAGTTCGTGGAGAAGGCGAAGAGCTTGAAAGTGGGGAGTCCGCTGGAAGAGGACAGCGATCTATCCGCTTTGATCAGTCCGAAGGATGTGGAACGTTCACTAGCTTGGATTGAGGAAGCAAAGCAGCAAGGAGCTGTCGTGGCAGCCGGGGGAATCCGGGACGGAAACTGTCTCTATCCGACCGTACTGCTGGATGTAGATCCCGGGGCCAAGGTATCGTGCCAGGAGGTATTCGCCCCGATTGTGCTGATCAACAAAATCTCTTCGGTGGCAGAGGGCATTGCACATGTGAATGATTCCAGATATGGACTTCAGGCAGGCATCTATACAAATGATGTGCATACCGCACTGAAGGCAGCGGAGCAGCTTGAGGTGGGCGGCGTCATGATCAACGATATCCCTACCTTCCGGGTTGACCACATGCCGTACGGTGGTGTGAAAGAAAGCGGTGTTGGGCGTGAAGGATTGAAGTATGCGGTAGAAGAAATGACGGAGTTGAAACTGGTCGTTTTCCACACCCATTCCTAAGTGCATGTGCACATATTTCAAAATTGAACCTCGTATTTCCTTTTAGATCAAGTATACTAAAAGAAAATACGAGGTTTTTACTATTTTTTGGGACAATCCGCTTTTTAGAGAATCCGCATGCTTTGTTGTTTTTGACAATTCTGAAAAGAATCTGGAGTGAACAAAATTGCCTCTGTCCGAAGTGATTTCTTTCCTTGAGCGACATGAAATGATTGTGGTGGAAGAATTCAAAAAGAGTGTGATTGTGTCGGGAGAAGATCCATATAAAGAGAGGATTCACTTGAATGGACAAGCCATGTACCAACTGGTAGTGGGATTTTTTCGTTCCGAGGTATCCTTGGAGGAGGTGAAGCAGCTCGCGTACAAAGTGGCCATGGAGCGGATTCAGGCGGATGTGAACATCGGAGATTTTGTTCATAATGTATGCTCAGGCAGAAACCTGATCTTGAAGTATCTCCTCAAATCCGAACTCCCTTCTTCTGTGCTTCTTTCCGCGATTCTTAAGATGGATGAGTGTTTTGACCATTTTCTGGTTCATGCGGTCTCTCGATATACGGAACTAAAGAATGGTTACCTAGCAGAAAAACAGTTGTTCATTGAGCGCTCTCACAAGGACAGGTTAACGCTGTTAGGCCAGATGGCCTCCAGTTTCGTGCATGAGTTTCGCAATCCGTTAACATCGATCATCGGATTTGCCAAGCTGTTGAAACGAGAAAACCCCAGTCTACCATACGTAGATATCATTGAAAATGAACTGAGTCAATTAAACTACCGGATATCACAGTTCTTGCTGGTTTCAAAGAAGGATGTGTTGTCCAAGAGGCAAGAACATTTTGCCCTCGATGGACTGATTGAGGAAATCCTGGCTTTTTTGTACCCCACCATCGTGGATGTCAATGTGCAGATCGATACGGATGTTGATCCAACGCTACACCTTACCGGATATAGGGAAGAAATAAAGCAAGTGCTTGTCAATATCATCTCCAATGCGATAGAGGCTCTTCACAACCGTCAGGAACAGAAAAAAATCAGGATTGTCGCCTTCCAGACCGATCAGGGCAAGCTGCGAATTGCGATTGTCAACAACGGAAAACCCATTCCAGATGATGTGCTGCCTGTTATTTTCGAACCTTTTTTTTCCACCAAGGAGTTGGGAACAGGCATCGGTCTATTTGTCTGCAAAGAAATTGTGGAGGCACATGGCGGGAGGCTGTGGTGCCAATCCTCTGAACAGGAGACTACGTTTTTTCTGGAGTTTGAGATGAAGGCATCGCAGGACAGGGCAGGGTGACAGCCTAGAGCGACTTCTGTGTACCGCTAGGGGAAAAACCTGCAAGATAATAGAATAGGTGAAAATAAAGAGGTGAAATCGAAAACAAAAATGGTTGCGTTGGCAACCGTTTTGTTTTATAATTGCATTAGTTGCAAACGCAACTTATCGTGAAGGAGTGATTCGGATGGAAAAGCCAATCAGATCGGTTGGAAAGTATGTCTCCATCATCGATCGGTATGCCCAGATGTATATTGCGCGTCATTTTCATAAATATGGAATTGGAGCAGGGCAATTGGGGTTCTTGGTGTTGCTTTATCAGAGGGACGGGGTTTCTCAGGACCATCTGGCCAACCAGCTTCGGATGGATAAGGCAACCGTAGCCCGGGCGGTGACCAAACTGGAAGAGGCAGGATTGGTGAGACGAGAAGAAGGTCAGGAAGATCGACGTGTCAAGCTGGTTTACCTGACAGAACAGGCGAGACAGATCCTCCCAGAGGTAAGAGCAACCATGTACAAGTGGACAGATATCCTAACAGAAGGTTTTACCGAGCAAGAAAAGGATGTACTGTTCCAACTGCTGCAAAGAGTGGCGGGAAACGCAGTTCAATACATGAACGACATAGAAAAGGAGGGGTAAGATGAGAGAACAAAGTACCAGATTGGGTACGGAATCGATCCCCAAACTGCTGCTCAATCTTTCACTGCCGGCTGCTGCCGGAATGTTTGTGAGTTCGCTTTACAATGTAGTCGACACGATCTTTATCGCGAGGGGTGTCGGCACAGAAGGAATCGCCGGATTATCGATTGCCTTTCCGATTCAGATGATGATCGTCGCGTTCGCCGCCACATTTGGGATTGGCGGTGCTTCGATTATCTCGCGTCGTTTAGGAGCCGGTTCACTGGAGGAAGCCAATCGGGTGTTTGGGCATATCGTCTGGCTGATCGTCTGGTTCAGCTTATTGGTGGTGGGGATGGCTTTATTTTTCCTCGATCCTCTGCTGCAGGCATTTGGGGCAACGGCCGATATTCTCCCGTATGCCAGAGATTACTTGCTGACTATCTTGTGCGGCTCCGTGTTCTTCTCCTTTGCGATGGGCACCAATAACGTGGTTCGTTCAGAGGGGAACGCCAAGACGGCGATGAATACGATGATGGTTTCGGCGATCATCAACACGATTCTGGACCCCATTTTTATTTTTGGCTTGGATATGGGGATTCAGGGGGCAGCTCTGGCCACTGTGATTGCCCAGTTCTGTGCAGCGGTCTGGCTTCTCCGCTACTTTACCAGCGGCAAAAGTTCGCTGCGACTAACCTGGATCGGCTGGAAGCCGGACCTGAACGTGGTCAAGGAGATTATCGCGATTGGGATCTCTACATTTGTGCGACAAGTTTCCTTCAGTCTGATGTTCGTCGTGGTAAACTGGATGCTTGTCATCTACGGTGGAAGCTTGCAGGTGGCGATTTTTGGGATTATCAATCGATTGATTGCCTTCTCGGTCATGCCGATGTTCGGGATCGTTCAGGGGATGCAGCCGATCATCGGTTACAATTACGGCGCTGGAAGGCCGGAGCGGGTCAGTGATACGGTCAAACTGGGCATTCGGGTATCCAGCGTGATTGCGGTGACGATCTGGGTCCTCGTCATGCTCTTTCCCGAGTTTCTGTTCAGCATTTTTACCGCCGACCAGCAGGTCATCTCCGGAGGGACAGATGCGCTACGCTGGATCTTTCTGATGGTGCCCTTCGTCGGGTTTCAAATGGTCACCGGGGGATTCTACCAAGCGCTGGGAAAAGCGAAGATATCGTTTGTCCTCTCCCTCGCCAGACAGATTCTGTTTCTCATCCCGATCTTGTTGATTCTGCCGCAATTTCTCGGCCTGACCGGGATCTGGGTGGCTTTCCCCAGTGCCGACCTGCTTGCTTTCCTGCTGTCGTTAGTGATCTTCTTCAAAGACGGCAGAGAAATGATGGGGATGGGACGGACGGCGAAAACCCAGTTGCATGTGTAAGCAGTCAAAAAAGGATGAAGTCGATGTTCGTTTTGAGGCAGATGTCCCATGTTGACGAAAGAACATCATGAAATAGCAGAGAGTGCAGTTATCACAGGTTGTCAAAGACCTGGGGTAACTGTTCTTTATTTTGCAATGAAATCGTGAGGCAATTAACTTTTGTCAACATAGATCAAGACAAATCGACATTTTCATTTGATTGAGAGCTGTATGTAAACGCTTTATATTTGAGTCAGATAGGACTGATTTATCAATACGAAAAATTGCTCAGACAAGGGGGAGATGGGATGAGCAGTACGACCGCAAGCAACCAGGACAGCGGACTGCGAGTGTCGGTCCAAAAGTTTGGCAGATTTTTAAGTGCGATGGTGATGCCCAATATCGGCGCATTTATTGCGTGGGGCTTGATTACGGCGCTGTTTATACCGACGGGTTGGTTTCCCAACGAAAAGATGGCAACGTTGGTCGGCCCGACGATTACCTATCTGCTGCCGCTTTTGATTGGGTATACGGGCGGCAAGATGGTTCATGACGTCCGTGGTGGTGTCGTGGGTGCGGTAGCCACCATGGGGATGATCGTGGGATCAGACATCCCGATGTTTTTAGGTGCGATGATCATGGGGCCGTTTGCCGGCTGGATCATGAAAAAAGTGGATCAGTTGTTTGAAGGAAAAATCCGCGCCGGGTTTGAGATGCTGGTCAACAACTTTTCGGCCGGGATCATCGGCGCTCTGCTGGCCCTGCTGGCGTTAAACGCCATTGGTCCGGTTGTGGTTGGTCTCAGCAAAGCGCTTGCTGCCGGTGTTGATGCGATTGTGAATGCCGGGCTGCTGCCGCTGGCCAGCATCTTCATCGAACCGGCCAAAGTCTTATTCTTGAACAATGCGATCAACCATGGGATATTAAGTCCAATCGGATTGGACGAGGCGGCCGAAGCGGGCAAGTCAATCTTTTTCCTGCTTGAAACCAATCCAGGTCCCGGTTTGGGAATCCTCTTGGCCTATTGGCTGGTAGGAAAAGGGATGGCCAAACAGTCGGCTCCTGGGGCTACCATCATTCACTTCTTGGGCGGGATCCATGAGATTTACTTCCCGTATATCCTGATGAATCCGCGTTTAATATTGGCGGTCATCGGTGGTGGAATGGCAGGTGTCTTTACCTTCAGTCTGCTAGGTGCGGGGCTGGTTGCTCCGCCTTCTCCGGGAAGCATCTTCGCCCTGAGTGCGATGGCGCCAAAGGGAGGGTTGTTCCCGGTACTGGCCGGTGTAGTGACGGCTACGGCAGTATCTTTCTTCATCGCCTCGTTCCTGCTGAAGATGGGCGGGCAAGCAGCAGAAGAAGATGATCTGGATAAGGCAACAGAAAAAATGAAGCAAATGAAGGGGAAACATCAGCAGGCAGTAGAGCCGGCACCAACAGAAACCGAGACGGAGGCGGCGGAAGTACCCGCAAAAGAGGTAAGCAAAATCGTCTTCTCATGTGACGCCGGGATGGGCTCCAGTGCGATGGGGGCAGCCTCGTTCCGCAAAAAAATAAAGGATGCAGGGCTTGATATTACCGTCATCAACACGGCGATTAATGACATTCCGGACGACGCCGACATTGTGATCACGCACCAGTCGCTGACAGAACGGGCGCGAATCAAGGCACCGGATGCCGAGCATATTTCCATTGACAACTTCCTGAACAGCCCGGAGTATGACAAACTGGTCCGCCGTTTAAGCTAAAGAGATCACAACGCTAGTGCATACTAGCGTTCTCTCTCTTTGTGGCAAAGGGGATAAAAGCGATGAACGTTACTGCCAGACAACGTACCATCCTCGATATCTTGCTGAGGGAACAGCAAGGGTTGACCGTGGGTGTGATCGCCGAGCAGGTTGGCGTCAGCGCCAGGACGATTCACCGGGAACTGGATGCGATAGAAGAAGTGCTGCGTCCATTCCGTTTGGAATTGGCCAAAAAATCGGGATTGGGGATAGAATTGCATGGCTCGCCGGAGCAAAAAGAAGCATTGCACGAGCGGCTGCTGCACCTGACGACGATCGAATACACCCCAGAAGAACGGAAAATGCTGATCCTGGCGGCCTTGCTGGAGGCGACCGAACCGATCAAGCTGATCGCGCTGGCACTTGACTTGAAAGTGACCACTGCAACGATTAGCCACGATCTGGAGGACTTGGCCGATATGCTCAGCAAATTCAAGCTGACGCTCATCCGCAAACGGGGCTACGGGGTGGAGATTCAAGGGAGTGAATCAGACAAACGGAGAGCGATCAGCCACCTGATCTCGCACCACTTCAGTGAGTATGAATTGATCGGGCTGCTGAGGGAAAATATCCGCAACAAAAACCAGCGCGATGTCGACGCCGTCTCGGAGCGCCTGTTGGGGCTGATTGACAAGGAAAAGCTGCGCAAAGTAGAAGCAGCACTAGAGCATCTGCAGGATGATTTGCCTTATCCGCTGGCAGACAGCGCTTATATCGGCCTGATGATTCATCTCGCGCTGGCGGTGGAGAGGATTCAAAAGGGAGAGAACATCTACTTCGATGAGCATACGCTTGCCGAACTGAAGGAAACACAAGAGTATCGGGTAGCGCAGGAGATCGTGAGGCGGTTGGCAGACATCTTCCTAACGGAGATCCCTGTGGCGGAAATCGGATATATTACGATGCACCTGCGAGGCGCCAAACTGCGAAGCTTTCAAGCGGGGGCAGATTGGCCGGAGAATCTGGATTTGGTCGCAAAGACAAACCGGTTCATCCAGGCATGTGCGGAGAGGATGCGGCTGCCGCTGCAGGATGACCCGTCCTTGTTCCACGAATTGCTCAAGCATATGGAACCGGCTGTCTACCGGCTGAATCGCCAGATGGAAATCCGCAATCCCATCCTGGAGCAAATCCGGAACAATTATCCCGAGCTGTTTCGGGTGGTGAAGAAAGCGGCAGCCGACGTGTTCGCCGACATGGACGTACCGGATGAAGAGATTGGCTTTCTGGTCTTGCATATCGGTGCGGCAGTGGAGCGGGCAGCACAGGTCCACCAGCGATATCGGGCGCTGGTCGTCTGCTCCAGCGGGATCGGATCATCCAAGATACTGGCGACCCGGCTCCAAAAAGAGATTCCCGAGCTCGTCAGTTTGAGAAATGTCTCTCTTTTTGACATCGGACGGATCCCCAAAAGCGAATACGAGGTGATCATCTCCACGGTCCCCCTGCCGCTCGACGATCAGCCATACATCGTGGTCAGTCCTTTGCTGCCAGAGGATGAAATCCGTAAAGTAAGATCGTTTTTGCAAAAGAGCAGCATCTCCAGCTCGTCACCGACAGAGGCTGCTGTTTGGCACATGGCAGAACGGGCCCGACAGGTGAAACAGCCTATCAATCAGTTAAAGTCGGTCCACCAGTATACGGGTTATGCCATCCAACTGGTAGAAGGATTCCAACTGCAATCGCTGAATAACCAGGGATGGGAGCTTGAAGAACTGCTGAGTGCAATCTGTAAATCGTTATCGCAAAAAGGAACGGTACGGGATAAAGAGGCTGTGGTCCAACTGCTGTTGGAGCGGGAAAAAGTGAGCGGGTTGGGGATCACAGGGACGAGAATGGCCCTGTTTCACGGCAGACATGTACAGGTTGTCCGCCCTTCGTTTACCGCCCATCGGCTGCAACAGCCGATCTACCTGCGGTCGATGGACGATCAGCAGATGGCAATCCACATCGTATTGCTGCTGCTGGGGCCAAAGGAGATGTCGAAAGAAGGACTGGAAGTGTTGAGCAAGATCAGTTCGTTGTTGATCGAAGAAGAGATGATTGCCGCATTGGAATCGGCAGACGAGCAGGTGGCAGCCGGTTATCTGCAAGAGAGACTGTATGAGTTCTGTCAGAAACAGATAGGAATGGAGAGAGTGCAATGAATAAGGGTGCCAGTGTGTTATCAGCAGAAAAAATCATACTGAATGCAAGTGTGTCCGACAAGACAGAAGCGATCCGCCTGGCAGGAGAGCTGCTGCAAAAAGCAGGGCATGTAACTCCCGCCTACGTGGATAAGATGCTGGAACGCGAGGCGATGCTGACAACCTATATCGGCAGCGGGGTAGCCATTCCCCATGGGACTAACGAATCGAAGCAGGAGATCAACTCGACCGGCATTTCCGTCGTGCAAATACCGAGTGGCGTAGACTTTGGAGAGGGGAATACGGCCTATCTGCTGATTGGCATCGCAGCGGTGGGGGACGAACACTTGGAGATGCTGTCCAATATCGCTGTGATTTGTTCGGAAGAGGAGAATGTGAAACAGATCCTCCAAGCGAAGACAAAAGAAGAGATCATCACGTTATTTGAAAAGGGGTTGTAACATGCTGGCCGTACACTTTGGAGCGGGGAACATCGGTAGGGGATTTATCGGACTACTGCTTCATCAGGCGGGTTATGAGGTTTGCTTTGTCGATGTAAATCAGGAATTGGTCGACACGATAAACGAACGGCAAGCATACTCGGTTCAATTGGCGATGGAAGGAACCCCGGTCACAGTCGTCAAAGGCGTGCGAGCGATCCATGGCCAGGATACGGAGGCGGTTGCCGAGGCGATTGCGGCCGCCGACCTCGTCACCACCGCAGTAGGACCTCATGTGCTTCCCCACCTCGCCCCGGCGATCGCCGAAGGGATTGCCAGACGCAATCGCAGTGGCAGTCGCAGTGGCAGTCGCCCTTTAAACCTGATCGCCTGTGAAAACATGATTGGCGGCAGTGCACAGCTAAAAACCCACGTATTCGCCCTGCTCAGTGAAGCCGATCAAGCCAAGGCAGCGGATACGACCGGTTTTCCCAATGCTGCCGTAGACCGAATCGTCCCGCTGCAGAAGCATGAAGACAACCTGCTGGTGACCGTGGAACCGTTCTACGAGTGGGTAATCGATCAGTCGCAAATCGTCGGCGATCTACCTCTGATCGAAGGGGTCACCTATGTACCGGATTTGAAGCCGTATATCGAACGAAAGCTGTATACCGTCAACACGGGGCACGCGGTAATTGCCTACCTCGGGTATCAAATGGGCTATCCGACCATTGATCAAGCGATTGCGGATGAACAGATTCTCGAGGCGACACAACAAGCCTTGCGGGAAACGGGCGATCTGCTGGTCGCCAAGTACCAGTTCGACAAAACCAAGCATCAGCAATATGTCAACCAGATCCTCAACAGATATGCCAACCCATTCATTACGGACGAGGTGACCAGGGTGGGGCGATCACCGATCCGTAAGTTATCCGCGACCGACCGGCTGGTTGGTCCAGCCATGCAGTGTGTACAGCATGGGATTGTGCCAGACTATCTCGGCTTGGCGATTGCGGCAGCGATGCTGTTTGACTACCCGGAGGACCCGGAAGCCGTCGCACTCCAGACGGAGATCAAGCGGTCCGGGTTGCGGCAGGCCCTGCATACCTATACGCAAATCCCTGAAGATCACCCGCTTGTTGCGATTGTCATGGATCATCTGGATCGTCTGCAAGCTGCAAAAAAAGACATGTGAGAACCATTCGAGCCTTTCGGCAGATGAAATGTCGGAAAGGATAATAGGGCCGTACCCGCTGTCTAAGGCAGACGGTTGGGACGGCCCTTTTTCGCGTGTGTCAACATCAGGCATGGGTGAAAGAAATGATCCTTATCGCTTTGGAAAAAAGGTACAATAGGAGGCAGATGCCACTCGACTGGCGACTTCACCCAATTGGGAGGCGGCGTATCCAGCGCCGAATGCTGATTTGCTAAACGTAGTTTTTGCATGACTAGTGAACGGGAGGGATATTGATGAACATCGCTCAGCCGCGTATCAAGACGATCTCCATGCTTGCTTTGTTTATAGGACTCTCTGTGATTGGCAGCATGATCAAGCTGCCATCCCCTTTTGGAACGGTAGCGTTGGATTCAGCTCCGGCCTTTGTCGCCGCGTTATTGATCTCACCTGCTTCTGGAGCCGTCGTCGGGTTTTTCGGTCACCTGGCAACTTCAATGAACATGGGGTTTCCGCTGTCCATACTCATCCATCTGTATATCGCTGTGCAAATGGCGGGGATCAGTTGGGTGATCGGGTATCTGGGCAGCAGGGGGAAGCTGCTGGCTGCGCTGATTCTGGGCTCGCTGTTGAACGGAGTAGCCGCTCCTGCGCTGCTCATCCCATTTGACGGTTTTGGACAAGCTTTCTTCCTGGCTATGCTGCTTCCTCTGGCCGCAGGAGCGGTGATTAATCTCTCGCTGACCGGATTGATCGTGAAAGCCATCGGGAGAAAGTGGAATGCGTAAACGGACTCGATTTCGTGATTTGACGGTCATCGACTACCTGGAGAAACGGCTGGTGATCGCCTGTGACTCGAGCGGAGCCATCGGGGACAAGCAGCATGACGTGGTCAAAGTTGATCCATACATACTCGGCAGATTTCTGGTCCGTGTCCCGCTGATGGAGCTGCTCTCTGTTGGAGCGGTGCCGTTGACTGTGTGCAACACACTAAGCGTTGAGATGGAGCCGACGGGACGCAGCATTATCGCAGGAATCTTCGACGAGATGAGGCAGATCGGGATGGAGCCAGAGGCAGCCCTAAACGGCAGTACGGAGGATAATATCCCGACTGTGCAGACCGGAGCCGGCGTCACCGTGATTGGCGAGGCCGACCGCCTTATGGACAAAAGCATGGCTGGTGACGTGCTTTGCTGCATCGGGTACCCGAAAGTGGGACAGGAAGTTGGACTGGAGGATCCGGATATTTGTGATTTGCTTGCCATCAAACGATTGCGGGAGATGGACGGGATTCATGAGATCGTGCCGGTTGGTTCCAAGGGTATCCGCTATGAACTGGAGGAGCTGCTCAAACGGAATCAACTCACCCTGTTGGGTGAGCAGGTGGATCTGCCGCTGGAGAAAAGCGGAGGGCCGGGTACCTGCGTGATCGTCACGGCGAGGGCGGACGTGCAACAGTGGAGAGATGTGTTGGGTCAACCGGTTACCGTGCTGGGTGTCCTCAAAAACTGACCAGAAGATTGTTGCTTCAATAGAACTTGGGCCAGGGAGATAAGAGGAGTACCGGGAGCATGAACTGATCCGCCAGCCGGTGCTTCCGATTGATGTGGCTCATACGGTTCTGTTTCTGCTTTCGGACAAAGCGAGGAACTATACGGGAGCGACGTTTGATCTCAACAACGGCTGTTACCTCCGCTGAGCTCGCCTGTTTGTATAGCATATCTATCTTCCGGGAGTTGCAAAATTTTCCTTATAGAATAGGACTGATTGGAGCAATCTAATCTATGATTCTGGAAAGATGGGCGATCCAGAACATCATAGGGGAACTTGCAAAAGAAAAGGCAAAGGAAGGTGCATGCGTCGTGAGTTTCAGGCTGTCTCCAATCCGTTTGTTTGCATTGGCCTGTCTGTTTTGTTTGTCATGGATCGTGCAGGGTGTTGTTGGGGCAGAACCGCAGCAACCGGAATTCGAGGTTGGACAAACCCTGCGGGTACCCGGGCTGCCGCTGCCCGATGATACGAAAATCGTCCAGGTAAAGCGAGCGGACGTGACCGGCGATCGGACAGAGGACACCGTGCTGCTGGTCGGGCAAACTCTGCCGGACAATCCCTCCTTCTACTCCCAGCTCAATGTGGTGGTACGAGACGGGAAGACAGGCAAATACTCCGCTCTGCCTCAAAGACAGATCAAGAACTATTTGAGTGGGTATCAGCCGAGCCTGTTTCTCGGTGATTTTACCGGCGACAAGGCAAGCGACGTGATGGTAACTGTAGCGACAGGCGGCAGCGGCGGTACATCTAATCATTTGATTGCCAGTTGGCGAAACAACAACCCGGTGGTGATTTTTGGCGAACAGCAAAATCAGGGACTGAGGATCAAAGGGAAGTACCTGGACGGTTTCAAAGCGGAATTGCACAGCGAGGTTTTGAACAAGACCTTTATCGTCGATGTCAGCGGATATAAGCAGCAGTACATCGAAGCCGGGATCTACGATAGAAACGGGAAGTATATCTACGAGAGTCCGCGCAACGGTCAGCAAAGCGAGTACGACATCTTCTCCGATCCGTTCTACTCGCTGGTTCCGGTTGACACAGACAACGACGGCGTGTACGAACTGCAGGGCAAGCAAAATATATGGGGACCGATCCACGTGTTCACCTTTGCAACGGTAAACTCCACCTGGGACTATAAAAACGGCAAATGGAACATCCCGGACGCCTCTTACACACTTACCTACAGCATTACAAATGGGGGATGAGCGCCCCTGATCAGGTGAAGTAGATCACAGAGTTGGTAGCTCAAGAGTGATCTACTTCTTTTTATGAATGGACAGTATGGCGACGACTAGTATGCCGAATACGTGCATGAGACTAAGAGCTTCGTATACTGTCATCGGTCTCATCCCCTCCCTTTTTGGGATAGAGAGTGAGCCGACTGTGCCAAGAGGTGCAACAGGTCTTCTGTGGAGGATGAACAGCACTTGTCCCTACTTGTTATCTTGCCTATACGAATCTATCACCAGAAAATACTTGCAGTCGCCAGCCCCGATATTGTCCATGCGATGAGCTACGTCTGCCTCGAAGTAAAGCGTATCCCCTGGTTCCAATACATAGGTTTGCCGCTCGCCCAGCGTCACTTGCAGCTTTCCTTCGGCTAGATAGATATATTCTTTGACGTTTTGTTTGTGGGGCGGAAAGCTACCGGTGCTCGCGCCCTCAGGCAGGATATTCAGCACAAACTCAATGCCCTTGGAGGGAAAAGCGGGAGAGAGCAGGACTCGCTGAAAGCCTGTCTCCTCATCCTTCACATACGGTTTTTCCTGATTTCGAATCAAGATAACATCTCTCACTTCGTCTTGCCCCAGCATCTGTGATACGGTGACGTCCAGTGCTTCCGCGATCTGACACAGCACATTGACCGTCGGGTTTTTTTGATCCCGCTCAATCTGCGACAGCATGGAACGGCTTACCTGGGAACGTTCGGCCAGGTCCTGGAGGGTATACCCTTTCTCTGTTCGAATCTGTTTCAATCGCTTGCCTAAGGACAAAGAAACCACCTCTGTGTATACTATAGTGTATTAAAATGATGGGTCTCATTAGATATTTTGTGATTGATTTGGGTAAAGTTCACCTATTATAATCGATTTAGTGTACTATAGTGAACTTAATGAGGCGGGGATCAACGGATGCTTCTGTTTTGTCTGGCTTTACTGCCGATTGGATGCGTGTTGTTTGTGCTGTTTGTGCTCAAGCAGTCAGCCTGGAGGGCGGGAATGATTGGCTGTCTGCTGACGATTGCTGTCAGCTTGTTTGTGCCGGTGTTTCATCTTGATCCGCAGCAGTTGACCGTACCCGTTGTGAAAGGTGCGCTAACTTCCACGATTGTAGCATATGTGATTCTGTTTGGCATTTTCCTCTTTCATCTGATGAGTGAAGCAGGTGTGATCCAATCGATTGCCTCGCTGATTTCCCAATCGACGCGGGACCCGCTGCGGCAGGTGCTAATCCTGGCCGTTGCCTTTTCGCCGTTAGTGGAATCGTCCAGCGGCTTCGGCATTGCGATGGTGGTTGTTGCTCCGATTCTGATCGCACTCGGTTTCGATCGGTTCAAGGCCGTGCTGATCTCCTTGGTCAGTTTGAGTGCGGTGCCATGGGGGACGTTGGCGATGGGAACGGTGATTGGCGCCAACCTGGTCGATATGCCGGCGCAGCAATTAGGTACGGGCAGCGCGCTGCTGTCGATCCCGACGTTTCTCTACTTTGCCTTTCTGGCGGTGTGGATTGCCGGGGGATGGTCAGGGGTGAAGAGCAAGTGGGGCGAGACGTTGGTTGTCAGCGGCACATTTGGCCTGTCTGTCTGGCTGATCAATCGCTACGTCAGTGTGGAACTGGCCGGGGTGTTTGGTTCCCTGGCTGCGCTAGCCGTTGAGTTTGTCAGGATTCGCTTGAAACCTGATGTCTTGACTGCAGTTGGAAGCGTCGGGCCATCTGAAGTCTCCGTGACGATCGATGATGAGCGATATAGTACGGTACGAACCTTTAGTCCGTACCTGTTTCTGATCGGGCTGCTGCTGTTGACGCGGATCGTTCCGCCGATAGAGGCATGGCTGCAGTCGGTTTGGGTGGTGGAACTGCCTGCCTATCGCTTTTCCTTTGCCGTGCTTCACTCACCGGGCCTGTACCTGGCGCTTACCTGCCTCTTTTGCATCGTGGTGTTCAAAATAGGCAAGCCGTTGGTGCGAAAGTGCGCCTTGCAGACAGGAAAGCAGGCACTTCCTGTAATCTTGTCCACCCTGTTCTTCATCGACATGGCCGAAATCATGACAGCCGCCGGGATGACCGAACTGATCGCCAATACGACGGCTGCTGCATTGGGTACATCTTTTCTGATTTTATCACCCGTGATCGGGGGCCTGGGGGGATTTTTGACCGGCAGCAACACCGGGTCTAATGCGATGCTGATCAACCTGCAGGTGTTGACCGCGCAAAAGCTGGGCATACCGCCGGACGTGATCGCGTATGGGCAAAACACCAGTTCCTCCCATCTGATCATGGCTTCCCCGTCACGCGTACTGTTGGGGGCAACCGTGGGTCATGTACAGAACAGGGAGAGCGAATTGCTGCGAACGACCACATGGATTGGAGCGGGCACGATCAGTATCGTCATCATCGGCGTGCTCTCGCTGTACGTGATGTGCTGCCGTTAGGACTGGTTGTAGCTCGCGTGCAGCGCAGTGATCATCTCTCTCATCTGGTTACGCAGCGGTTCCTGTTCTTCCACGATCGCATCCGTACCGCAGCTCAGGAAGAAGCGGGCCGCCCATGGCAGATAATCGGGCCGCATCTTCATTTGCAACAGACCAGTACCATCCGGGTAAACGACAAGCGACTGGGAGAGCCAGGGTTCAGACTCGCATCGCTTTACGCCTTGCCGGTTCAGTTTCACTACCAGCGGCAAGGTACCAGCGGTCTCTTCTGCCTCCAGGTACTTTTGGATGGTGTCAGCAGAAAAATCTACTTTTCGCGATTGGTCGGCAGCTAGTGAGAGTTGTTCGATGCGGTCTACCCGAAACACCCGTATCTCCCCGGCTGAAAAGCAGTGAGCGGGAGAGTACCAGAGACCGTTCATCGCGTATACGCCGATCGGTTGGATGTCCCGCTCCCTGGTTTCCGTGGCGGAGTGGTAGCGGATCATGACGATCTGTTGTTCGATCGCGTGGTTCAGCAACTCGTTCAAATGAGGGACGGGCAGGTTGCGGGCAGGGGTCCAGAAGGTAATCCGCCCTTGCAGTTCGTTTATCCGCTGTTTCACCTGGCTGGGCAAATAGTGAAAAAACTTTTTTAGCGCTGAGATGGACTCCGATTCAAAGGGGAGGGAGGAATAATACTGCAACGATTGATAAGCAAAGAACATGGCCACCGCTTCCTCTTCGGAGAAGGAGATGGGCGGAAGCATTTTTTCTTTCAGTATTTGGTAGCCGCCGCTTGCGCCAACCTCGGAGTACAACGGAATGCCTGCTTCTGAGAGCTCCTGCAAATCGCGGAGGATCGTTCGTTTGGACACGCCGAATTCATCAGCCAATTCCTTGACTGTAAACTTTCGTTTTGTATTGACGGTTATCATCAGTTCGATCAAACGTCTCGCTTTTGACATACACGATCACCTCTTCTTTTACAAGAGCATGAAACGGTGACAAGCCCTGACACCATTCCGTGATACGGTGGTGGTGTGAGGTGGATGACATCTCCATACACGCGGAAGAAAGGGGATTGGAAAGAGATGAAGCAGGACAACCACCAAACCGTAATAGAACTGGTATTATTCAAGTTGAAGGAGGGAACGGACAAAGTGATCTCAGCAAGTAGGCAGGAGAGGCAAGCGAGTGCTTGTCTGAATCTGCTAGCTCTTCCATGCTCGTTTCCCGATATCTATCTCTCTCCGAAAGGTGATGGCAGATGGCTGACACTTTTAAGGATAAGTACAATCGGCCGTTTTTGGAGCAGTTTGCTTCCGTGGTCCGACAAGAATATCCGGCATTTGATACAGCGCGCTTTCTGGTGTTGATCTACGACGAGCGCTGGGAGCAGGAACAACTGAAACAACGCATCCGCCACATCAGTACGGCGCTGCGACAGACGCTGCCGGCTTCCTACCGCGATGCTGTATCGATCTTGTCTGCGATTGCCCCCCACTGCAGAGGAGTGGAATACCTGTTTTTCCCCGATTTCGTCGAGGCGTATGGGCTTGACGATTGGGCGGTTTCCATTCCCGCATTGGAGCGGTTTACGCCGTTTTCCAGTGCTGAGTTTGCCGTGCGCCCATATATCGTACAAGATCCTGAAAGAATGATGGCGCAGATGATGGATTGGGCCAGCCACCCGGATCATCACGTCAGACGACTGGCCAGCGAGGGCTGCCGTCCTCGGCTGCCGTGGGCGATGGCCCTGGACATGTTTAAAGCTGATCCCGCGCCCATCGTCCCCATCTTGGAGCGGCTGAAGCGGGATTCGTCTGCGTATGTGCAAAAAAGTGTGGCTAACAACCTGAATGATCTGTCCAAGGATCACCCTGAGAGGGTGAAACAACTGGCCCGCGAGTGGTATGGAGAGAATCCACATACCGATTGGATCGTCAAACACGGCTGCCGCGGTCTGCTGCGCAAGGGTGATCCAGAGGTGCTCTCCCTGTTTGGCTTTGCGCTTTCACCGGACGTGACAGTAAGCGGCTTGAGACTGGCTAGGGAGAGGCTGTCGATTGGCGATTCGCTCAGCTTTTCGTTTGCGGTCCGTGCCAATACTGCTTTGCCTCAGCGGCTGCGGGTCGAGTACGGGATTGATTTTGTCAAGGCAAACGGCACTACGTCGCGAAAGCTGTTTAAGGTGACGGAGAACACATATGACTCGGCCGAGCGGCGATACGAACGAATCCACCACTTCAAGGATCTGACAACCCGGAAGCATTATCCAGGCAAGCATCGGCTTTCTATTATTATAAATGGAAAAGAACTGACGCAAAGCGATTTTTACCTTACTCGCTGAGGAGCACAACGGGTTGGCGAATCTGCTCGCTTGCCTTTGCGTGCACTCTAAGGTGTATCATGTGGCTATGGATAAGAAGTATTCTATTCAAGAAGCGGCCGCGATTACCGGGCTTACTGCGCATACGCTTGTGTTATTACGAGCGCATCGGTCTGATCAACCGCGTTGGGCGTTCATCCTCCGGTTATCGATGGTACAGCGAGAGGGAGATTGCGACGGTTGCGATGCTGACAGTCCTCGGCAGAGAGCCGCAGCTACGGGTTCATCTGCAAGCAGCGTTTAACGTGGGATTGACGACGGAGGAACTGGAGGAAATCAGCTGTTAATGGTTCCTTCCGATATCTCTCCCCGCCCATACCATGATATCGACTAGACGCAAAAGACGCCTTACGAAGGCGTCTCAGCCTGTAGACAAAGTTCCGTAAGGAACAGGGTCTGCAGGCTTTTTTGTTGAATATAGAACATGTTACGTTTTCAATAGTTATTTTTGGAGGTGGCATTATGCTTAATAAGCAACAGGCCGAAGGCCGTTATCAGATATCTGCATTCTCGTTAGATGAGTTGGTGCCAAAAGATCATCTCGTACGAAAAATCGAAAATGCAATCGACTTTTCATTCATCTATGACTTAGTGGAAAGCCTCTACTGTCATGACAACGGCAGACCCAGTGTTGACCCTGTAGTCTTAGTCAAAATTGCTCTCATCCAATATCTTTTTGGTATTCGTTCCATGCGGCAAACGATTAAAGAGATCGAAACCAATGTTGCCTATCGGTGGTTCATTGGCTATGACTTCAGTCAGCCCATTCCCCATTTCACGACCCTAGGCAAGAACTATGTTCGCCGTTTTCGGAATACTCAACTCTTCGAGTCGATCTTCCTTCGAATATTGGAAGAGGCGGTACATCATGGATTCGTGAAGCCTGACGTGCTTTTCATCGATGCTACGCATGTAAAAGCCAGTGCGAATAAGCATAAATACGTGAAAGAAATCGTTGAAGAACAAGCCAAGAAATATCAAGAGCTACTGGACGAAGAAATCAATCAGGATCGTATTGCACATGGAAAGAAGCCCCTTGAAAAAAAGACAGAAACTTCGAAGAAGGAGGTGAAGGTCAGCACAACTGACCCGGATTGCGGATTGTTTGTAAAGGGGGAAAAGGAACGTGTATTTGCCTATAGTTTTCATACGGCATGTGATCGAAATGGATTTGTGCTTGGCGCAAAGGTAACGCCAGGCAATGTGCATGACAGTCAGGTTTTTGAGGATGTTTTGAATCAAGTGCGACAGACGTTCGAACAACCTCAGGCTGTGGCGGTGGACTCCGGATACAAGACGCCTTACATCAGTAAAACACTGATTGATGACCAGATTCGCCCCGTTATGCCCTACACAAGACCACGCACCAAAGAAGGTTTTTTTAAAAAGTACGAATATGTGTATGATGAATATTTCGACTGCTACATCTGCCCGAACGAGCAAATCTTAACATATGAGACAACAAACAAGGATGGGTACCGTATCTATCGATCAAATTCTCAAGTTTGCCGAAGTTGTCCGTTTTTGAAACAATGCACGGAAAGTAAAGACTACACAAAGAGAGTGAGTCGCCACATCTGGGCTGATTACCTCGAAGAGGTAGACCACCTCCGGCATACCGAGGAAAACAAACAGATCTATAGCCAACGGAAAGAAACGATTGAACGTGTATTCGCTGATATGAAGGAAAAGCATGGCATGCGTTGGACGACCTTACGAGGACTGGAGAAGGTCACGATGCAGGCGATGCTTGTTTTCGCTGCCATGAACTTAAAAAAAATGGCGACCTGGCTATGGAAATCAGGTCGCCAAAAGGTGAAGGATCAAAACACCTTCGGTATTTTCATCAAATTATTAAACAAACGCCCTCTGCTGTTCGTTCAGCGAGGGAGTTTGTCTGCAATCTGAGACGCCTTACGAAGGCGTCTTTTTGCCGTGCAGCGCCCGGTATTCATCCTCCAGAATGCTCATCAAGATCGAATCGTGGTACTCGTGGTTGTAGTAGAGTGCATCCCGCTGCACGCCTTCTCGTTGAAAGCCGAGTTTTTCATAGACATGAGCGGCTCGCTTGTTGTAGGAAAAGACGTTTAGCTCGATTCGGTGCAGGTTCAGGATGCCAAACCCGTAGTCTAATAGCAGCAGCAGTGCCTCTCTGCCATAGCCTTTGCCCTGGTGGCGATCGTCGTTGATCGCGATCCGGATGTTGGCGCTGCGGTTGGCTGGATCGATGCTTTGCAGGGCGATGTCGCCGATCACCTCGTCTGTCTCCCGGAGTGCGATCAGCAGCAACAAGCTGGACGTATCGTGTCCCTTTCCCTCAATATATCGGTAGATCTGTTCTTTCGTAAAAGATTTCTGCGTCCCCGTCAACCGCCTGGTTTCGTCGTGAAACAACATCCGGAAGTAGAGTTCTGTGTCGTCCAGGCCGATCGGGCGCAAATAGACCTGGTTCCCTTCCAGAAATCGTACGGGCCTGTCGGTTTGAAAATGAGCACACATGGTTTCGCTCCTCCTTTTCTTTTATACTCACTATAGCGGACAACTGTAGATATGAGTATGTACAGTTTTGACGTGCTGCCCATCCCGCTGGAGGAACAGGGGGTCAAACGGTTGAAACAAGCGTGGTTTGGGTAGGGAAAGCCCGGCTCGCCGGGCTTTTCGGATGTGATGGTTATATCTGGCGAATATCGGGTATAGGTATCGATAGATGGAAAGACTGGTGTTTTTTCCTGTTTGAACGGGTCCCCTGTCTGGACTAGTTCCCTGTTCAGTATTATTTACGACGGATTGAAGCGTACTTGGATTACCTTGCCGCAAATGCGAACGTTGCGGTGATGGGTGACAAGCGGTTTATAGTGAGGGTTGTCCGGATAGAGCAGCACGAGGTCGCTGTCCACTTTCTTGATTCTTCTCAGCAGCGCATCTTGTTCGTCGATATTGACCACTGCAATTTCTCCGTTTTCAACGGTTGGCTGAATCTTGACCAGTACCTTGTCACCGTTGCATATGCGACTGCCCGCCATGGAATCATCCTGCACCGTTAGAAAAAACAACTCTCCGTCCTGATAATCGCCATAGTTGGCCAGTTCGATCCAGGTGACGATATTTCGTTCCTCCATGAGCGGGTTGGGCTGTTTGGCATGAATTCGTCGCAGCACCGGGACTCGCAGGATGGCGTGAGACCGTCTGTGGGTGGCTTTTGGCCTATCCGCTTTTCTGATCGCTGGTTCTCCCTGTTTGGGACTGGTTCCCAGAGAGGAGTCGACCACCATCGTAAAGATTTTCAACTTTGCTTCAATATCGAGTGATTTGAGAAATGATTTCGCTTGGTAGCCGTACTTCATAAACTGTTCCTCATCTTCAATCACCATACCGTTCTCAATCAAACCGCTGATCAATAGATCCCGGTAGAGGTTGTCCACATAGCCAGACTCGTCTACCATCGCATCCACCAGGGAGTCAATACACTTGTTGATCAGGGACGTGATACTGTCTGCTTGATCCAACAGTTCTCGAATCTGTACAGGGGCTTTCTCTTTGTAGGCCGCAATGATCAAGGCTTCCGGATCACCTCCGGTCACCGTCGCTATCACGCGGTTTACTTCATCAGAGGCGGGAGGTACATCCCGTTTGACGATCTGGCTGATATACGCCTGAGATACGGGTGTTCCTCGCGCTTTGCACTGCCTCGATATTTCTCGATGCGATAAACCACTCTGTTCGATGTAATGCTTTAGCAGTTGATAATAGTTCATCCCTTATCGCCTCCGTACCATCATTATAGTCAAGTTTATCTGTATATCTAGCATAAAGAACTATACAATTTTTGATAAATATCTATCAAAAGACAGAGGTCAAAAGAACTATGAAAAAGGTAAAGAAACATGATCCCGTGTTGACAGATGTTTGATAAATAATTATCATTCAAACTAGAGTTAACACGGTTCATTCTCGCATGATGGAAGAGGAGCGTGAGCAGTTTGTCCAAAGATGAACCGATACGGGTGAGTCAAAAAATGAGTCAAAAGTTGGTGGAGGAAGTTCTGCCTCTCATCTTGTCTGATCTCAAAAGGAGAGGGAAGTGGCCGCCAGCGAATCGACCTTACGGAAAAGAATTGCAGGAGGAGCATGTGCGGAAAGTGACACATATCGGGTAGTCGGTAAATGTGAACAGAAAGTAGGGTTTCAGGTGAAAGAAGTCAGCGTCTGGAGCTTGTGCAGTGGTGACGTCCTCGCTAAGCCGATCTATTCTCCGACGGGGAATATATTGCTGGGAGAGGGTAAAATCATTACAGAGCAGCAGATTAAACGGCTCAAAAAACTGAATATTAAAACCGCTTATATTAAGGAATTAGAACCGGAGAAGGTAGTCCAACCGAACACACCTGGATCCTTGAAGCACGGTCCGGAGCGGACGTATGCCGATGCCGAACGGATCTATACGGATACCGAGCAGACGATTGACCACAAGTTGGTTAGCGATACGGTAACCGGATTTCTTGATTCGCACCATGTAAAAGGGTTGATCGCCTTTTCCCACATTGAAGATACATTCCGTCAGTCCTATCGGAAAATTTTTAGAGAGATTGTATCCAGTCCGTTCATCCTAGATCAACTGGTAGCCCTTTACAAAAAGGATCTCTTTGTGTTTCATCATTCGCTGAAAGTGGCGGTTACGAGCGGCATCGTCGGTCTCGCCCAGAAGTACGACTATCAGCAGCTGCTGGAGCTGACGATTGGGGCCTTGCTGTACGATATCGGTATGACCAAGCTGTCGGAGCATCTGGTCAAAAGCACGGGCCCGTTGACTCAATGGGAGCGGACGGAGTTGGAGGTTCATACGATTTATGGATACCAGATTCTGACCAGCCACAGAGAGGTTCCAAAGGCAGCCGCCTTATGCGCTTTGCAGCACCATGAACGCTTTGATGGAACGGGTTATCCTTATCAGCTGAAAGAATCACAGATCCACCCCTACGCTCAGATCGTTGCCATCTGCGATGTGTATAATGCGCTAACCTCTCCACGTCATTACCGCAGCGCCTATACTCATCACGAAGCGATTGAGTATTTGTATGCAGCGGGCAATAAATACTTTGACGTCACACTGATTAAAACGTTCCTTAAGCATATTTGTGTCTATCCGGTGGAATGCAAGGTTCTGCTCAGCAATGGAAAGATCGGAGTGGTCGCCTCCATGGATCTGGATACGCTTCATCGTCCGGTGGTAAAAGTGATCCGGGAGCCCGACGGCACCCCGATCGACAGTCCGTATGAGATTGATTTGAAGAAAAATGTGGATGTTGTGATTGTGAATGCGCTGTGATCCATGCAGTGTCAATCTAAGAAAAGCCACTCTGGCGGTAGCTTTTAGTCTGTCCATGGGGAGTAGCGCGGGGGAGAGTAGCTCTTTACCTCCAGTCGCTCGGTTGCCAACCTGCGAGGAAGCGGGACTGTCCGCTGCGCCAGTCCGAAGCGGGCGGTCGCAAAAGGGGTATCGCTACGAGGTGTTTCAGGGTTGCGCCCGAAAGCCCCCGCTTCGGACCGGCTCCGCAAGGCTGGCTGGTAAAAGTCGCTCCTTCCGGAAAAGAGCTACTCTCCGCCTGTACCGAGGCTTTGTCTGCGAGCATAAAAAGCCACTCCAGAGGGTGGCTTTTTCTTATATTGCGAGAGCGGCAAACGACTCGCTTCGTAGGTGTGTCAATTCATCATCGGTTGTTTCAGATACATCTCGACAAATGCTTTGCTGATGTAGGTCATGTCGTTTTGCAGGACAGGAGCGTACATGATGTCTGTTGACTTGTCATTGATCGTCGTGCTGCCGATCATCAGTTTTACCTGGTGCCTCTCTTTCATCAGCTCCGGGGCCGCCATGTCATCCTGCATGTCATCTGCGGCCATATCCATCATCTTTCCTTTGTAGGTAAGGGTTATGGAACGGTCCGCTTGGTTCCACATCACTTCATAACCAAGCGACTCTGCTGCTGGGCGCAAGGGGACGAGCATCTGCATGTCGTTCATCTTGGTCATGTCGTTCATCTTGGTCACGTCGTTCATCTTGGTCATGTCGTTCATCTTGGTCATGTCAGTCATCTCATTCATCTCACTCACCTCCGTCATCGCTTGGTCTGTGTTCATTTCCGTGGCGCCCACCAATGCGGCAGGCAGCGTAAGCCCGAGTGCCAGCAGGGCGGCTAGAGCAGCATGTTTCTGTTTGCTCATGTTCAATTCCTCCTCGATCTGTAAGTTTTTCACTTCCTCCATACAGTACCGAGGACTTCTTACCATCCCATAACGAAAATCTTACGGAATGATTACGAATCTGTTTCATCTTTGTAACCCCGATGGCCTGCAGGCAGGGAGGAGAGAGAGGTTTTCGGGATGGTAAACCAGAAGCGGCTCCCATGTCCTACCGCACTATCAACCCCTAGCTGCCCCTGATGCTCCGCCACAATCGCCTTGACGATGGCCAGTCCAAGCCCGGATCCGCCTTTTTCCCGGCTGCGTGATTTGTCGGTACGGTAAAACCGTTCAAAAATGCGGTCCCGCTCTGCCTCCGGGAGGCCGTCTCCGTTGTCTGCCACCGATACTTTCACGAAGGACTCCTCTGACTCTTCTACAGATAGGGTAATCACACCGCCAATAGGAGAGTGACGGATGGCGTTCTCCAGCAGGTTGGCGATCGCTCGTTTGATTTTCTCCGGCATCACCAATACGGGCGGCAAGCGTTCCGGCATCTCTACCGATAGCTGGACCTGTTTTTCCTCCAGTTGAATGGTCAGACCTTGCAAGGTTTCCAGGATCAAGCTATCTGCGTGATAGGGCTGGGGGCTGAATTCCTCTGTTCCCGATTCCAAGCGGGAGAGATGAAACAGGTCGTCGATCAGGCTGCTGAGCCGCTTCGTTTCCAGCTTGATCGTCTTGAGATAGCGCTGAAATGTCTCTTCGTCCTTGATCACGTCGTCCTGCAGCGCTTCCACAAACGTCTGAATCGAAGCTAACGGCGTGCGCAAATCGTGCGACACATTGGCAACCAACTCCCGCCGGGAAGCCTCCGATGCCTGCAGTTGGGTGAAGCTTTGTTCCAGTCTGCGCGACATCTCGTTAAATTGGCTGGCCAGCATCTGGAATTCGCAAGGCCCGATCTCCGGCACCGCTGTCTGGAAGCTGCCTTCGGCCAATCGCTTCGACTCCTCCGTGATCCGCAGCAGCGCGTTTTCCAGTGGACGGGTCAGAAAGAAGTGCAGCAGGAAGGAGAGGATGCCTGCGATCACGGTGATGCTGCCCAGCCAGATGGTCGCCTCCAACGACAGAAACATCTTGATATAGCTGACCAGCAGACAGAGCAGGATAAACAGTATGCTTGATCCGTTTGCGATCACCAGGTAAGTACGTACCTTCATTTAGCTTCCTCGTTTCTGGTGCAGATTGGGCAGCCAGGCGTCTGTATCGTAGCCGCGTACTTCCCAGTAGCCGAGATGCTCTGTGTCGATCAATTCCACCGCCTGCAGCCATTTGACTGATTTGTAGGCATACATCTGCGGCACGACCAGGCGAACGGGACCGCCCAACTTCTCCGGGATTGGCTTGCCGTCCAGCAGAACAGCTGCCATCACATCGTCCAGTCTGGCCTGCTCCAAGCTGAGGCAGTCGGTGTAGATACCGTCTCCTGAGTACAGTTTGACGTACTTGGCCTGCACACGTACGCCCGATGGCTCCAGCAACTGTCGAAGCGGAATGCCTTCCCATGTGATCTGATATACCGACCAGCCGGTTACACAGTGGAAGTCGCTTACCTGTACGGTGCGAGGAAGCTGTAAAAACTGGTCCCAAGTGAGCGTAAACGGTTTGTCGACCAGTCCGGAGACGGAAAAAGACCACTGGTTGGGAGCGAAGGAGGGGATGTCGGTTACGGTATAGACGCGAAAATGGCCTTGGGCGCCGCCGCCGATCGGCGGATTGGATTGGGGCAGTGGTTGGATGGATCGAGCCGCTTTTCCCGCTTCGCCCTCGGCGATTGCGTCAAGAGAAGCGCCCCCGTCATCGGTGACGGTCTTCAGCCAACGGTAAAAGGCAGGGCCGATCAGCAGAACCAGAAGCGACCCGATGGACATTCGGACAAAAGAGCGTCTGGAAACTGGCGGCTTGCGGTACCAAGGCACAGGGCGATTCCTCTCCTGCGAGGAACCGACGAGCGGAGTGGCAGCGGCGGGCGTGGGAACGACAGGTACGGAGAGGCGTCCGCGATCCGCCCTTTTCACCCAACGGCTGCGTGAGATAGAGTGATATACGGCCCAGGGCACCCCGATCCAGGTGAGTACGTCATGCCAGATCAAGGCCGCCGCATTGGCGCCGGGAAACCACTCGATCTGCCACAAGACGATCCCGGAGATCCCCCATCCGAGCACAAACAACAGAACGGCGGCCAGATTGATCACCTGATTCAGGCTGCCGGCGATTTGTTTTACGTGTTTCCAAAAGAGAGGCAGATAAGCAAGCAAGAGCAGCAGAGACACGATACCCAGTCCGATATGAAGTTGTTTCAAACTGACCCGAACGAGGGCGGTACTGCCGCGAAGCGAAGGCAGATACAGCAAGATGCCGGTCACGGCGAGCAGCAGGATGGTCCAGGCATTCCAGTAATGCAGGGTTTTCAGCTTTTTTGCCGTATCCACGGTACACGTTTTCCCACCATCTCTGCATCCTGACTTCCCCTCCAATGGATGGTTTCGCTTAGCTCTCTCTTCCCTCAAACTTGTAGCCGATGCCCCAAACCGTTTTAATCAATTGGGAATCGGAAGGCGTCTGCTCGATTTTTTCACGCAGTCGGCGGATGTGCACAGTTACCGTGGTTGTGTCGCCGAAGTAGTCGATATCCCAGACCTTGCTTAGCAGTTGATTGCGGCTAAACACCTGACCAGGATGGTTGGCAAACAGCAGCAGTAAGTCAAACTCCTTGACCGTCAGTTCGATCTCGCGGCCATGGGCGATCACCCCGCGGGTTGTCGGATAGATGGTCAGCCCGTCGAACGACAAGCGGTCAACGGAAGCACTGCCAGCAGTATGCCGTTTCTGCACTCTGCGCAGGATCGCTTTGACCCGCAGCACCAACTCTCTCGTGCTGAACGGTTTGGTGACGTAGTCATCCGCGCCCATCGTCAGTCCCATCACCCGGTCAATCTCCTCGCCGCGAGCGGTCAGCATGATAATCGGGATGTCCTGCTCATTGCGAATTTCTTCGCAAACCTGCCAGCCGTCACGTTTGGGCATCATCACATCCAGGATGATCAGATCCGGCTGTTCCGTTCTCCAGAGCCGCAGCGCAGCCTCCCCATCGTGCGCGGTCACTACGCGATAGCATTCGCGCTCCAGATAACGGGTACAAACATCGGTAATATTCACTTCGTCATCAGCCACTAATACGGTGAACATCATGCTTTCCTCCGTTTTTTAACATCATCTGGCTTGGCTGCAGGGGGGCGCCGTTTTGCAACAGGGGAGAAGAGCCCGCACCCTACAAGTCCCCACGAGGAAAAAGATTGATGTTGGATCTAGTAGATGCTGGATTAAGTTGATGTCGGGATCAAGTATACGTCGAAAAACTTAGCTGAGCCTTACGAAAAGGTTACAAAAGTATTACGCGTGACACGGCAATATTACGCAGATGCCTCGGTACACGCAGCGACATATATCCTCATGGAGCAAGCGCCGTTTTCAACCTCTGCACCCCTTCTCTGATCTGCTCCTCTGTCAGATTGGCGTAACCGATGATCAGTTTATCGGGGTGCTTGCCGCGGACGATGGCATGTTGTTCGACGGGATAGATGCGAACGCCGACGGAGAGAATCTGTTCGACCTGCTCCAGGGTAAAGTTGAATCCGGGAAACTGAGCGACCAGGTGCAGTCCGGTCGATTCGCCCAAGATGCGAACCTGATCGGAAAAGGCGTCCTGCAGGGCCGAGATCAGACATGTTCTACGCCGTCGGTACAGCTTTTTCATCCGCGCGATGTGCCTGTCCAGATGCCCCTGTTCGATGAAGCGGGCGAGCGTGAGCTGATCGAGCGATGGAGTGTGCAGGTCGGTGAACCACTTGGCCTGCTTGTAGCGTGTGACCAGCTTTTCCGGCAGGACCAGGTATCCCAGGCGAAGCATCGGCGACAGCGTCTTGCTATAGGTGCCGATATAGATGACTCGTTCGCTGTCCAGCTCTTTTATCGCACTAACCGGAGCACCTTCATAACGGAACTCACTGTCGTAGTCATCTTCGACGATGTAACAGTCATGGCTGCGGGCGTACTGGATCAGTTGGATGCGCCGCTGAATCGGCATTGTACCACCGAGTGGAAACTGATGGGACGGCGTGACAAAGAGAAAGCGGGGGGAACCGTCGGCGGGCAGATCAGCCGTTTGCATACCTGATTCGTCCACCGAGATCGGTATGAGTGTCCCGCCCGCTTCTGTAAAGATCGTCTGGATGTCGCAAGTGATCGGATCTTCGATTAGCACCTCGCTGCCGGGTGACAGCAGTACTTTGCCGATCAGGGTGAGAGCTTGCGTCGCCCCCGAGGTAATTATGATCTGATGAGGCTGGCAGCGAATCCCCCTGGTTCTCAGCAGGTACGTGCAGACAGCCTGTCTCAGTTCCCAGCGTCCCTCTGGCCGGTCATAGCCCAGTGCCAGAGACGATTCGTCGCGGCAGATCTGCTGTACGATCTGAGCCCATATCCTGCGGGGAAACTGATCGAGTGCCGGGATTCCGGATCGAAAGTCGATCACGTCACCCATCTGCCCGGCTTCTGCCGCTGGGGCAGGCTGGTAGGGAGCAGCCAGTTCGGCGGTTGACGGCAGCAGCACATCCCCTGCCACATAATGCCCGGCCCCTCTGACGCTTGTCACGTACCCTTCCGCCAACAACAGCTCATACGCTTCAATCACCACATTGCGGGAAACCTCTAACTCTCCTGCCAAGCGGCGGGTGGAAGGGAGACGAAACCCTGCGGACAGCTCTCCCTGCAAGATTCTGCTGCGAATCTGTTGATAGATTTGTCGGATGAGCGGCACTGGCTGTGTTCGATCGATCGTGATCCAGAGCAAGGCGGAGTCCTCCTCGGTCAATTGGTACTACTACTTTTCACGTGAAGTGGATCTGATATTTCTCAGTTTAGCATGCTACGGTAGATGCATATAGTCCACAAACGATGATAGGACAAAGGATGAGGAGGAGAGCAAGATGAGCTACTACAACGACGAGGAGAGACTGGCGGCCGATGTGTTGAAGACGATCGCCCGCAGCCAGGCGGTAAAGGAATACGTCCAACAGTCGCCTAATCTCTATCCATTGCTATTTGCCGCAGCTCGCCGCTTCGTGACAGGCGAGACAGTCGAGGATGCATTGAGGGCAGCCGACTACCTATCTGCCGGCGGGTACCGGGTCTCACTGGAGTACATCGGTGAAAACACGACCGACATCGCCGCCTGCAGAGAAGCGAAGACGACGTTTTTGCGGCTGATAGAGGAGGTGGGCCGTCGACAAGCGGATGCCACTGTATCGTTCGATCTGTCTCATATCGGTTTGTCCATTGATCCTGGATTGGCCGAGTCCCACCTGCTGGAGATGGCGGAAGCAGCAAACAAACAGGGCGTAACCTTGATGATCAGTATGGAGGAGTCGACCAAGACAGAACAGATCCTGCGGCTCTATCAAAAAATGGCTTTCCTATACACCAACATCGGCATTACGATACAGGCCCATCTCCACCGTTCCCAGGAGGATCTGACACACCTGCTCTCTTTGCCGGGCAGAATTCGCATCGTCAAAGGGGCGTACAAGGAACCACCTGAGGTTGCACTGCCGCGGGGCGAGGGTGTCAATCAACGGTATCTCGAACTGGTGGAACGGTGTACAGCGGCTCGCCATCCCATCTCGATCGCCACCCATGATGCGCACCTGATCCAGGTGATTGAGCAAAAGGGATATGCTCACCTGCCGTTCGTGGAAATGGAGATGCTGTACGGCATTCAGCCGGAGTTGAGCAAGCAGCTGCGAGAAAAGGGCGTGAAGCTGCGAATTTATCTCACGTACGGCACCGAGTGGTATCTGTATCTGTGCCATCGCTTGGCGGAGCACCCCCCCAATCTGTTTGTGGCCTTGGCAGACATGCAGGATCCGACTCGGACAGCAGAGATTCCCTATTGAAACAGGACAGGGGAGAAGAGGCTTGTCCGGCCTGCCCGCTGCCGGGATATAATGGGGACAAAAGAGAAAACGGAGGGAAGATGATGAGCATACAGCGTCCCCCATTTGCCCCCGACATGTCGGGGGAAGAGTTTCGCGCTCACTATTGGTACAAGGATGAACTGGCTGCCATCTGCAGGCAGAACGGGCTCTCCTCGTCCGGCACCAAAGCGGAGCTGGAGGAGAGAATTGTCCATCTGCTAATAGGAGAAACCGTCCACAACCAGCGGGCAAAGACAACCCAGCAGCGGCGGAAGCAGCGATCCGGCCCGATTACATTACAGACCCGGCTGATTCCGGAAGGGTTTCGGTTTAATCAAGAAGCGAGGGCTTTTTTTCAAGAATATTACGGGGTAAACAAGTTCTCGTTCACCAAGGAGATGGCTGCCGCTCTGCGGGACGCAGAGAAGCGGAATGACCAAGAGATGACGGTGGCTGATCTGATTGCGGTGTACGATAGCAGCCGCCAGAAGAATCACACCAAGGCCAATCCGCCTACTGCTGAGGACAAGACCTATCAGTGGAACGGCTTCGTAAAAGAGTTCCACGCCGATCCGCAGTCGAAGCAGTGGAAAAACAAGCTGGAAATCGCCGCCTTCCTCTGGCGGAAGGTACGGGATCGAAAAGGAGAGAAGCGGTACACGCCTGCTTTGCTGGAGGAGTTTAAGGATGAGATTGAGCAGTTTGCCAAGCCTGCCTCGGGAGGTAGCACAGATCAACGGATGCCGGAATAGAGTACAGGGAAAATACCCAAAAGGGAGGCTTAACCGGTTATGTATCCGTATCTAGGCTGGGTCAGGCAATGTGAAAACGTGCCGATCACATTTCCTCCCCAGCATCAGGACCGTCATCCGGGCATCGAAGCCATCATGGTGCCAAGACCCCTCTCGGACAACCCGCGTTATCAGGGAAGCGGGAAGCTGCAGGATAAAGTGGCGATCATTACCGGCGGGGACAGCGGGATTGGGCGGGCGGTGGCGATTGCGTTTGCCAAAGAAGGGGCTGACTCCGTGCTGGTCTACTACGATGAGCATGTGGATGCCACCGAGACCAGGCAGCGGGTGGAGCAGTATGGCCGCCGTTGTTTATTGATCGCCGGCGACATCCGGGATGAGCGGCTCTCCCAGTACACCGCACAGCAGACCCTGGAGACCTTCGGAAAGATCGACACGCTCGTCAACAATGTGGCGGTCCAATACCCTCAGGAGAGCATTCTGGACATCTCCGCCGAGCAGTTGCGAACGACATTTGAAGTGAACATCTTTTCATTCTTTTACATGACCAAGGCGGTGCTTCCTTATCTGCAGCCGAGAAGTACGATCATCAATACTGCTTCCGTCACCGCGTATGAAGGAAATACACAATTGCTCGACTACTCTACTACGCAAGGGGCTGTCGTCACGTTTACCCGTTCCTTGTCCGGCTCTCTCGTATCACAAGGGATTCGCGTGAATGGCGTGGCGCCGGGCCCGATCTGGACGCCCCTGATCCCCTCCAGTTTTTCCGCACAGCAGGTAGCGACCTTTGGCACGGAGACGCCGATGAAGCGTGCTGGACAGCCTTACGAGCTTGCTCCGGCCTATGTCTACCTGGCCTCTGAAGATTCCTCCTACGTGACGGGGCAGATCATCCACGTAAATGGCGGCACGATGACCAGCTCGTAGGGCGGGGCAGCTGAGCAGATTCACCGACTGGCTCAAGGATCGGAACTACCGACTGGTTCACAGATCGGGAACTACCGACTGGTTCACAGACCGAGAACTGGCTCACATACCGGGAACTGGCTCACATACCGGCACTACTGACTGACCCACGTACCGATACTACTGACCAGCTAGGTGCTGATACTGCTGGCAAGCTAGGTGCCGATGCTGCCGACCAGCAGACGTTGCGGCAACTGCTGATGCCGGTCGACAAAAAATCAGTTGACACAATTCGACAAGCAGGCTAGAATGAGTTCAATGTTACAACCGTATAAATAGTTTGCAATCTTTTCTTATCGAGAGAGGTTGAGGGACTGACCCGATGAAACCTCGGCAACCGGGCGCTTCGCCAGCGGTGCCAACTTCAGAGTGAATGTGTAATCATTCCGAAGATGAGAAGAATTGCTATCAATCCTGAACCGGATGACAGCCCTTCTCTCTTTTGTGAGTGAAGGGCTTTTTTGATGCGCGGGGGTGAGGAGGGCAGCGGCTGCGGCATTCGTATACAAACAAAACATAGTTATCCCATCGAGAAAATAGGGGTTGCACAAGGAGTGAAATGGTTGTGAGTACGTTTGATGAAGATTTGATCCTGCTGGGGGCGGAAGCGGAGCAGGCGGAGGATATCCTGAGCCGATTGGCCGCTCTGCTGCACAGCAGGGGGTATGTGAAGGACAGCTTCCGGGACGCAGTCGTGGAGCGGGAGAAGCTGCATCCGACCGGACTTCCCAGCGAAGGCGTCTATGTCGCCATCCCGCACGCTGATCCGGTTCACGTCAACCAGTCGGCGATAGCGGTTGCGACCCTGAAGGAACCAGTCTCTTTTTCCATGATGGGCAGCCCTGACGTTACCGTAGGCGTAAAGATCGTCGTCATGCTGGCGATCCACAAGCCGGAGGAACATCTGCAGCTGTTGCGCAACTTCATGAAGCTGTTTCAGGACAAAGAGCTGCTGCTGGGGATCAGCGAGGCCACGACCAGACAACGCGTGTACGAGCTGTTAGGCGGCGTCGTAAGCGCACAGACGGTGACCAAATAAGGACCATTGCCAAACGCAGGAAGATTACCAATAAGGATGGAGGAACGAAGATGAAAACAACGTTTAACGTATTGACGGTGTGTGGCTCGGGGACAGTCAGCTCCACGATGGTGGCCGAGAAGTTGAAAGAAGCGCTGGCCGAGAAGGGCTACAAGATCACCACGACGGAAGTGAAACCGCAGCAGGTGGAAAGTTACGCCGAGATGGGCAGCTATGACTTCATCGCCTACACCACCCCTGTACCGGAGAATCTAAGCATTCCCGCTATCAACGCCGTGGGATTCCTGACCGGTTTTGACGAGGAAGGGTTTTTGGAAGAAGTACTTAAAGTGATTGAGCAAATCAACGCATAACAGTTGAATACACCAAGGAGGAACCACCATGTTTTTGGAAACACTGAAGCAGATTTTTGACACGTTTGGCGCACAGATCTTCGTGCCGTTTATCATCTTCATCGTCGCCCTCTTTTTGAAGGTGCAGGTGAAAAAAGCGTTTTTCGCCGCGCTCTACGCCGGGATCGGTCTGCAAGGATTCACCCTGCTGTTGAATGCCTTTATCCCTGTTATTATGCCGGTTGTTCAGCAGATGGTAGAGAGCACTGGCGTGAAGCTGCCCGTCTTTGACATCGGCTGGCAGGCTACCGCCGTCGTCGCCTACTCAACCGAAGTGGGAATGATCTTCCTCGGTCTGGGAATCCTGCTGCAAATCGTGCTGTTCCTCGCTCGTTGGACCAACATCTTCCAACCAGGGGACCTGTGGAACAACTATTCGTACATGGTATGGGGTTCGATGATCTACCTGATCACCGACAGCATGGCACTGGCGATTGGCTGCATGATCGTATTGAACTTATACAGTCTTTTGTTCTCTGAAATGATTGCCAGACGCTGGTCTACTTACTTCAATTATCCTAACTGTACGATTGTCCAGCTCCACCACGTGGGGACTGTGCCGTTCGGAATCGGGATGAACTGGATTCTGGACAAGCTGGGTGCAGGCAAGATCAACCTCAGCCCCAGCGATTTGCAGAAAAAGCTCGGCTTCCTCGGGGAACCGATCGCGCTCGGTCTGCTGCTCGGCTTGTTCCTCGGCATCATGGGGAACCTGAAAGAACTGGGCACGCTTGCCTCCTGGGGCGAAATCGCTACTGTCGGTGTGGCTACTGCTGCTGTGATGGCGATTTTCCCGAAAGTATCCGGTATCTTTGCGCAAGCCTTCCTGCCGCTGACAGAGGCAGCCAAGAAAAAAGGAAAGCAGGGCAGCAAGTCCCGCGAGTGGTACCTCGGGGTTAACGACGCGGCCGGCTATGGTGAGGCTGCTACGCTGATCTCCGGTATCACGCTAATCCCGATCATGGTGCTGATGGCCCTGATCCTGCCTGGCAACGAAGTACTGCCTGTCGTTGACCTGATCGCGCTGCCATTCATGGTACAGGGATTGGTTGCGATCATGAACGGAAACATCTTTAAGGTGCTGGTCTCCGGGACGATCTGGTTCAGCCTGGGACTCTATCTGGCTACTTATACCGCACCGATCTTTACCCAGGTCGCGACAGAGGTAGGGGTAAGCATCCCTACCGGCGTGCTGCTGATCACCAGCTTTGGTATCCTGACCAAACCGATCGCTGGCCTGATCTTCCTCGCCTTCCTCTCCCAGTCGTGGCTGCTGATCGGCTTGGTGATTGCGATTTACGCGGTCTCGTACTTCTTGTTCAAGAAGAAGAAAGAAGCGTTCTACAGCTATATGGAGAATATGAACTCTCGCGCGGCGTAAAGCGTGTCGCGAGTGGAGAAACGTGCGATGGTTGTAAAGCGTGTTAAGATGTAAAGGCATGTTAAGATGCAAAGCGTGTGTAGGATGGAAAGCGTGTTATAATGAATAGGAAAGAATTGGGTAAAGAGACGGGGCTTGGGTCCCCGTCTTTGCCGTTTGTGGTGAAGTCTGTTTCGCGGGGCATCTCGGGGCATGGCAACGCGGGTGGCCAAACAAGGATCGCCAGAGGCATTGTGGGATATTTTTATCTGAAACATTTTTTATATAGGAGGGAAAGACATGCTATTGCAACACGAACGGGAACAGATCGTCGAGTACGGGAAAAAACTGGTCACCCATGGATTGACCAAAGGAAGAGGCGGCAATCTCAGTATCTACAACCCCGAACAGCAGTTGATGGCAATCAGTCCGAGCGGAGTGGACTATTTTGAGACCAAACCGGAAGACGTCGTCGTGCTCGATCTGCAGGGTAATGTGGTCGACGGTGAGCGGGAACCCTCCAGCGAGTATCCGATGCACAGCATCTTTTATCGGCACCGCTCTGATATCAAGGCGGTTGTGCATACGCACTCCGTCTATGCTACGACTATCGCCTGTCTCAACTGGACGCTGCCTGCTGTGCATTACTTGGTTGCCTTTGCCGGGCCAGATGTGAGATGTGCACCGTATGCTACTTACGGGACGGAAGAGTTGGCTGAACACGTGCTGGAAGGGATGCGGGATCGGAAAGCGGTGCTGTTGGCCAACCATGGGCTGATCGCTGGAGCGGATACGTTGGCGAGGGCGTTTTACATCGCGGAGGAAGTGGAATTTTGTGCGGAGGTGTATTATCGGAGTAAAAGTGTGGGGGAACCGGTGATTTTGCCGCGTGGGGAGATTGAGTTGGTGATGGAGAAGATGAAGGGGTATGGGGTGAATAAGGAGTAGTAGTGTTGTGGATGGTTGGTGGATGGCGGTAGCGACGTTGCTGTGGTGAGGGTAAAGCAAAAATATGGTGGTTATTGTCGTTGATCTCCAATAGGGTAGAAAACCTGGGGGATTGACGACAATCGTTTTTTCGCGATGAGCTTAGTGAGATAAGGGAAAGGTGACGTAGCAGGGAAAGTCTGGTATCGTTTTGAAACGTGGTGTATTTTTTAAGAAAGGCTATTTTTGTAGGGGATTTTGGGGTTTGTATCGTACCTATGAGGATTGAATACCGGCATGACGGCTAACTCGTTGGTGTCTTATATTGTGTTTGTATCGTACCTATGAGGATTGAATACCAGGATTAAGTTGGTTGATGACAAAGGTACGTATAACGTTTGTATCGTACCTATGAGGATTGAATACGTAGATAATGAATTGAGAACAAATGTTCGATAAGGGTTTGTATCGTACCTATGAGGATTGAATACAGTAAAGGAGTTACTAGTCAAGGGGCGCCGTAGCTGCCCCAGTGCACTTTTGAGGGGCCTCGCAAGGTTATCCTTGGCTCTAGCCTCTCTTTTATTTTGTCGTGTAAGAAATCAAGGAGTTTTAGCTTGGGGATAGACCAGCTATTGGAAGCATACTGGGGCGCGGACAGAATTTGTCGACGTTGAATGCGCAAACCCCAACATTAGAAACGAAGTACTCGGAAACGCTGTCTCGTTCGAAAAAAAGCTAGGTGGTTGAAAAAAGGGTTACTATCGAAGTGGAAAGCAAGAATGAATGGGCTACCATTATTTCTCAGTTTATCGAAATGGACTGGGGCTAATCAATGCACCTTCTATAATTTCGCTCGCGAAGTTAAGGGGTATTCTGTCATAAAAGGATTTATTGTCAACTGCAAATGAAAATTCCCCATTATCTGCACTTGAATTTTCCCCATATTAGGCAATAGGTTTGTTTGAATAATGCCCCCCGAGGGGGGCTGGCGGCGGGAAAATTCCGTTCATTCGGTTTTATCTTCAATTGTCTCTGGTCGAAAGAAACCAGCTTTTTTCTTCTCCTTTATGCGATAACTTTCTCCTTTAATGTTGATGGTGTGGGAGTGATGCAATAATCGATCAAGGATGGCGGTGGCAAGTACCGTATCTCCAAATATCTCTCCCCACGAACCATAAGACTTGTTCGAGGTAAGAATAATCGAACCAGATTCATAACGCTCCGAAACGATTTGAAAGAAAAAATGAGCTGCCGTTTCATCCATCTTGCGATAGCCGATTTCATCAATGATCAGTACATTCGGCTTAATAAAAGCCCGCATTTTTTGTTTGATACTATTGTTTTGATGGGCAATCTGAAGTGTCTGAACCAAATCGTGAGCAGTTGTAAAGTAAACTGTCAAACCTTGCTTAATGGCTTCCAGAGCCAATGCAACAGACAAGTGGGTCTTTCCGACTCCTGGCGGACCCAGCAAAATGAGATTCTCCTGTTGGTGCACAAACCGGAGGGTTGCCAAATCACGAATCCGTCTTTCATCTACGGAAGGCTGGAAACTGAAATCGAATTGCTCTAATGTTTTATGGTAGGGTAAATGAGCCAATCGTGTCTTCATTCGAATAAATCGATCCCTCTTGGCCTTGATTTCCTCTTGCAAAAGCTTGTCCAAGAACTCCAAATACGATATATTCTGAGCAGCAGCTTCTTCTGCGTGGTGGTGAATAATTTCCGGGATTCGTACCCATCCCATTTGCGAAAAGGCTTCTTCTAAACGGGACTGGAGCATCATTGTACGATCACCTCCTCGTCAGCAAACTGCTCGTAGACTGATAAATCACGTTCCACCACTTCAGGGCTTGGATTTGAAACCAGACGCGGCATAGGTTGGGGAGCCTTCACGCGACTTTGGGTTTGAATCCCCTCGAAGTGTTTTTTATTGGTTACGACTTGTTTGGAACGAACTGCTTTTTGATGTTCAGCGATAATCGTGTTGCCCTGATAGATCCGGATATGACCATTCTGGAGATCTTGTACCTGTACCGTATGACCAATATAGGTATAGGGTACAGAATACCTGCTTCCTCCGTAAGAAACGAGCAAATCGTTGGATACTCTTCGAGTATGCCGTTCTACTTCTTCGAACGGAACCGGGTTAAGCGGCTTCAACTGTTCATGTTTCCATCGATCTACCGGCTTTTCATGTGTGGTGCCGTGAATCCGTACATTGGCTACCGTATCCAACCAATGGCGTACTTGTTGATTCAAGTCACTCAGGCTGGTAAACGACTGTACGCGAGGCCAAAAATTCTTTCGCACATAGCCAACACCATTTTCTACTTTCCCTTTTGTTCGTGCACGGTAGGGGGCACAACGCCGGAGGGTAAAGCCGTGATGACTTGCAAACTGAGAAAAACGTTCATTCCACAATACATGGCCTTGGTCGTCGTAACCTGCAATGACGGTTTTCATATTGTCGTACAAGCATGTATCCGGTCTGCCTCCAAAGTATTGCATGGCACGTAAGTGACAGCCGATGAGGGTATCCAGCCGTTCGTTCTCCGTAAATTCCACATACAACATTCTCGAGTATCCCAAAACCATGACAAAGGCGTATAGTCGTTTATATCCACCATTCCATTCCACTTTGAAATGTCCCCAGTCTACTTGCGCTTGCTTACCAGGTGTGGTTTCATAACGGATCGTTGCCTTGGAGGTAACGACGGGGCGCAATGGTTCCATGAAGGAACGAAGGAGTCTAATTTGTCCTGAGTATCCCTGGGCTCTAATTTCATCAAACAAGACAACAGCATTTAAGCAGCCTTCTTCCATTCTCGCTTTGATATAGGGTTTAAATGGATCGAGGATGCTTGCTTTTTTGACGGTTCGCTGGTATTTCGAAGGTTCATCTCTCTTCAGCCACTTACGGATTGTTTTTCGATCCCTCCCTAATTCGTTCGCAATTTGCGTGGTACTCATTCCTCTTTGTTTCATGTCTTTAATCAAGTAAAACTCCCCATTCTTTAGCATATTTCTCTCCTCCAGGGAGAGATTTTCTGCCGAAAGTGGGGAATTTTCAAGTGCCGTTATTGAGGATTTTAACAGTGCCGTTCACATTATTGACCTTTTTAAGTTATCGGGATCGTCTCTTCTACTACTTTATAGAAAAAAGGGGGGCCCAATCTGTGTGAGTCCCCCTTTTTCGCAATGATAATCCCTCATAGGTAAGATAGACGCTCCTAGTCTGTATGTTTCAATTCCTTATAGGTAATGGACTTATTTATTCTACTCATATTTTTGAACCGCTTCAAGAGGGTATAACTACTTTAAAAAGACTTTTTCCAAAATCTGCTGGACAAAAGAATGGAAATGCTCTAAACTGTGTACTAAAGAACAGGAATGTTTTCTTTAATACATACTAGAAGGGAAGTGATTGAGGGAGAGGGAAGTATTCGTTCGACAACATACTCGTAGTCGAGCGCATCATGGGGAACCTAAGACGGTATATGTCAAGCAGTATTGGAGAAGACATCCAAGACAAAAATAAGAGACCTTCTGCAAAAGGTCTCTGGTGATGGCATGCACTGTATGCAGTACTTGCGACGTCAACAATATGTACTGTATGTAGTGCATGCCCCTCTCTAAATGATAGCCGGATTTATCGCTATTAATCAAATCACTAACTAATCAAATCACTAACTAATCAGAAAAATCTCTCGAACAATTTCCAAATATTCCACACATCCCCATTTCCCTATGGTAAAATAGCACCAAATTACAAAATCTGATAAGCCATGACAAACGGAACAGGAGCCGTTTCAATGCGATTCAAACTAACCCTTCATTCCGAGTGCGGGACCATAGAACTACCCGTGCACTACAATCACATGATTCAGGCGGCGATCTACCGCAACCTGAGCCCGGAGTTTGCATCCTTCCTGCACAATCAGGGATATGTAATCGATAAGAGGAGATTCCCCTTGTTTGTGTTCTCACGCATGATCGGTTCCTACACTTATGTCCCATCCCAGAAAATACTCCGCTTCCAAGCTCCGGCCTATCTATTCATCTCCTCTCCTGTCAGTCAGTTTATCCATGATATGGCCCAGATTTTTTTGCGAGACGGAATCCAGCTTGGAAGGCAGCAGTTACGGGTAACAGAGGTGGAAACGTCCTCTATCAACGTTGAACAGGATGAAATCAAGGTACAGACGTTGTCCCCTGTAGTGGCCTACTCCACTCTCTTGCGGCCTGATGGCAGGAAGTATACCTTGTACTTTCCTCCAAGAACAAGTGACTTCAAAAGAATCGTCTCGGAGAACCTGGTACGCAAGGCCAAACTGATATACGGAGAGGAGACAGAGTTCGAGCCAATCGACATCCAAGAGATTGGAACCCACAAAAAGCATGTCACCTTTTACAAATCAACCGTGATTGAAGCATACAGTGGGAGGTTTCACTTACGAGGTGATCAGAGGTTGTTGCAGACGGCAGTGGATACAGGTCTAGGAAGCAAGAATTCGATGGGCTTTGGGATGGTAAGAGTGTGCTAGCCGCATACGAGACTCCTTAGGATTTTCATGAACTTCCTTCTATAGTATTTCGGGAGGTGATCTAGTGAATTTACCGCAGCTAACGGCGAAGATCGGCCAAGCAGCCAAACAAGAGATTGGTGATTCTAGTGAATTGGCTATGCTGGTAAAACCGCTAAATGTCGATGGAGATCATGCGTACATTCTTTTTATGACCATAGATGTAGACAATCAAGAAATTCGTTTTGAAGAACCGATACCATACTCTGAAAGCGCTCCTTACCAGTATCATTACTTTGGTAATAACTCGGCCGCTGGAATGCAGTATTACGTTACTCGTGAAGCCAACTCTGCTCATTATTTGTTAAAGTCGGTGTTTAGCGATTTGTATCTAGTGCTCAAAAAGCACGATCTTCTCGAAAATGAGTTAGGTGCCTTACTTGCGGAAATGAACCAGAAGAAAGTGATTCATCTTGGCAATAAAAAAGGAACAGGTACGGTCAATCTTGGGATGATTAAAGGGCTATTAAGTGCCTGGATTGACGAGAAAAACAATATTGTCGTCGATGGAACGACCAGAAAGGCAGAAGACTTTTTACGCTATGTCCTGCAATGGGAGAACAAAGATGACACCTTTGCTTTGGTTGTTCCGAGAGTCATTTATAATCAGAAAACGATTATCCTTGCCCAGCACCCCGATTATGTAGCTGTTACGAAAAAAGAACAAAATCTTGAAGGGACAAGCAATAATAAGGCTGAGAAGTTTTGTTATATCTGTCATAACAAAAGCGCAGATGTGTCTAGCGAATTAACAACCAAACTCAGTCGGTCGGGAATTAACAAAATATTTGCCACCACTACTTTTAATTACGCCAAGAACATCGACAAAAAGCACTATGACGATAGCTATGCTATTTGCAGTACGTGCTTTCAGGATCTGCTCTTTGGCGAAAAAAAGGTGACAGGAAGTTTTTCTGCTCGCATTGCTGGTGAGAGAGCGTTTATTCTTCCCGAAGGACTGCTGGATGATTTCAATTATAACCAATTGACTGCATTAAAGCAGGGAGCAGACTTATTTTTTAAGAAAGGCTTGGCGCAAGAACTGGACGATCAACTGGAAACTGCAATGGATGATTTTACAAATGCAGAAGCGTATGTGATCCATTTCTTCATTTATCGCACGGATGGTAATTCGGTTACCGTGTTGAAAACGATTGAAGACGTTCCCACGATGCACATCGTTCGGATTTTATATACATTGGGAAAACAAGTGGAAAAGCTCTCCCCCCATATCCGTTCGATGTCACTGAATACCATTTACCGCATGATCCCGGTTCGGACCAACAAATCTGGCGATCAGTTGGATATTCAACGTGTTCTTTCTATTTACCAATCGTTGTTTTCCAAAACGACGATTGAAACCAATGTCCTGTTCGGATATGCAGCCGAGGCGATAGAGAAAGGCTTCAGAGAAATTCGAAAGAAGCAAGGTAGCCAATTCACCAATCTTGGCTGGCAGTCCTTTGTTCCCGATCAAGAAGATTTTTATTTCAAGAGACTAACGATGAGCTACCTCTGTCTGCTGCAAACCTGCCAGGAATTGAGCATCTTGGATCGGGATGTATTTCAAAACCGGGGAGTGATGAAGGTGGATTTATCTGGAATGAGCAAGAACGTTCAAGAGATTGAAGCTTTTCTCGAAGCTCAGTCGTTTGACAGCATGCCGCGAGCTTTATTCTATGTTGGCGTACTGCTGCGAAGTGTTGCACAGGCGCAGTATCAAAAAAAGCATAAAACCAAACCGATACTGAACAAGCTATCATTTCAAGGAATGAATCAGCGTGAGGTAGTCTGGCTTTATCAAGCAGTAATAGAGAAACTTCATCAATATGACAAGATGACAATGGAAAATGAGCAGTATATCAAAATGTTTAACCATTACTTCGGTACTATCGACGAATCGAAGGCACTCACCGATCAAGCGCATCTGTTTTATATCATGGCAGGATATGCATTCCACCCTCCAAAGTCATCCGATCATGAAGGTGATGCCAACACACAATCGATGGATGAAGGTAACATGGCAGTAACCTCTGAATAAATCATTTTCAGTAGAAGGAGTGAATACCGTGATCATTAACAATAACAGCGATTTTCTGTTTGCTTTTGAGGCGAACATGAGTAATCCCAACGGTGATCCGGATCAGGAAAACAAGCCAAGGATGGATTATGAAACGAAGACAGCATTGGTTAGCGATGCTCGTCGTAAAAGAGATTGTCGCAACTTCTTTAAAGCCAAGGGGATGCCCATCTTCGTCGATACATTGCGTGAACAGAAAGTAACGATGGAAAAAATGCTGGAACATTACCGTAATCAGTGGCTGACGGATGACCAAAAGATGATGGCACTCTTTGATGAGAACGCCGAATTAAAAGAGCTTTGGGAAAAGTTGTCCAAAAAAAGCAAGAAGACGACGTATCTGGATGTATACCAGGACAAGGACTTCCAGAAGGATAAAAAGGAGTTCGGGCTGTTCAACAATTTGTTTATAACCCAACTGATTCAAAAGGAATTGATCGATATCCGCCTGTTTGGCAGTGCGATGGCAGTAGACAATGTATCTCGAACATTTACAGGACCTGTTCAAATAACTTGGGGATACAGCATGCACCCCGTTGATTTGGTAAAGTCCAATACGATCTCATCGATTATGAACGAGGACAACTCCACCTTCGGTAAAAAACATAAATTGCATTATGGCCTGTTCATGCATTCAGGAACGATTAACAAATTAAGTGCTAGATTGACAGGCATGACTGAACAGGATCGGGAGCTATTCCGCGCTTCGTTGGTTCAGGGGATGCTGATGAATCAAACGGATAGCAAGCAAGGGCAGACTCCTTTGTTTTATTTGGAAATCCAATATACCCCTTCTTTTGACGGATTCCTGGGTGACTTACGCCGCTTTCTGAAAGTGGGGTGCAACGAACAACAACCCATTCGTTCTTTTTCTGATTTAAGCCTTGACGACAGTGAGCTAGTTGAAGCGGTGCAGTATATGAAACAAGCAGGTTATATTGACCGAGTGGTAGGCTGGTTTCATCCTGTCTTAAAGGTGAGCAACATTCTTCGTGTGGACATTGATCAAATGGTTGACTTATGGGCACCCGTAGAGCTTGCCGGGATCGACCGATGAAAATTCTCAATTTCCATATCCGGGGGAAAATGGCGCACTTCCGGCGATACTATTCCAATTCCTCAGCGCTATCCTATTCCATACCACCACGAACCACTATCATCGGATTCATAGCCGGATTATTAGGATATGAGAGAGACAGCTATTACGATGAATTTGCCCCTGCTCAATGTTCTGTTGCTGTAGGAATACAAAGCCCGCAGAAGAAGAATATTCAAACTGTTAGTTTGCTCATGATCAAAAGCACCAATGATCTGAATGGGTCGCAACCATTTCACAGCCAAACGCCGACAGAAATCATCACACCTGTTCATCTTCGTCATGGTTTTTTGGACTATGAGGTATGGTTTCATCACCAAAACCAGCGCATTATGGATAACTTATATGCCCAGCTCAGACTAAAATATGGTTATTTGACGCGGGGGGTATCAGCAGCGCTCGGAACGGCTCAGCATGTAGGGTGGGTTGAGGATGGAAAGGTGTTGGAGGGAGAAGAAGAGGGGCAAGCGGAAGCATTTATCCACTCCGTCATCCCTGTTTCAAACATTAGTAAACTAAATCTGGTCAATCATGAATACGAGCTGCATTTACAGAAGGAAGATATGCCGATTCATTTCCATAATGATCGAACAATCGCCAGCAAAGGCAACTTTATGATCAATGCTTCGGCATCCCCCGTCCATGCAACAGTGCATCGCGCTGTTCGATTGTCTGATGAAAGGATTATTACTTGGATGGAGGCGTAGCATGATGTCGCATAACCAACCATACTACTCTCATTACGATAAAAGAACTGGAAAGACCAAGCAATTGGAAGTACATCTGCAAGAGGTGGCAGAGGCGGCACGGAACAGTGTGCCGCCTTTTCTGCACTTTGATGTGGTGAACAGTGAACAAATCCAAAGACTGTTAGAATTGCAGGGGTATTTTCACGATCTCGGAAAGTATACGGATTATTTTCAGAATTATCTTGTGTACGACCGCCGCTCCAATTACCAGAATCACGCCCATGTATCGGCAGTATTGTTTTACCGCTATATGATAGATGGATTTGCTGATGTAGGTATTGATGAGAGGATGAAAGACATCCTGTACTTCCTGTTTTATGTGATGATTCGAAAGCACCATAACAAACTCTCTACAGATGGCCTTTTTCATCTGGAAGATTTGCCTACCATGCAATCAGAAATAGCCGAGCAGACCAAAAATTTGCACGCAAAAGGGAAAATTCTATCGCAGGTCTATGGGATTTCTGAACAGGATATTCAGAGGCTCTTGCGAAATGCAGAGAGTACTCTTGAAGACAAAAAATTTATGCGGAGCGTGAAAAGAATACAGATGCACCATGCGCATGAGCGATGGTATTTTTTGATGATCTATTGCTTCTCCCAATTAGTAGACAAAGATAAATCAAGCGCAGCGGATCTGGTGAAGCGAGACCGATCCATGTTACATCCGCAGTTGGTTTCAGAGTACATACAGGTTAAAAATCAGAACCAGAACTCTGAGATCAACGATGCCCGTGAGCGAGCACGCCGCACGGTGCTGTCTCAGATTGACAGGATTAGCGATCAGGATCTTCACACCATACGGATATGTACATTGACCGCACCGACCGGTATTGGTAAAACATTAACTTCTTTACAGGCCGCCCTACGTTTAAATGAGCGGTTGTGCCAAAAATATGGATACGCTCCAAAAATCATAACGGCGATACCGTTTATCAACATTATTGAGCAGACAAAACAGGATTACGCCGAAGTGTTGAAAAATCGGGGCATTTTAAACATTCATCATCGTTTGTCGGACAAACGATTAGTGGAGTACGGTAGTAAGGACCGAGAGATACCCATTGAAAAATCGATGCTTGAGGTGGAATCTTGGGAAGGCGATGTGGTGCTGACAACATTTGTTCAATTGTTCCAATCTTTATTGACAGGGAATAACGCCAAGCTGAAAAAAATAAATAAGTTGGCCGGCAGTATTGTGATTTTAGATGAAGTGCAGTCGATCCCGGAAAAATACATGCCGCTGGTCGGTGCTATCATCATCAAAATGGCGGATTATTTTGGTACTCGTTTTATCCTGATGTCCGCCACCCAGCCATTTCTATTGGAAATGGGACAAAGGTTGTTAGAGCACGTGAATAGAAAGCTGCCCACCTGTATACACGAAACAACCGATCAACCTGGTGTAATTCAACTGCTGCCAGATTATGCGGAGTACTATAAGCTTGAGACCCGAACCAAACTGATTCCTTCTTTTCACCAGATTTATACCACCGATACGTTTCTTGATTTCTTTCAGCAAACATGGGAAGACAGATCGGCTGTTGTGGTGGTGAATACGATTAATCGTTGTGTTGCTCTATATCAAAGTATGAAAGAAAGGTTAGAGGGTCAGGCGACCGTCTATCATCTTTCCACAAACTTGATTCCCAAAGAACGTAAACGAGTGATCAGTGAAGTGAAGAGCCGTTTGCAAAGCGGTGAGGCAGTCGTACTAATCTCAACGCAGACGATTGAAGCGGGCGTAGATCTGGATTTTGCTGTAGGTTACAGGGATCTTGCTCCACTAGAGTCCATCATTCAAACGGCAGGACGAGTGAATCGTAATGCTAACAGGAAAGATAGGGACGGGAAGACTCTTGCATGTCCCGTATATGTCGTCCAACTGGAAAAGGATCATCAATGGATCTATCAACTGCATCATTTGGATCGTACGAAAAAATTGTTGCAGCAGCATGAAGAAATCAACGAACCGGATTATCTGGAAATGATCGATACTTATTATCGGCAGATGGCCGATTACCTCTCCCAAGAATCGATTGAATTATGGAAAGACGGGGTGATGTCTTTACATTTCGAGAAGATCTCACAATTTCAACTGATTCCTGATGACCAAAGTGTTGTAGAAGTGTTCGTAGAGTTGGATGAAGAGGCGGAAAGGTTAGCAGATGTATACCAAATGATTCGATCAGTTTCTGAACTGGACATTCCCTTTATATCAGATGTTATTGGGGAAAGTATACCAATTGGTGGTGATCAGCGGTTATCACCTTATCAGCGTAAAGCACTGATTGATTTACTTCTCAGTCGGATGAGCGAATATATGGTGCAGATTCGTTATTCGAGATTTCAACAGACAAAACCACTACCATTCTCAATTAGAGGAGGCGTAGAGTCTTCCTTCTATTGGGTTCCTCGTAACCAGATCGAAGATTATTATCACCTGGAGGTCGGTTATGGAGAAGTAGAGGAAGCTAGAATGTGGTGACGTTTTAGGAGGTGTGATTGGGTGGAGTTTGTAATGGATGTCACCGGTACCCACATCTGGTACTATTTCATCTGTAAACGCGAAGTATGGCTCATCGCACACAACATTGCCGCCGATCAGGATGACGAGAATATGGATATCGGCCGTTTTATCAATGAACAGACGTACCAGAGAAATAAACAGGAGGTTCTGATAGGCAACATAAAGGTGGATAGAGTCCGTAGAGAGGACGGACAGCTAGTGATTGGTGAAGTTAAGAAGTCCTCTCGTTATCTTGAAAGCTCCCGGTATCAATTGTTGTATTACCTTCAAACATTGAAAAAAATGGGCATTGTGGCACGCGGGGAACTCCTTTTTCCTGAAGAAAAGAGGAGAGAAACAGTTGAATTGACATCGGAAGCAGAGCGGCAATTGGACCGGGCCGTAGAAGAAATTCGCATCATTGCACGCCATCCAGTTCCGCCACTCCCTGAAAAAATAAGCTTTTGCCGCAACTGCGCTTATCGGGAATACTGTTGGGCGGAGGGTTGAGCGATGAAGAAAACACTCTATATCTTCAAGAGCGGTGAGTTGCGCCGCAAGGACAATAGTCTTTATTTTGAAAGCGAGGAACGTAAAAAGTATATTCCCATTGAGGATACCAATGACATCTACATCTTTGGTGAAGTAGACGTATCCAAGCGATTCCTGGAGTTCGTCTCACAGAAGGAAGTGTGCCTTCATTATTTCAATCATTATGGTTATTATGTTGGTTCGTTTTACCCTCGTGAACATCAGAACGCCGGTCATGTGGTGATGAAGCAGGCGGAGCATTACATAGATAGCGACAAGCGAATGACGTTAGCGCGAAAGTTTGTTCATGGTTCCATCGGACAGATGAGCCAGGTTTTGAAATACTACACTGGCAGAGTTGGATCTGGGACGGGAGTGCTGACTCAGTTGCTCGCACAGTTTAAGGATACAGCCAAGCCTTTAGCCGATGCAGGATCAATCGAAGAAATCATGGCGGTTGAGGGTCACGCCCGAGAGAAGTATTACAGCGCGTTCGACTATATCATAGGCAATCCTGATTTTCCGTTTGAGAAAAGAAGTAAAAGACCGCCTCTTAACCGCCTAAATGCGTTAATCAGTTTTGGCAACTCAATCTGTTATACGATGGTGCTAAGTGAAGTATACAAAACGTATTTAGACCCTCGGATCGGGTACTTGCATTCAACCAACTTCCGCAGATTTTCCCTCAACCTAGACGTAGCAGAAATCTTTAAGCCGATTGTAGTGGACCGATTGATATTCACCTTGATCAACAAGAAAATGCTGACCAAGAAAGACTTCGACAAACATATTGACGGGATTACTCTCTCTGAATCGGGTAAGAAGACCTTCATAAGTGAACTTGATAAGCGAATGCAGACGACGGTTAATCACCGGCATTTGGGTAAATCTGTTTCTTATCGCCGTATGATTCGACTGGAGCTTTACAAGATTCAAAAACACATTTTGGGAGAAAAAGAGTACGTGCCCTATCAATCACTGTGGTGAGGGGAGGTATTAGAATTGTTTGTCATTCTCGTCTACGATTTTGCGGAAAAGCGGGTAGGTAAGGCACTAAAAATTGCGAGAAAATATTTACACTGGGTTCAAAACTCTGTATTGGAAGGGGAAATCTCCAAAGCTAATTTTGTCAAACTCAAAGCAGAATTGAAGATGTTAATGGACCCAGAGGAAGATTCAGTTATTTTCTATACATTTCGCTCCACTAAATACACTTCTCGTGAAGAATTTGGTTTGAAGAAGGGCGGAGATGAGAATATATTGTGAGTTCGTGTACGTTTTTGTCGTCGATCCCCAGTAGCGTAGAAAACCCGGGGGATCGACGACAAGAAGGGATTTGGGAGATAACAGCAGGAAATGTGCAATATTGAATGAGATGGGGATGTAATTAAAGTTTTGCTGCTAATGGTATTCTTAAGAGAGCAGTGTAGTGGAGTAGGGCAGATTATTATTTTATCGACCTTTTTTGGGGTTTGTATCGTACCTATGAGGAATTGAAACTTTCTTGATCCAGTCGAATGACTGGGTTTTCTTTTTAGTTTGTATCGTACCTATGAGGAATTGAAACCCAATCGGTGGATGAAAACAAGAACGCAGCGCAGAGTTTGTATCGTACCTATGAGGAATTGAAACACGTTTTCTTTCCACATGGCGTAACGCTTTCCAAGCAGGTTTGTATCGTACCTATGAGGAATTGAAACTTGCCACCCGATCATTTGGTCCCATGTTTTCAACCGTAGTTTGTATCGTACCTATGAGGAATTGAAACGTTTCTCGATCAGTTGGTTGATTCGATCTATTGCTCGTTTGTATCGTACCTATGAGGAATTGAAACTCCCTATCCCACAGTTCCACCTTGTATCGTTTTTTTGGTTTGTATCGTACCTATGAGGAATTGAAACTGACCAATGTCATGACCAATCCGTTGACCAATCCTAGTTTGTATCGTACCTATGAGGAATTGAAACTTCGACAAAACCTTTACAATATGTTCCCTTTTTGTTCGCGTTTGTATCGTACCTATGAGGAATTGAAACAAAACTATCGAGTATCTTAGCGCGTTGTTTGGAGTGCTTTGTATCGTACCTATGAGGAATTGAAACGCTTGCGATAACCCCTCTGAAATGAACCCCATTTCGTGGTTTGTATCGTACCTATGAGGAATTGAAACACCTTTCCGCTTCTTCTTCCTCGCTCAGCTCTCTTGGTTTGTATCGTACCTATGAGGAATTGAAACATTTGCGTTTCATCGTTTCAACCTCTCCCAAACCATGTTTGTATCGTACCTATGAGGAATTGAAACCAATCTGTTCCCATCTTGCAACACGTTCGATCTCATCTGTTTGTATCGTACCTATGAGGAATTGAAACTCCATGTTGTCACTCCAGGGCGTAAAATGTACAATGGGGTTTGTATCGTACCTATGAGGAATTGAAACCACTCCTCGCAAGCCGGTTGATTATGCCTCATTTTTGTGTTTGTATCGTACCTATGAGGAATTGAAACTCCTCGACAAGCACGTACTCCAACTCCCCAAATGAGTTTGTATCGTACCTATGAGGAATTGAAACAGTTGTTCCTCCATGATTGCCAATGTGTAGTCGATCTTGTTTGTATCGTACCTATGAGGAATTGAAACCTCTATTCATCCGGCAACCCTCCCCTCATGAATCTGGTTTGTATCGTACCTATGAGGAATTGAAACTGATAATTGTTGAATGGTTTGTAGTAAGGGAGTACAAAGTTTGTATCGTACCTATGAGGAATTGAAACCCGTTGTAGTGGAAGGTGGTTCGGACCAAGACGTTGGTTTGTATCGTACCTATGAGGAATTGAAACCGGTACTATCGCGAGGTGCTCAAGGCACTATTCGCTGGTTTGTATCGTACCTATGAGGAATTGAAACTGAACTGATGCCTCCACGTACAAATAAGGCTTGCAGGGCGTTTGTATCGTACCTATGAGGAATTGAAACTTAAGGCAGCCTTTGACCTCACAAACTAGCAGCTTTGTTTGTATCGTACCTATGAGGAATTGAAACTTGGAATAAGGAAATCTCATAGGAAGTAATTAAATGAGTTTGTATCGTACCTATGAGGAATTGAAACTCCCTAATCATCAACCAAACCGTCTGAAATTCAGTAGCGTTTGTATCGTACCTATGAGGAATTGAAACCTTCTCCGGGTTGGCCAGGATTCCCAGGGCCGCTAGGAGTTTGTATCGTACCTATGAGGAATTGAAACTCGTGATTGTCATTATTGGAGCGATAGGTTCAAGAGGGGTGTTGATCGTACCTATGAGGAATTGAAACTCGCTGCCAATGTTCTTCATTGTAACAGTCACTATGACGTGTTGATCGTACCTATGAGGAATTGAAACTTGGATTCACTGCGAGTATGCGCGAAAGCAGTGGGGAGTGTTGATCGTACCTATGAGGAATTGAAACTTTCGTCGGCGATGAACCACCCGACGTCCAGCCGCGAGGTGTTGATCGTACCTATGAGGAATTGAAACTACAAAGAACCTGCCGTCCGTGTAGTAGTTCAAGGTCCGGTGTTGATCGTACCTATGAGGAATTGAAACAGCACATCCCATTCCGCATCATACCCGACTTCATCGTGTTGATCGTACCTATGAGGAATTGAAACGGCAAACGATTGAAAGAAGCGAGACGGGTGCTTGCCGGTGGTGTTGATCGTACCTATGAGGAATTTACTTAATCATCCTTCCCACCTATACAACCCCCCCTCCAAATGCTATCATTATCAATAACAATAACAAAAGGAGTGACCCCCCATCAAAGACCCCAAAGCCGAAATACTCCTACACCCCATCCGCCTCCGCCTCATCCAGGCGATGCAGGATGGCCGACCAATCACAGCTCGTCAACTAGCCGAACGGTTGCCTGATATACCGCAAGCCAGCCTATACCGCCACCTCAACAAGCTGTCTGAGAGCGGCATCCTGACCGTCGTCAGCGAGCAGCAGATTCGCGGTGCCACGGAAAAGACGTATGTGCTTCACTATCACAATGCCAACCTGACGGCGGAGGAATTGAAACACGCGACCCGGGAGGATCACCTACGGTACTTTATGACGTTTCTCGCTTCGCTCCAGCAGCAGTATGAGCAGTATTTGAGCCAAGACACGTTCGACCTGCAGGCAGATGGGGTAGGGTACCGACAGTTTGGCCTGTACCTGACAGACGAGGAATTCACCAGATTTACAGAGGAGATCCGCGACGTGATTCAACGCGCTGCGGCAAACGAGCCTTCTCCGGATCGACGTCGCCGTCTCTTCACGACCATTCTCTATCCAGACGCAGTGAATACGCCTGCGATCGCTCCTGGAGACGGGAGAGAAGATAGCAAGGAGTCGGCAAGAAATAGACGGAAAGAAACGTAAAAACGCATGAGCTTCATGTAAAAACCATAGAGATTGTTGTGCTTGATGTCGGAACGATAGAACTTGATGTAAGAACCATAGAGCCGGATGCAAGATCCGTAGAAATGCAAGAACATAGAGCCAGATGCAAAAAACGCAGAGCCAGATGCAAAAAACGCAGAGCCAAATGCAACAACCCCAGAGCTTGATCACACATATGGAGGCGAAGTACGATGACAGCATCTTCATCTGAAAGGTCGGCATCTGGAACGTCGGCGCGGTCTACCCATCATCCGTCCCGTTCCTTTTACGCCTGCATTCCTTTATTTGTCGCTGTACCTATTGTGATTGGGCTGATCTTTACATCGGCTGGCATCCCCATCATCTGGTCAGCGTTCGGACTAGGCGCGCTGGGCTGGTGGATCGCGCTGCTGCTTCGCGGGCCGCTTGCGCTGAGCCTGAAAAGGCGGCCCAAAGAATCAGCCCAGCTAATCATCGGCCTAAGCTCCGGTCCGTTCGAGGAAGCAGTTCGTTGGATTATCCTCCTGCTCACGGCTCAATCCCTCCCTTGGGCTGCTTCCCTCGGCCAGGGATGGGCGGCAATCGAAGTGTTATTCACGATCGTCAACGGCATCGTCCTCACCCAACTGCTCCGTCGGGACGATGACAAGTCACGCGAAGTGAAGGCTATTCTGGAAGCACAGGGACAGCTGCACGCAAGTCCTTTGTGGGGAGTGATCGAGCGCATCTTCGCCAGCTGCTTCCATATAGGCGCTACCCTGCTGGTCGCTGCCAACCCACTGTTGGTGCTGGTGATGATCCCTGCCCACAGCCTGCTAAACTTTGCAGCCGCTTCCCTGATGCGTCGATCACTCATCCTGGCTGAGTTGATGGTGGCCGTGATCGGCGGAGCCACGCTTAGTCTCGGACTGCTCGCTTTTTCCTGAATCTGTTCAAATGACATCAGTGACTGCTGGTTATTCTACTCTACCTACTTTCTTGTGACCACTGATGTGAGAAGTTAGGATTGTACCTTGCCTTTGAGGTGTAGAAATAAGACCCTCTCTTGCGTCACACTGGAGTGACACCAACAGTCAATATCATACATAATATTCCAAAATAAGGTTGACAAAAATAGATGCAGTGGATTAAATTTTAAGTATAATTTGAAAGGGGATGAATACATGAAATAATTGTAGTCACTGCCTCCAAAATCATCCTCTGCCTCAGGATCCTGCCACTCTGCCTCTGAAGTTATGTAAATAGTGGCGCCGTCATCTGTGTTTGAAATATCTTGAGACACCAGATTCGAATCAAACACAAAATCGAAGTAATATGGAATAGATTCCGCTTGAATACGAATACTGTTCCCATTACCATCAACGGGTGTTGCATATTCAATCTTATCTGTATCAATTACATATTTGGCAGCCTCTTCTTCACTTACTTCAAACATTTTGATTTTTTGGGCTTCTTGCTTCCCAGAATCTTGGGCAGACACCATAGTTGTCAACGAACTTACCAAACACTATATGGGTCAGGCTATAGCAAAACAGTTAGGTATGTTCCAGACGGGACAACACAGATTGGAACGTTCACTAATGTTCCTGAAGGAGAAATCTATTTTTACATGAGCAAGCATCGTACTACTTGGTCTAAATATCTAGATGGAAAAGAGGTATTTGATGGTGATATAGAAGGAGACGGAGATGTAGATAACTAAAAACCGTAAATGTTTATAACATAAATATAGATAGGTAAAGCCTCTCTTTAAACAGGAATAAAAGAGAGGCTATCTTTTGAGATTCATGCAAATGTAAATTATTTTGCTTGTTTGGTTGAGATAACTTTCGAGGAGGCTCACTTCATGCTTCGCAAAATCTTCCTGATGCTCTTCGCGGTATACATCTGTCTCCTGCTGTACGTAACGCTGTTTTCCCATCCACCTTATGGCTACGGGATGTATACCATCAAATGGAATCCGACCATCCTTGCGATCTTCACCAGTGATGAACCCCTTGCGTTCAAACTTCGCAACGTGGGCGGCAACGTGCTGCTGTTTATGCCATTTGGCTGGCTGTTTCCATTTGTATGGGGCCGCTTCCACAAGACGTCTGTCCTGCTCACCATAGCAGCAGGTCTGTCCGCATCGCTGGCCATCGAAGCAACCCAGTTGGTCACCTCCATTGGCATTTTTGACATCGACGACGTCATCTTAAACTTGCTTGGAGTGGTTCTGGGATTGCTCTGTCTGTTGCCGTTTGTACGTATTTTTGGATTGCGTCAAGAGACCAAGTCTGTCTCAGGCGATCAGTCGTAATCCAGGCCTGCCGCACCCATCGTCACCTCACCCGCTGCATGTCAACCCCTGTCCCACACAAAAATAGGCGCGCCCTTTGCCCTGACCCAAAATAAGATTGAATAAGGATAACTACACTACAACGAAGTCGGGTGAGACTATGGGAAATGTGTTGGGAGTCATGACCAATCGGTTGACAAACCGTGCCCTTTTCCAAGCGTTCGAGACCGTTGCCAGGGAGGAGGGGTTTGACGATGTGCTGATCTTTACTCCAGCGGGCGTAGACGTAAAGCGGAAGCGGGTGAGTGGCTATACGGTACGGAATGGAGAGTTGGTGAAAAAAGCGGCGGGTTACCCTTCGATTTCCTATGACATCGGGTACTACAGCAGCCCACAGACCATCGCCCAGGTACGGAAGATAAAAAGTACGCCTTCTCTGCCCTTCATCAACTATGGCTTGGGCAACAAGTGGGCAATTCACAAACGATTGGCAATCTTCTCCAGGCTTCGTCCGCATCTCATCCCTACCGAACCGATCCGCAATGCGCGACAAGTCATACAATTACTGGAGAAGAATGGCACACTGATGCTCAAACCGATCAACGGTAAAGAAGGGAAGGGGATTATTCGCCTGAGCAAGGTGGGAAACACCTACCTGTTGGAAAAGGAATTGCAAAAAGTCGTCGTCCCCTCTGCCACCGACCTCTCCAAGCGGATTCGCACCTTGTTACACAAAGAGCAGTATATCGGGCAAAAGTGGATTGACATCTACAACCAGGACGGGAAGGCGTACGATATCCGCTCTCTGATGCAAAAAGACAAGCAAGGCGAATGGCGGTTGGTTGGCATGGCTGTACGTCAGGGAGCCAGCGGCAAGGTGACGTCCAACCTGATGGACGGCGGTACTGCCTATCCGGTAATTCCTTACTTGCAGGCCCAGTTTGGACGAAAACACAGCCGACATCTGTATCAGCGCCTGGAAGAGCTGTCGTTGTATATCCCGCCTTGTCTGGAAGCAGCCTATCGCCGACCGCAGGCCGATCTTGGCATTGATCTGGCCGTCGATAAGACCGGTCATATCTACATCATCGAGGTTAACATCAAACCGGGCAAACTGCCGTTTCGAGATGTGTTTGCGATTGGGAACCGGGAGGATGCGATTCGCCTGCCCGTGCAATACGCCGGTTACTGTTTGCGCAGCGGCAAACAAGGAAAGACGCCAAAAGCGCTTCTTGCTGCAGTCAATTCCGTCAAGTTGGAAGATGAAGCCGTTCCAACTCCTGCTATCTCCAGCGACTCTCTCGTCGAGGAGGAGAAACCGAAGTAACTCCGTTGAGGTAAGTTCTGCTAAGGTAACTCCATATGGGCGTCTAAAGGGACTAAGCTCCGCCAATCTACTCCCGTATCCATCTGGTACGGGAGTGTTTATTTTTCGCCGGGATAATGCCCCATCCAGATTCGCATACTAAGGGAAAATTTTGCGTCCTGCCACCGACAAGAGTTGGTCGTTGCTGACGAGCGACGGCAGAGGTCGGCAGTTCTCCAGACGAAAGGAAGGGAGCAAGGTATGAGACAAATGCGGAAATGGCTTGTCCTCGTCACCGCTGTGGTACTTCTGGTTGGCTGTGGTCAGGGGAATGTCGGCCCCCAGACGCAGCAAGCCCCGCGGCAGGAAGGAGCAGAAGGCCAGACATTAACGACTGATCGGATGGATCGGCAGGCGAGACTGCAGCAGCAGGCACAGGGGCAGCGTCAGAGACAACAGAATCAGCTGGCTCAGCAGATGAGGAGGACTCCCGACCTGGCCGGGGGCAAGGAACGAAACGTGCGCGAACCGCACCCGATGACACTCGCCGATTTACATAGAAAGTATCCGACTACCTTCCGACTGAGTGGTGCCCCTGTGAAACGCCAGGTTGCCCTTACCTTTGATGACGGGCCCGATGTGGTTTTCACCCCAAGGGTATTGGACGTGCTCAAAAAGCACAATGTAAAAGCCACCTTTTTCTTAGTGGGCAAACGCGTAGAAGCCCACCCCGAGGTGGTAAAACGGATGGTCAGGGAAGGGCATGAGGTGGGGAATCATTCCTATAGCCACGCTAACTTGCCAAAGCTGAAACCACATCCGTTTCACGTGGAGGTTTTGCGTACCCAGGATGTGATCGCCCGCCATAGTGGATATCGCCCCAAGTTTATCCGCCCGCCGTATGGGGCGATAGAGGAAGAGCAGATCAAGTGGTTGGCTAGTCAAGGCTTTACGATGGTCAATTGGAACGTCGACTCGCTTGACTGGAAGGGATTAAGCGCAGACCAGGTTGCCGACAACGTCTTGAGCAATGTCGCGCAGGGAGCGATTATTCTGCAGCACAGCGCCGGGGGGCACGGCGAAGATCTGAGCGGAACGATCGATGCCCTGCCCAAGATCATCGAGAAGTTGAAGGCGGACGGAGTCTCCTTTGTGACGGTATCCCAATTATTAGAACTGCCGAAAGGGTTTCGGTCTGGGCCCCCCAACGGGTCGCCTCTAACGCGTTGATTCAGTCGTTGGGATCCTGCGCCTCCCATCTTTCCAGTCAGGCAGATTGGTCAGTACCACACCCGCGATGACCAGTACCGTCCCTGCCGCACTGAGTGGATAAATCGGCTCACCCAGCACCAGGTATCCGACAACCAGGGCGATCACGGGGGAGACGTACAGCCAGGTGGAGGGAAACAGTGGGTTGGTACGTTTGATCAGCCAGTAGTAGAGACCGGACGCCAGAGAACCGAACAGGATCAGGTAGAGAAGCGATCCAATCGCGGTGGGAGTAGCGGCCGAAGGCAATGGCTCAGGCTCCCAAATCAGTGAGAGAAGCAGCAAACCCAGACTGCCGAAAAACATCTGAAATCCGTTCATGGCCATCGGTGTAATCCCTTGGGAGAGCAGCCGTTTGGAGAAGATTGCTCCCCAGGCATAGGCTACTTCCGACAGCAAGATAACGGCAGCGGAGAGAATCCAGGCAGCGGAGACGCCGATGTCCAGATTGGGCAGTACGACCAGATACAGGCCGAACATAGCCAGCAAGATTCCCAACCACTGCAGGGCAGCCGACCGTTTTCGTTCCAGCAGCAGACCGAATAGGAACACACTGATCGGACCAAATGCCGTCAGGAGTGCTGCAAATCCAGAGGAGATATGTTGTTCTCCCCAGTAGAGCGCCGCAAACGGCAGGAACGTCATGCAGATGCCGAGGCGAATCAAATCAACGTAAGCCCTTTTGCTTCGCGGAAGGGCCGCTTTAACGGCCAATAGGCAGCCGATAACCAGCAGTCCAGCAGCAGCAAAGCGAATCCCGGCGAAGAAAAACGGGGCGAATCCTTCCATCATCCCCAGTTTGATCGCAAGAAACGTCGTTCCGTAGATCAAGCACATCAGCAAGTAGGCGGAAATCGTCATGCCATAGCCTCCTTCACCTGTTTGGTGTTATAATCTGTTTGGCTAGAATATAGCGGAAAACAGACTATAACAGTCAATTACAGACTATAACACTAGGGGGAGGAATAGCATGGCGATCCATCTCGACCGTCGCTCCAGTGTGCCGCTCGTCAGACAGTTGTATCAGGAGATGGCTGATCGGATTCGCTCCGGCTTGCTGGAAGAAGGAGCGCCGCTGCCGTCGATTCGCCAGCTCTCACAACAGGCGAGGGTCAGCTTTATGACAGTCGTACAGGCGTATGAACTGCTGGAGCAGGAGGGTTTGATCACCCGTGTGCATGGCAGAGGGACCTATGTGGGAAGAAAAGAGCGGCATGATGCCGTCGAGGAGCGCCCTGTCTCCGGGTTGGACTGGCAGCTTGCGATCACCGATTATCTGCCGAGGGCCCAGTTCTGGAGGCAGCTGCAATATGCGAGGCCTGATACCGCGATCTCCTTGGCGACGACTACCCTCTCGCCTGAACTGGTGCTGCAGCTGGATTGGACCAAGACGATTCAGCAGATTGTCGGTGACGACCCTTCTGTCTTGTTTGCCTATAGTCCGGTACAGGGAGATCCGGCCCTTCGGGAAGCGGCAGCGGCCTATCTGCGTGCTTTTGGATTGCAACTGGTGCCGGAAGAGCTGCTTGTGATGAACGGTGCTCAGCAAGGGATTGACCAGGTTGCCCGCTGTTTTGTGGGGCCAGGAGATATCGTGGTCACCGAGGCTCCTACCTACAGTGCTGCCATCGATGTGTTTCGCGGGCGGGGAGCGACGATCCGGACTATCCCGGTCGATGAAGAAGGCATGCGCGTCGATCTGCTTGCCCCATTGCTTGATCGAGAGCCGCCCAAGCTGATCTACACGGTGCCTACCTATCAGAATCCGACAGGCGTGGTGATGAGCGCGCGCAGACGGGCTCAACTGCTCGATCTGGCTGAGAGCTGTCACTGTCTGATCCTGGAGGATGATCCATGGGGTGAGCTAACCTATAGCGGCGAGATCCCACCTACGATCAAAAGCATGGATCGGCACGGACATGTCATCTATCTGAAAGGGTTCAGCAAGATGCTGGCACCCGGCTGCAGGGTGGCGGTATTGGCTGCCTCTGGCACGGTGCTTACGCGGCTGACGGCGGCCAAAACGCTCGCCGATCTGGGAAGTCCGCTGCTGACTCAGCGGGTTGTCGCCGCTTTGCTGAGCTCACCCAAGATGAGCAAGTATCTCAAACAGCTACAGGTAAAGCTGCACAGACGACGCAATCTGGTACTCACCCTGCTTGAGCAGCACGCTCCACAGGGGATTAGCTGGACCGTGCCGCAGGGAGGAAGCAACATCTGGATCACGCTTCCCACGTGGTTGTCGGCGGACGAACTGATCTTTCCGGCTGGGCAGCGGCAGATCGATTTTATGCCGGGGTCCATCTGTTATCCGGGCGAACCGGAAGCCCACCATCTACGGATTAGCTTCTCTTTTGCGGAAGAGAAGAAGCTGGCAGAAGGGATCGTCGAACTATGCAAGCTGTTTTCAGCGGAGATCGAACAACAGTCTCACACAGGCAAACTGCCAACGATCTGAGGCGGAAGAATGCTCCAACGCCCGCACCGCCACCAACCGACTCCTCACTTGCTTTAGGAGCTGCTGCTGGACCTCTCTAAACACAAGGAACCCGCCATCAAAGGCGGGCTCCAGTTGTTCCATGTTCCCTTGTCCATGTTCCCTTTTCCATGTTCCCTTTTCCGTGTTCCTATGCTATTCACCGCTTATCCCCTACAACGCCACGGACAAATGCCTCCAATCTGGTCACATCCGTGATGTTCTTGTTGCAAACATCGCTGTTGATGCACATGTAGTTGCCAATGGCCTTGTAGTAATCAGGCGAAGCGTTAACCGGCTTCGATTTCGTGATCGCCGAAAACAACGCAACCTCCTCGGGCCGATTGCACAAAAAGCAGGCGTTTTTCTTATTCAGCGGGGTATATGTTCCTTCAACACCGACGAGCTGTCCGTCTAGATGATAGACGAGGAACATTTTGTTCGTCGCGATGTCGGTCCAGCCCAGATAGGTGAGAGAGCGGTAATCGATATCGGTGAGGTTTGGAACCTTCAGCTTTTTGTTTTTGGGAAAGAGCTTTTTGAGCTGCTTTTGCGTGACTGGCGCAAACTCCTCCAGATAAGGTTCCAATGAACGTACGTACTGATGGAAGTCTCCAGCCGTACGTAGCGTCTCAATCTCCTCCACTATCCGATCATGAAGCTCCATCGCATCCGGCAACGACTCCATGATTTGAGTTTGCACGCTGTATCGTACCGACTCGACCACTTTCGGATCGGAGATGGTATTGCAGGCATGCTGCAGCAGTCCGATCTGCTTCTTGATCAAGTTAAACTGGTGGTTTCTAATAAATGGTTTGACCATTGTTTTTCAGCCCCTTCTTTTATATGAAAGAAAAACAAGGTGCAAAGCCCATTATTAGAAACGATATTCAGCTCTCCCGGGGCGACAAATGGTAACAAGAACTGTCAGCCCCATGCAAAGTATCGCCCCAATATCAGGCTTTGCATGGGCTGCTACTTAATCTGGCAAAATCATTTGCCATCTCTACCGACCTCCCCTTTACCGACCATTATAAAAGGAATGGAACTCGAACAGCAACCTTTCGTGGCAAGGGGATCATGGCTGAGAAAAGCTAAAAAAAAGTGCTTAAGCAAGATGCTTAAGCGCAAGCGCTCAAAAGTAGGTACTCAAACGCTCGTCTTCTCTGAGATTCGTATAAAACTGTTTATATATCCTTGATGCATGCCTTCGTGGATCAGACTGAAGTTGAGAATCTCGCCGATGGTTTTGAATTCCACACCGTCTCTGAAGACGAATGGTTTGCGAGCCGCGTCGCTCAACCGACCGGAGAACGTCTCTCGAATGCGTGACGTCTGCTGGTCCAGCAGCGAGCGCAACGACTCCAGATCAGGGGCAGTCGTCTGCCAGTCGGCAGGTTTGGTGCCGCGGCCAAACATGCGGAAGTACTCGTCGGTCAAGCCGAGCTGCTCACCGGTGAGGCGGAACATCAGAAACTCTTGTATCACCAAGATATGACCCAGATGCCAGCGAATGTTGTTCCGGGATCCAGCGGGGATCAGATCGGCCAACTCCTCTGTGACGTCAGAGACTGAGTGAAGCGTCATCTTGCGAACGAGATTCATTTGAAAAAACAGCATTTCCTCTGTCATCTCAAACATGCCTCCTTTTTTAGGCACTTCTCCCTCATCGTACCATAATGGAACGATTCACTCAATTCGCACAAAAGGGTTTGTGTGCTCATAGATCGAAAGGCCTGGTTCCAAAATCCTCATTTTGATTCTTCTGGTGCAAATTTCCTCTATTTGCTGATATGATTTTCTATTGTTGAGTCATTTTTTGTCGGGAAGGAGAAGGACATGAAAAAAGAAAGATGGTTGGGACTTATTATCCTCGTACTCAGTTTGTCGCTGTTCGGCTGCGGCCAGGCGACAGAGACGTCAACCGATGCTACAGCAAAACAGGAGCAAGGAGAGACTGCGAAAGCAGACCAGAAACAAACCGAGCAAGCGGAGCAGTCTGCCGGGGAAGAGGGGGAACAGGAAGCGGCAGAAGCGGAACTGCCGGGAGAACCAGTCGAGTTTGAAGTGGTCTCCACAGCGAGTGAAGACGCTCCGGAAGACCAGGGGAATCTGGACGTGCGCCTGGAGGGGGAGATTACCGTCAACGGAAAAAACTTGATCATCAAGGGGCAGTCGAACTTGCTCCCAGGGACGGAAATCTCTAACGATGTCAATGTCAAAGGGTATAATGTATGGGGGTACAATGAAGAAACTGAAGTAGCTGGCGACGGTAGTTTTGAACTGGAGATCAAAAAACCTGATGTGAAGAATACAATCCAGGTGGAGCTCTACTTCAAGCCCGAATTCCAGAGTGAGCGGATTAAAAAGGCCTACGGCGAAAACGGAGAGAAGTTGACTGGCCCATACGTCTATCAATACCTCGACTCGGATGAAATCAAGTACAAGGCAGCCGCCTATGCCTATGTCGATCCGGAGGCGGCCGACGGTACCAAGGTGGCCTTTGAGACACCAAAGTGGGACAAACCGGATGATTACGGTCAGCCGACGATCTGGATCAAGCCGACCGTGTCCAAGGATGAGAAGCATCTCTATGTCACCGCTAAAAGCAATCTGCTGGAAGGCACCGAGGTAAAGGCCAATATCGACATACCAGATCATTGGCACTATGGGTACACCGACAATACGCAGGTGAACCCTGACGGTTCGTTTATGCTGCAGATTGAACATCCCAAAGACGTAGAAATGTACTACTTCCTGATCCAGTTTGTACCCGATGATGACATGTGGCCGACGGTCACGGAAGCCTACGGGGCCAAAGGAGAGAAGTTGAAAGGCGACCTGGTCAAAGTGAAGGATACCAATGACGAGACCGTCAATATGATTGAAATGAAGGTAAAGATTACGCCATAGCCATAGCCATAACCACATCCCGCACCAGTCGTCGGCAGGTGCGGGATGTTTGGCAACAGCGGAAAGATCGGTTCAGCGTCGGCTGATGCCGTTCATCAGAATATCCACGGTGAGTGCGACTTGTTCTTCTTCCGGCAGGAGGGCGTACTCTTCTCTGCCTATGGCGTACTTGAATACGACAGTGCCTACCAGCAGGGAGAAAATAACCCGTACGATCACTTCCGGCGGCAGCGGGCGCAGTTCACCTGCGTCGATTTTTTGTTCGACGAACTCTTTGACGATCCCGAGCGCTTCGCGGGCGACGGCATCGATCAGGGCCTCGCGCAGTTCCTCGTGAAAAAAGACTTCCTGGATCAGGATGCGAAAATGCTTTTCATTTGTCTGCAAGAGCGAGAGACGGTTCTTGAACAACTCGCTGGCGACATCGGCGAACGATTTTTGTACTTGTGTTTTTAGAATCTCCCGAATGTCCGACAGGATGAAGGGGGCGGCGATTTTGACGATCACCGGGGCGACGGCTGCGATCAGGATATCTTTCTTTGTCTTGTAGTGACGGAAGATCGTCCCCTCCGCCACCCCCGCCTCCTTGGCGATCTCGCTGGTCGAAGTAGCATGAAACCCCTTGCCGGCAAACAGCTTGATCGCCGCTTCCAGGATGCTCCGCTGCTTCTCGGTCATCTTGTCTTCGTGCTTCATCTCCTCGATAAACGCCTGCAGGCGGTCTTCAAAACGTTGGTCGCTCATCGGCCGTCCATGTTCCTTTCTATATTCGGATCAACACCTGTGTTACTCGATCTGCTTGCGGAATCGCAGGATCGCGAGGGTAATGATCAACACGCAAAAGATCATCATGCCCAGTGTGTCCTGCCATAGGGCGGTGAGATCCACCCCTTTGAGAAAAATCCCGCGCAGAATCTCGAGGAAGTAGGTGAGAGGGACAAGTCCTCCCAACCATTTTATCAAAAACGGCATCGTCTCGCGCGGGAACATAAACCCGGACAGCAGTACGCTTGGCAGGATAAAGGCAAAAGCGACCTGCATCGCCTGCAGTTGGGTGTTGGCAACCGTCGAGATAAAGATGCCCAGCGTCAGAGTGGTAATCAGGAACAGAATGGACAGGATGACGAGCAGTGGCAGGCTCCCTTTGATCGGGACACCGAACCAGAATGTTCCCAACAGCAAGACAATGCAAAAAGAAAACGAGCCGACGAATACATAAGGCGTGATCTTGCCGAGCAGCAATTCCAGCGGTCGAATCGGTGTGACGACCAGCTGTTCCATCGTGCCACGTTCCTTCTCGCGAACGAGTGAAAAGGCGGTCAAGATCATCGTCACATTTTGCATGATAATCCCGATCAACCCTGGCACGTTAAAGACGATGCTTTTCATGTCAGGATTAAACAGGACGCGAGACTCCACGGTGAGCGGCAGTTCCAGCTCGCCCAATCCTTCTCGTTGCAGCTTCCGCTCCTGGATCGAGATGGCCTGGTTCTGTACGATCAATTGAGCATTGCTTGCAGCGGTACGGGCAATGTTGGGATCGGAACCGTCAATCAGCAGCTGCACGGAGACGGGCAGATCATTGTCCCGCTTGTTGGCGTAATCGGGCGGGATGACGATGCCGACCCGCGCGCTGCCGCTGTCGATCATCCCCTCCAGTTCGTCATATCCAGAGACGTACGAGACCACCTGAAATACTTCCGTATTGGTAAAGTGGCGCACCAATTCCCGACTGTCGGGCGATTTGCTTTGATCCCAGATGGCCGTCGCGAGTTGGTCGACATCCGTATTGACCGCGTATCCAAATAAAAACAGCATCATCAACGGCATCACCAGGGCAATGCCCAGACTGGGTTTGTCCCGCTTGATCTGGATGATCTCTTTTTTGACGATGGCCAGGTAGCGTGAGAGGCTGAATCGTTTCATTGGACTCGCCCCGTTTCGCCGACGGAGGTTCCGTTCCGTTTCTTCGCTTCTGCCTCGTGCACCAGTGCGATAAAAACGTCTTCCAGATTGGCTGCGCTCATCCGTTCAATCAACTGGCGCGGCGTGCCTTGGGCAAGCAAATCTCCGAAGAAGATAAAGCCGATCTCGTCACAGGTCTCCGCTTCGTCCATGTAATGGGTACTGACCAGGACGGTCATCCCCTGTTCAGCCAGACGGTGGATCACGTCCCAGAAAACACGGCGGGAGACCGGGTCAACCCCTGCCGTCGGCTCGTCGAGGATCAGCAGCTCCGGTTGATGCAATAGAGCGCAGGAGAGAGCCAGTCGCTGCTTCCAACCTCCAGAGAGCGAGCCTGCCAACTGATTCTCCCGTCCTTCCAGTCCGGCCATCGCGATCAGTTCTGCCTTCCGCTCCCGCAGGCGTGATCCAGTGATGCCGTAGATCCCCGCATAAAAGTCTAGGTTCTCCTCAACCGTCAAATCTTCGTACAAGCTGAACCGCTGCGACATATAGCCGATGCGCTGCTTAATCTCCTCACTCTCTTTGGTGATGTCAAAGCCGAGCACGGTGCCGGAGCCGGAGGTAGGCAGCAGCAAACCGCACAGCATGCGGATCGTGGTGGATTTGCCGGAGCCGTTTGGCCCGAGAAAGCCAAAGATAGACCCTTTGCGGATCGATAGGGTCAGGTTGTTCACGACCACATGCTGCTGAAACTTCTTGGTCAGGTTTTCACACTGAATCACATCGTTCATCGGGACTCCTCCCCCTCCGAGAGCGAGACGTCAGCAGGCATGCCCGGTTTCAGTTTGTCAAACCCGTTCTGCAGCTGAATAGTAACGGCGAAAACCAGCTTGGTGCGCTCTTCTTTGGTCTGCACGTTTTTCGGTGTGAACTCCGCTTTGTCGGCGATCGCGCTGATCATCCCGGTAAACTGTTCGCCGGGGTAGGCGTCAACCTGGACGCTGACCTGTTGGCCGACTGATACCATGCCCAGGTCTGCTTCCGGAATGTAAACCGTAAGCTCAAGTTTCTCTTTTTTCATCATCGTAAACAGGGTGGCTCCGGCCTTCACCACTTCCCCTTCTGTGATGTTGCTGCGCAGCAGGATGCCGTCCGCGGGTGCGATGAGGGTTGTCTTTTGCAGCTGCAGTTTGGCCGCCTCCAGTTTGGCGCGTGCCTGTTTTTCCGCCGCCAGCAGTGCTTTGATCGTGTAGCCGGTACTGCCTTCACGGAGCAAATCCAACTGGGCGGAAGCGTGATCTTCCTGAGACTGGGCTGCTGCCAATTGGGCCGTGGCTGCCTCTACCTCGTTTTCGGCGCTGATTGCCTGAGAACGGCTGGCGGAGACTTGCGCAGTCAATTGGTCCACCTGTGTCTGTGCCTGATTAACGGCTTCTTGCTGGGTCTCCACATCGCGATTGGTGGCTGCACCCTGTTCAAAGAGCTGCGTCGTTTCCTGCAATCGTGATTGGTGATAGGCAAGCGTGCGCTTTGCTCCTTCCAACTGAGCCTGGACTTGCTGCAGCTGCTCTTGAGCACGTGTCACCTGTGCTTTGGCTTGCCGCAGTCGGGCTTCTGCTTGCTGGACAGTGGCCTGAGACTGTTGGACGGACGCCGCTGCCTGCTGCAGTGTCTGGTTGCGTGTACCCGCTTTGGCTTCTTCCAGTTTGGCGGTTGCCTGAGCCAACAGCGCTTCCGCTTCCTCTACCTGCAGCCGAAAGGTACGGTCATCGATCGTGGCTATTTCCTCTCCTTGCTGCAAGCTGGCTCCTTCGTCTACTGCGATGGAGCGAACCATGCCGCCAACCTCTGCTACGATTGGCAGTTCATCCGCTTCAATCGTACCGGAGAGCGTCGTATCTTCCTGTCCGTACAGGGAGCAGGATGTCAGAAGAAACATGGATAAGGAAAGGGTGGTGAGCAGGGCGCGATTTCGCATGGATCAATCCCCCTTCAATTTTTAGAGTGAGTAATCACTCACTTTTCGATTTATTATACCTTCCCCATGTGCATTCTGACTATCCTTGATTTATGCTGATTTTATGCAGTCCCGTCTCCTCTCCAAACAAACGCCGCAGCTGTCCACTGCTGACAGTTGCGGCGTCGAACCGGTGAGTCAATTGTTATTCTTCCCGCTGCAAGGCAATGCTGTCCTTTACCAGGCGCACGAATTCCATCTGCTGTTCGCCGGAGCTGTTCTCCTCCGCCAACTGCAGAACCTCTTCCAGCGAACCGTCCTTCGCCCAGTAGCTGCCGCGCAAAATCTCCGCGTATTCTGCAACGGCGGCCAGAAAGCGCAAATCTTGGGACAACTCATTGCCAGTGAGCAGGGGTTGTTCGATTTCCTTGATTTGACCGCTCTCCTGCTCTCGATAGCGCAGGCGAATGGTGCCCAGTGGAGCAGTGGCACTGCCTTTTCGCTTCACTTCATACAGCGCGGTGACGGTGTGACCGGAGCCGATCTCGCCGGCGTCCACTTTATCGTTGCGGAAGTCTTCATCGCGTACATCCCGGTTTTCGTATCCGAGCAATCGGTAGCGTTCCACTTGGCCAGGATCAAACTCGACTTGAATCTTCACCTCGCTGGCGATCGTCTGCAGGGTGCCGGTAAGAGCCTCGGTGAACACCCGTCTCGCTTCGGAGAACGTACCGATGTAGGCGTATTGGCCATCACCCTCGTCGGCCAACTGCTCCATCAGTACGTCGTTGTAGTTGCCCATCCCGAAACCAAAGGTACTGAGGGCGATACCTGCTGTGGCATGCTGTTCAATCTCTTTGAGAATCTCCTCATGTCCCGTTTTTCCGACGTTGGCTACCCCGTCAGAGCAGAGGATGACACGGTTAATGGCCCCCTTCTCATACCATTCGGCGGCCATCTCATATCCCAAGCGGAGCCCCTCTTCTGCATTGGTCGATCCTTCGGGCTGCAGTTGATCGATCGCCTGCATAATCTCTTCTCTCTCTGCAATCGATGTAGGCTCCAGCAGGACGCGGCCGCGCGAGCCGTACACGACGATGCCTACGGTATCTTCTTCTGTTAGTTGATCAACCAAAACACGCAAGCTTTTTTTCACCAGTTCGAGCCGATTTTCTCGATTCATCGAACCAGACACGTCAATCACAAAGGTGAGATGGGCAGGGAGCCGATTTTCGATTGCGATTTCTTTGCCCTTGATCCCGATACGCAGAAGGTCATACCCCTCGCCAAAGGGAGAAGGCCCCCCGTCTGTGTGAATGGCAAAGGTATCGCCTTGAGCTGGAAGTGGATACGCCACCGGGAAGTAGTTGACAAACTCTTCTACCCGTACCGCGTCATTTGGCGGCAGCTCGCCGCGGTTGATGTAGTTTCGCATCACGGTGTAGGACCCAGTATCAACATCTGCGGCAAAGGTGGAGAGGCGATCCTCTTCGGTCGCGATAAACGGGTTGGTTCCGTAATGCTCAAAGTACATGTTGTCGTACGCTTCCCCGTTTGGCGGGGCTGGCTGACCGGCATAGCCCGACTCAGACACACTATCTGCTGATCGCGCCATATTGCTGGCGGCCTCCTGTTGCGCGCTCTGCTGACTCACAGCACATCCTGCTGCTGCGAAAGCAAACAGAGCGGTTGCCGCCGCCAATAGATATCTTTTTCTTGGCATGATGAATACCCCCTTTTATCTGCTGAGACGTGGAAATAAAAGGAGTGTTACATCTGGCAGTCAGCATCGTTGCAGAAACGGCAACGCTTAGCTGATGGTCTGCAGCGCGGGTAATTGTGCGATGTTTAGAAAGGTTATCGTAGGTATATGCTGAGGATAACTAGTGATCGAAAAGGAAGAAATCGGCATGAGGTTTTTTGGAAAAAGACATCGAAAACCGCCCGTGAGCAAGCAGTTTTTCCACGGCGGCTTGGTTGACCAGACAACGCAAACGGAGCTGCTGCGACCGAGCCTTCAGAAAAATGTTCAGAAGGTGGTCGATGTGCTTGGAAATAGTGACGATCTCGTCATCAGAGAGGTTCGAATTGGTTCCAGCCGACGGATCAAGGTCGGGATCTTATATATCGACGGTTTGGCCGATACAAAATCGGTGCAGGATTTTATCATGGAAACACTGATGGTCGACATTCACCAGACGGACTTTGAGGACATGCTCTCTCATAGTCAGAACCTTTTACCTTTCTTGAAAGAATTCGTCCTGACAGTAGGAGAAATTGAAGATGTGAATGATCTTGACACAGTGGTTGCATCGCTGGTTTCAGGGAACGTAGTCCTCTTGTTGGACGGTTATGTGCAGGGCTTTGTGATCGGGATGAGCGGCTGGCGTGACCGAGGTGTGCAGGAGACGAGTGCCGAGTCGGTCATTCGCGGTCCACGGGAAGGATTTACGGAAACCATCCGCACCAACACGGCGCTCGTCCGACGAAAGATAAGAGATCGCAACCTGCGGCTGGAAAGCAGGGTGATCGGCCGTGTGACCAAAACTGAAGTGGCGATCATGTACATCGACGGAATCGCTAATCAGGAAGTTGTCCAAGAAGTACGTGCGCGACTGGATCGGATTGATATTGACGGGATTCTGGAAAGCGGCTACATCGAGGAGTTAATCCAGGATGAGACGTACACGCCTTTTCCTACCATTTACAATACAGAGCGCCCGGATGTGATCGCTGCCGGGCTGCTGGAGGGGCGGATAGCGATCCTGGTTGACGGGACACCGTTTGTGCTGTTGGTCCCTGCTCTGATGGTGCAATTTTTTCAGGCGCCGGAGGATTATTATCAGCGGGCCGACATTAGTACACTGCTGCGGTTGCTTCGTTATCTTTCCTTCTTTATTGCCTTGCTCGCACCATCGCTTTACATCGCGATTACCACCTTTCATCAGGAAATGATCCCGACGCCGCTGTTGATCAGTCTGGCGGCGCAGCGGGAAGGCGTTCCCTTTCCCGCCTTCATCGAGGCGCTGATCATGGAGATTACTTTTGAAATCTTGCGGGAAGCGGGCGTGAGAATGCCCAAGGCGATTGCCGCCGCGGTATCGATCGTGGGCACGCTGGTGGTTGGAACTGCGGCGGTGGAGGCCGGCATTGTGTCTGCCGCGATGGTCATTGTCGTTGCGATCACAGCGATTTCCACGTTTGTGTTGCCAGCTTTTAACATAGGAATTGCTGTACGCATACTTCGCTTTGCGCTGATGGCACTTGCCGCTTCTTTTGGGCTGTTTGGGATTATCGTCGGGTTAATTGCACTCGTCCTGCACTTGTGCAGTCTACGTTCATTCGGGGTGCCATACTTAAGTCCGTTTGCTCCGTTAATACCGACCGACCAGAAGGACGCCATGTTGCGGGTGCCTTGGTGGGCCATGTTCTCCCGTCCCCGCCTCATCAGTCAACGAAACGTGAGGCGTGAGCAGAATCCGTCCACTCCAAAACCGCCGCCACGGCGGTGAACAACGAGCGGATCGAAAGGAGGTTGAGCTGTGAAGCGGAACGTGACCCTGTTTTGCCTGGTTGCCGTCGCGTTGCTGTTCGCCACCGGCTGTTGGAACCGCCGTGAATTAAATGACATCTCCATCCAAGTGGGGATCGCAATCGATAAAGTGGGCAAACAATACAGGGTCTCCACACAAATTGTCGATCCCGGAGAAGTGGCTGTGAAGCAGGGGAGAGCGGGACGCGCGCCAGTGACGATGTATCACATGACAGGGGATTCCGTGTTTGAGACCGTGCGCAAGATGACGCGGGAGAGCCCGAGAAAAATGTACGGGGCTCACCTGCGCATGCTGGTGCTGGGGGAGTCAGTAGCCAGAGAGGGAATTGGAAAAGCTTTGGATCTGATCTCTCGGGATCATGAGTTTCGTACCGATTTTTACATCGTTGTGGCGCGAGGGGCGAGCGCCCATCAAATCCTGAAGAACTTAACCCCGTTGGAAAAAATTCCAGCCAACAAAATGTTTCGTTCCCTGGAAACGTCGGAGAACGCATGGGCCGAGACGATGAGCATCACGTTGGAAGAATTGATTACCGATTTGACCAGTGAAGGGATCAGTCCCGTTCTAACGGGGATCGAAATCACGGGAGATCGGGAGATGGGAGAAACAACGAAAAACCTGGAGTTGATCGATTCTCCTGTTCGCGTGCGGTATGCGGGGCTTGCCGTATTCAGCCAAGACAAACTGGTCGGCTGGTTAAATGAGGAGGAAAGCAAAGGGCTTGTCTACATACGTGACTTCGTCGATAGTACAATCGAAAACGTCACCTGCCCAAAAGGAGGATTGCTGGGATTAGAGGTACTCCGCTCCTCAACTGAGGTAGAGGGGAAGGTGACCAACGGAAAACCGGAAATCGACATCACGATCAAGACGGAGGGAAATGTTGGGGAAGTGCAATGTCTCATTGATCTAACCAAAAGTAGTACCCTTGCCGACTTGGAGAAGCGGGCAGAACAGGAGATCAAAAAAAGGGTGGAACGGACGATCAAAAAAGTGCAGAAAACGTATAAGGTAGATATTTTTGGATTTGGTCAGGCCATTTACCAGGCCGACCCGCAGGCATGGAAAAAACGGAAGGGAGAATGGAAGGAAGAGTTTGTTGATCTGACCGTTAACGTGAACGTCGATTTCAAGATTCGCCGTTTAGGGACCGTTACCCAATCCTTTTTGCAGGATATGAAAGGATAACGCGCCATAGGGGGACGAGGAGGGAACCAACTGCGCTGACCAAGCGACGCAGGCGTCAATAGTCATGATGGAAAGGAGGTTGGGCGGTGAAACAAAAAGTGGCGCTGATCTGTCTGTCCTTGGTACTGCTGTTGCTAGCAGCCGGTTGTTGGAACCGCCGCGAACTGAATGATATCGCGCTGGAAGTGGGGTTCGCGATCGATAAGAAAGGCAGCCAATACCGGGTGTCCAGTCAGGTCGTTGATCCGGGAGAAGTGGCAGCCAAGCAGGCGACGGCCAGTCGTACGCCAGTGACGATGTATCATGCCACAGGGAAAAATCTGTTTGAAGCGAGACGGAAAATGACGACGGTCAGCCCCAGAAAAATCTATGCTTCTCATCTGCGCATGCTGGTGATTGGGGAAGCGGTCGCCAGAGAAGGAATCGGAAACGTATTGGATTTTATCACCCGGGATCACGAGTATCGAACCGATTTCTATATCGTTGTCGCAAAGGGGAGTAGGGCTGAAAATATCTTGGAAATCTTGACGCCACTAGAAAAAGTCCCGGCTATTAATCTCTTTTCCTCCCTGGAAACCTCGGAAAAGTCATGGGGGCCGGCGCTGACGGTCACAATGGATGAACTAATCTCTGATCTGACCAGTGCTGGGAAGAATCCGGTACTGTCAGGGGTGCAAATAAAAGGTGACCCGGAAATAGGGGAAACGAGGGAAAATGTGGAGTTGATCGATTCTCCCGGCCAACTGCAGTATTCCGGACTTGCCGTATTCAACAAAGACAAATTGATCGGTTGGTTGACGGAAGAGGAAAGCAAAGGATATACCTACATAGTCGATCGGATACAAAATACAGCAGAAGAGGTGAGCTGCCCCAAAGGGGGGAAGTTGGTGCTGGAGGTGATTCGCTCCGGGACCGAACTGAAGGGGAAGGTTATCAACGGAAAACCGGAAATCGAGATCACGGTCGAGACGGAGGGAAATGTCGGGGAAGTGGAATGCTTGCTTGATGTCAGCGATCCACAGGCGATTTACGAACTGGAAAAGCGAGTGGAGCAGGCGATAAAAGACAGGATTCAACGTACCATCAAAAAAGTTCAACGAAGATACAAAGTAGATATCTTTGGATTTGGCCAGGCGATTCACTTCGCAGATCCGCAAGCATGGAGGCAACTAAAACAAGATTGGAACGAAATGTTTGTCGATGTAGCGGTGCATGTAACGGTAGATTTTAAGATCCGTCGCTTGGGTACAGTAAGCAAATCCTTCCTCGAGGAAATGAAAGAGTAGACTGCGCGCAGTAGAAAGGTGACCACAGATGCAGGAGAACGACAAGTTATCGGTTCGACAATTCCGTTACATCGTGGTGATTTTTTCGGTCGGCACAGCGATCCTGGTTGTGCCTGCAGGTGTTGCCGACGTGGCCAAACAAGATGCGTGGATTCCTGCCGTATGGGCGACCGTGTTGAGTTTGCTCGTTGTATTCTTGTACAACGCTTTGGCAAGTCAGTTTGGCAATCTGACCCTGGTCAAGATGATTGAGCAAGCGCTAGGTAAATGGCTGGGCAAGGCGGTCTCTCTTAGTCTTGTTTTTCTATTTTTCTACTCAGCAGCCGAATTGTTGTTTTATGTCGGGAACTTTGTCGTGACGCAATGGATGCCGGAGACGCCAATTGAAGCGATCCACATCCTGTTTGGGAGCATCGTCATCCTTGGGGTTCGTTTGGGGCTCGAGACGTTGGCTCGTGCCGTGGAAATTTTATTTCCCTGGTTCGTGGTTCTGTTCATTATTTTAGTTGTTTTTGTCTCTCCCCAGGTGGATACACAAAACTTGCAACCAGTGTTTGAAACAGGGATAGGACCACTGCTTTATGCTACCATGCTCGTCAGCAGTATTTTCTCGTGGCCCATGTTTACGATGCTGATGATGTTTCCCGTTTCCGTCAACGATCCTCAAACAGCGAAGAAAGCCTTTGTGAGCGGCGTATTGGTGGGTGGGGCGATTCTCATCGTGATGATCGGGTTGACGATCTTGGTGTTGGGTGCAGACATCACGTCGCGGCAGACCTATCCTAGTTATGCATTGGCGAAAAAGATAGACGTAGGCAATATCGTGCAGCGGATCGAGGCTGTGATGGCGATCATCTGGCTCATTACCATCTACATAAAGGCGGCATTTTACTTTTATGCGTCTATTGTTGGCCTCGCCCAAACGCTGGAGATACAAAGATACCGCTTTCTGACTTTGCCGCTCGGGCTGCTCATGATTGTGTTTTCAACGTTCACCCATCCCAATATCGTCGATTCGCACGAGTTTGATCGGGACACGTGGCCATTGTATGTGTTTACCTATGGGGTGCTCCTGCCCCTGCTGCTATGGGCAATCGGTGCGTTTCGCGGCAGGTCTCAGTTGAGAAAAGGACTCCCTGATCGCAAATAGCAAAGGAGGAGTGCCGTCATGTTGATCATTGCAGGGATCGTGCTGGTCGGGGTCGTCATCGCACTAATCGAGGTTCCCCGCCTGGTGCGAAACCGTCATCGAAAGGAACTGTGGGTATTTTCCTGTTTGCTGCTGTTTGGGGTGGGGCTTGGTATCGCGAAGAGTCTGGATGTAGAGATTCCTAATCCACTGGATTGGATTACGGCTTTGTACAAGCCGGCAAATGATCTCCTGACCGGACTCCTAAAGTAAGAGAGGGGGGTCTGACGGTGCTGGATCGTGGCAGAATCGGGATTCACCAATTAATCGTATTGGTCATACTGGTTACCATCGGAGATTCTATTCTGGTACTGCCGTCCGTCATAGTCGCTGAGGCGAAACAGGATGCGTGGATCTCCATGATCATCGGGGTAGCGGCAGGTTTGACCATAGCTTATCTGTTTTGCAAGGTAGGAGCGCTCTATCCTCGACTGACATTGGTACAATACAATGATAAAATCCTTGGCAAGTGGCTGGGAATTGTCTTTTCTCTCCTGTTTCTGTTGTATTTTTTGCTCAATATAGGCTTGATGGTTAGGGAAATCGGGGATTTTATGACGACGCAAATCATGCCGGAAACCCCGATTGAAGCGATCCTGATCCTGATGCTCTCTATCGTGATTATGGGGGCTCGGCTCGGTCTTGAACCGATCGCGCGCGCAGGAGAAACTTTTTTCGTCTGGTTCATCTTGCTGTTTTTCATGCTGGTGCTTTTTCTTTCGCCTGAAGTGGACACGGAAAAAATGACGCCGATCCTGGCGGAAGGGTTCCAGCCGGTACTAGCAGGAGCACTGCCGGTTATGGCTTTTCCGTTTACGGAACTGCTTGTCTTTTTAATGATTTTTCCGTTTGTGCATGAACCGAAACGAATGGCGAAAAGTTTTTTGTTTGGGGCAGCGATGGGAGGAACGGTATTGACGGTCATCGTCGTGTTGGCCCTTCTTGTACTCGGCCCCGACCTGACGGCAAGAAATATCTACGCCAGTTATTCTTTGGCCAAACAAATCAGTGTCGGTGATTTTATCGAAAGGATAGAAGCGATTTTGGCCATCATGTGGCTGCTTACCATGTACTTTAAAATCACTCTATACTACTACGCCTCTCATCTGGGATTAGCGCAACTGTTAAAACTGCGAGACTACCGGATGCTGCTGCTGCCCATGGGGGTCAATATCGTCGTACTTGCTATTGTGATTTCGCCAAACATCAGCTACTACAACTTGGTCATCAGCAGATACTGGCCGCTGTACGATATCACAATTGGTATCATAATGCCGCTGCTGCTGCTGGCGGTAGGTACAGTGCGCAGAGGGGAGCATAGGAGTGGATGAGCAGGTAGTCAGTACCATGTGGGGCATGTTGGGGGAAACCTATCCTTCCGATTTCGCCAATAATGGATTAAGATAGCTGTAGGAGAGAATGATCTAGAGAAGGAGAGAGCCATGCCGTACAACATTGTTTTCTTTGACATTGATGGCACGCTTTTGGACAGCAAGAATGAGATACCGGAAGACACCAAACAAGCAGTGGCACAGCTAAAAGAGACGGGCACAAAAGTAGCCATCGCCACGGGGCGTTCCCCCTATCATCTGAAGCCGGTCGCAGATCAGCTTGGAATTGACACCTATGTCAGTTTTAACGGCTCTTATGTAGTGGAAAAAGAGACGGTCGTCTATACGCAGCCGCTCAAAAAAGAATCGCTGTCGTTACTGGAAGAACGGGCCAGATCCTATGATCATCCGCTCGTCTACCTCAGTGAAGAAGATTGTTACGCCAATGCCGAGGATCACCCGCGCATTATCGAGTCGTTTCACTATTTGTCTCTGCAGCCTCCTGACTATCATCACTGCTACTGGCAGGAGAAAGAGATTTATCAGGCTTTTCTGTACTGTCAGCCACATGAAGAGACGGCCTATTTGGAGGATCTCGCCGATTTCTCGTCGATTCGCTGGCATCCGTACGCACTGGACATCTTGCCGGGCGGAGGATCGAAAGCAAAGGGGATTGCGGCTCTGCTCAAGCACCTGGGCCTGTCTGCAGAAGAAGCGGTCGCCTTTGGCGACGGTTTAAATGACATAGAGATGCTCTCGTTTGTCGGGATGGGGATCGCGATGGGCAACGCTCATGAGGATTTGAAGCCTTATGCCAAGTGGGTGACTCGCGATGCCGGTGATGGGGGTATCCGCCATGGATTGCAGCAGATTGGGTTGATTTCATGACACTGGAAACAGTGTCTTTTTTGTGTGTAGGGTATTATGGTCATCTCCCCAGCGCCTGAGAGTAGCGAGCTGTAGTGTCGCCATCGCTGCCCATTCCGAGGGTAGCCCCACGCTGATCATTTGAAAATCCCTTCCGGTCATGGAAAAGGAAGGAAGAGGGTCGGTTTCTATCGAACTATCCACCATGATGTGCATAGGTGCCGACAGAAAGCGATGGTTTTTCCAAACAAGCCTGGGGGGTATGAGTGATGAAAAATCGCGTCGTTATCACTGGTTTGGGTTGTGTGACACCATTGGGCAACAACGTTCGGGACACGTGGGAGGCTGCGGCAGCGGGGCGTTCCGGTATCGGTCGGATCACGAAGATCGACACGGAGGATCTTCCCGCAAAAGTGGCCGGCGAAGTAAAGCGGTTTGATATTCACGACTACGTCCATATCGAAAAAGGGCGTCGAATGGATCGATTTGCCCAGTACGCCGTCGCCGCGGCGGTGATGGCGGTGGAAGACGCGGGACTGATCATCGGCCAACACGTCGAGGCAGAGCAGGTCGGCGTCTGGGTAGGGACAGGCATCGGCGGTTTGGAAAGCTTTGAAGAGCAGTTTCTCAACCTGCTGCAAGGGGGATATCAAAATCTGCATCGCTTCGCCGTTCCCCTGATTATCTGCAACATGGCGAGCAGCCAGGTGTCGATCTACCTCGGCGCCAAAGGGGTCAATTCCTGTACGGTCTTATCCTGCGCGACCGGGGCAAATGCGATTGGAGATGCTTATCGTGTTATCCAACGGGGAGAAGCAGAGGTGATGATCGCAGGAGGGAGTGAAGCGTCCATCACCCGGATGGGTATCGCCACGTTCTGTGCGATGGGTGCGATCTCTGCCAATCCGGACCCTGAGAAGGCCTGCCGACCGTTCGACAAACACCGTGACGGGCTTGTCATGGGCGAGGGAGCGGGAATCCTCGTGCTGGAATCACTTCGCTCTGCTTTACAGCGCGATGCGAAGATTTACGGCGAAATCGTCGGCTACGGCACGGTTGGTGACGCCTACCACATCACCACACCTGCTCCAGACGGCGAGGGTGGTGTGCGGGCGATGCGAAAGGCGTTGGATGATGCAGGGCTGTCGCCAACAGATATTGACTATGTCAATGCGCATGGGACCAGCACCATCTACAACGACTTGTACGAGACGGCTGCGTTGAAAGCGCTGTTTGGCGAGCGGGCCTATCACGTTCCGACCAGCTCGACCAAGTCGATGACCGGCCACTTGATGGGAGCCGCTGGTGCAGTAGAGTCGATCTTCTCGATTCTCACCATGCACACCGGAACGATTTTGCCAACGATCAACTACGAAACCCCTGATGAACAATGTGACTTGGACTATGTTCCCAATGAGGCGAGGTGGGGGGCAGTTGATACAGTAATGAACAATGCCCTCGGTTTCGGCGGTCATAATACCGCGCTTATTTTCCGAAAATTAGATCTTTGACACGCGTGCATCCGGTGCGGTCACTTGTCCCAATGTGGTAAAGATAACTAAGAGCAAGCATATCAAGTATGGGGACGAGCGGAGAGAGGGGCAGATGAATATGGCACGTGTAAAAACAAAAAGAGTATATGAGGCGCCGGCGGCTTCCGACGGCTGCCGCATTTTAGTGGACCGTATCTGGCCGAGGGGAATCTCCAAAGCGCAAGCGCAACTCACCGAATGGTTGCGGGAGATCGCTCCGAGTGATCAACTGCGCAGGTGGTTTGCGCATGATCCGAACAGGTTCGCGGAGTTCCGGGAGAGGTACATCCAGGAACTCCGCCATGCCGGTCCTGATCAGCGCAAGGCCTTGGAGCGATTGCAGCGGCTCGCTGCCACCGAGACGGTCACACTATTGTATGCCGCGAAAGATGAGCAGCACAACCAGGCTGTCGTGCTACAAGAGTGGCTAGAGTCGAATCGCAACGGTTGGCCTGATCCGGTGAATCGTCCAGAGGACTGACTAGGTTATGATGGTGCGTCGCTATAGGGATGCTCCGTGAATTCTTTGGTAGAAGTCAGCACATCAGTAACCCAGAAAAAGAACGATAACCCCTTTGCTTCTTTCATCGGTAATCTCTCGTTTCACTCGTTTCCTTAGTGATGGCATGCCCTGGTTGGCTCGTACCATGGTCCGTCCCGCCGAGATTTAAACCAATGACACCGAGGATGATCAGTACGAGGGAACCGATTTTGAGCAGTGTCGCGGATTCCTTGAAAATCAGGATCCCAAGGACAGCAATCAGCGCTGTCCCCACTCCTGACCAGATCGCGTATGCCACGCCTACCTCAATGTACTTGAGAGCGACAGTGAGCGATACCAGGCTGGCGGCATAGAAGAAGAACATCAATAAGGATGGAAACACCTTGGTAAAGCCTTGCGACATCTTCATCGATGTCGTCCCTGCCACTTCCAGTACAATCGCCAGAATCAGATAGAACCAATTCATGAGGATCCCTCCTTTGTGGTGTGATCGGCGGTAATGCCAGACAGCATGATCGAGGCCATCTCTTCCAACGCCTCAGAGAGATTCAAGCTTTGTGTCGCAAGAAATCGTTGGTCGATCAACTGTTGGAGGCAGCCTACGTACATCTGGATAAAGACCGGCAGATTGATTGGCCGGATCTGACCGCTGGCAATCCCTTCCTCAATCACACTACATATCGTGGCCCATTCCTCCCGCAGGAAATGGTCGATTTTTTGCCATTGTCCGGGCAGATGTCGTTTTACGTCATGCAGTAGGCGTAGGCCACCAAGCCGAAACTCTTCTGGAGTTAGACAGAGCAGCACACGCAACTTTTCGATAGGATCAAGCCGCGGGTCGGCGGCGATTAGCGCTTCTTGCTCCTTCATCTCTGTCAGAGAGCGGTCGATGATAGTGCCGATCAGCTCTTCCTTTGACGAGAAGTGTTCGTACAAGGTTCGCTTACTCATCCCAAGCTGTGCTGCCAGGTCGGCCATGGTAAACTTGATCCCGTTTTGCTGGATCAGCTCGATAGCTCCGGCAAGAATTCTTTCGTGCATGCCGCATTCACCTCCCTTTTATAGAAACCAAGAAAACTATTTTTGTTTTATCGGTACCAAAATCATTATACCATAACGAAAATGGCTAAAGCAAATGGCAAATCGCCAGTCAGCAGGGGGATAACATGAGCAGTACACGGGCACGTTATGGGAGAAAATCACAGCAGATTCGGGTGAGAATGCGGTGCTTCTATATATAGGGAAGGTTATCTTGTTGTTTCTTGTCTCTGTCGTCGTCATCCGGTTCATGGGCAAAGCAACACTGGCTCAGCTGACGCCACATGACCTGACGGCCATCATCTTCTTGGCGACGCTGGCGGTTAGTCCGATCGCCAGTGAGCACGTGAGAGAGGCGGTAGCCGGTATTGTGACCGTTTCGATCATTCATGTGCTGTTTGCCAAACTAACGTTGTTTCGCTGGATCAACCGTCTGGTGATCGGCCATCCGACGATCTTGGTCAAACACGGAAAACTGATCAAAGCCAACTTGCGTCAGAGTCGCTATTCACTGGTCGAACTGCTGGCCAGCATGCGCTCCGCTGGGTATCCCGACATCCGCGATGTCCAATATGCCATCCTGGAACCGACAGGAGAGATTAGTATCTTGCCAAGAGAGGACGTCATACCTGTGACGCCTCGCCATCTCGATATGAAAGTGGAGTATCAGGGCTTGCCGATCGCAGTAGTGGTGGAGGGGAAGGTGCAGGAGAGAAACCTGCGTCTGATCAACAGGGATGAGCGGTGGCTGCAAAAGCAGCTGAAGTTGCTAGGTGTGACGGACGTGCGTGACGTCTTTTACGCGGCTGTTCGCGATACTGACCACTCACTGACAGTGGATACAGGAGCGGGGGAAGATGCCGCATTCGGCTCTTCCCCCGCGGAGCAGTAAGGACAATATCAGCGCTGGTGGACTGCTTTGCGAGTATGGCTGGTCTTTTCAGTTCAAAAAGCGACTCGATACTGCCGAGGGGCTGCCTCTCGCGCTTGACCGGTTACCGTTTGCAGCGCATGGAGGGCCCAATACGGGTCATCCAACATGCCTCTTGCCACTGCGACCAGGTCGGCGTCCCCATTTGCGACTACGGCTTCTGCCAGCTTGGGATCTTCCAGACTGCCTACGGCGATGACCGGCACATCCAACGCTTGCTTAATGGCGCGAGCAAAGGGAACCTGATATCCAGGATGTCCGCCCGGTTTTCTGCTGCCGATCGGCCCTTCTCCACCGCTGGAGACATGGAACAGGTCGACACCCGCCTCTTTATACCGTTTGCACAGCTCGATCGCATGGTCCAAGTCGTACCCGCCATCCATGTACTCAACGGCGGAAATTCGCATGATGAGCGGCATATCCTCTGGAGTGACGGCCTTGATGGCCTCTACCACCTCAACCCCAAATCGGGAAAGATCGCGGCCGTATTCATCTGTGCGATTGTTGATGCCGGGGGAGTGGAATTGATGGATCAAATAGCCGTGGGCACCGTGGATCTCGATCGTGTCTACCCCTGCCTCTACCGCTCGGCGGGCGGCATCTTGAAACTTGACCACCATCTGCTGTACTTCCTGAGTCGTCAGCGCACGCGGCTGTTTATAGTCGGAACTGTAGCGAAGAGCAGAGGGGGCAACTGGTACGTCCGCATCTTCCGCCTTGCGACCGGCATGGGCGATTTGGATCCCGATCTTGGCTCCGTATTTTTGCACTTCTGAGATAATCCGGCGGTATGCGGGAATCTGTTCGTCAGACCACAGTCCAAGATCGTAATCTGTGATGCGGCCATCCGGTTCAACATCGGTCATCTCAATGATGATCAGACCCGTTCCCCCGACCGCCCGCGACACATAGTGAACCAAATGCCAATCATTTGGTTTGCCGTCTTTTGCCTCGACAGAGTATTGGCACATGGGCGGCATGACAATACGGTTTTTCAGTTCCAAGCCTTTTAGTCGAAATGGAGCAGCTAAACTTGTCATGGTCAACTCTCCTTTTTTGTGTCGTATTGTATTCAGGACTAAGTAAAACATATCTACTTTAGAAAAGAAAGTGCAGAAGTGTAGGGTCATACAACCGTAGGTTCTCCCAACAAGAACACGTCCAGTCTGATGGCAAGGGACCCGGAAGGTTATGCTCTTAAGATCGGAAGTTTTGGTTTTTCTCACAAAAAAAGCTGTTCGGCAACCTAGGGTGGAACAGCCTTATCCTTCTCGTATTGTTCTATTCTTTCGTCAAGTACTGAAACATATCATCCAGCATCAGGTTTACCGCCTTTGCTGCCCAGGATCAGATCTGGCTGCAGGGCAGCTACTGACTCCAGATTGGGTTGATCGATCGCTCCGAGGATGGGGCTGCTGCCGATTGCTGTTATGACAGGAGGTAACATTTCGCGCTGACCTGTCCAGCATCTTGTGAGTTGGGAATCGGTCGAGCTAGTCCCTTAGCACAAAGTAAAGCCCGATCACGGTCATTGTTAGGCCGATGAATTTGTTGGCGGTGAGCGGCTCTTTAAACAGGATACTGGCAAGGATGCAGGTGATTAACGGATAGGTAGCGGTAATGGTAATCACAGTGGTGAAGTTGTCCTTGGACAGGGCGTAAAGATAGATGATAAATGAGGCGGGGATCAAGATTCCGTTTAAAACAGCATACAAAACGGTATTCTTGTGAAAGTGAAACGGGACTCCCGACCATCGCGCCAACGTGAAAGAGAGAAACACGACGGCGACCATCGTCAGCGTAGTAATAAAATTGACTTCGATCGGGTGGCTGGTGGACAGGGCTTTACGGTCGATCAAGCCGTTGACTCCCCAGATCAACGTCACTAAAAAGATTACCAGATATAGCACATAATCCCTCTCCCGCATCTCCAAATGGATTCATAACGATTATATGAGATTGTCCGGGGCTGCCATGACTGGATTTTGCCCTTCCAGCATCTGGCCCGGTCAGCAGAAAACCCCGCCGAAAACAGCGGGGTTAGCCAACTGAACGTATGGCACTCTCGATTTCCCTCTTGCCTTCTGTTATTGCTCTGTGAGAATGACCGGTCCCTCATCGGTGATCGCGACGGTATGCTCATATTGAGCGGCGAGACTGCCGTCCATCGTACGTGCCGTCCATCCGTCGTCATCCACTCGGACATCGTATGATCCTGTCGTCAGCATGGGTTCGATGGTGATCACCATCCCCGCTTTCAAGCGGATTCCTTTGCCGGGCGAACCGTAGTGGGGGACATAAGGATCTTCGTGCATCACCTGCCCGATGCCGTGACCGGTGAATTCACGCACCACACCGTATCCACGGCTTTCGGCGTACACTTGGATAGCGTGGGAGATATCCCCCAGGCGATTTCCGGCCACCGCTTGTTCAATCCCCACGTAGAGCGACTCTTTCGTTGTCTGCAGCAGTTTCCTGGCCTGCCGTGAGATTTTGCCGACAGCATAAGACCAGGCCGAATCAGCCAACCATCCTTCCTTATTGACCACCATGTCAATCGTGACGATGTCGCCTGCAGCGAGCGGCTGTTTGCTGGGAAAGCCGTGACATACCACATCATTAACGGAAGCGCAGGTAGCGTAACGGTATCCTTGATAACCTTTCTGTTCCGGAGTGGCGCCGTGTTTCTCCAGAAACTGTTCGACAAACTGGTCGATTTCCCGAGTGGTGACTCCCGGTCGGATCCGTTTAGCGATCTCCCGATGGCAGGCGGCCAGAATTTTCCCTGCCTGAGCCATCTGTTCGATCTGCTCTTTCGTTTTCAGCGTGATCACTGGATGCTCCCTCCCCAACCTTGCTGATACATCTTTCTGTATGTATATACGACTGGTCTGAAAAGGGAATCAAAACGTGCGAATGACGGAAACCGGGACGAAGCAGCGCCCGCCCGCCACCGGTTTACCCGGTACGCGTGGCGGTTGACACCGTCGCCTTCACCTGTGAATCATGACGGAGCTGCCTCAGCAGACGGTACTGGGCCAATCCTGAGACCAGGAGAAGCACGGCCACTACGGAGAACATCAATTCCCCGCCAAACGCCGAAAGCAACACCCCGCCAAACAAGGGACCGACTGCTTTAGCGACCTGCCAGTTTAGCCCATAAATAGAAAAATAGCGGCCCCGCATCTCTGGCGGAGCCAGGATGGAAACGGCCTTTTGCATATGGGGGCCAACCAGCATCTCACCGATCGTAAAGACGATTTCGATCAGGGCGAGCAGGATGAATACTTTGCCAAAACCGTAACCGAACGCCACAGTGGCAAACAGCAGGTATGCGACCAGAATCACGTTGTGCAAGGCGAGATGCTCCGTTTTCTTGGTCAGCCAGATCTGCAGCAGGATGACGGTTGTCCCGTTAATCGTCATCAGCCAGACGAATACCGTCTCATAGTTGACAAAGTTGGCTTTAAGATGGAGCGGCAGCACCGATTCCGTATAGGCGTACAACAGGCCAATCGGTGTGGCAAACAAAGTCATCCACAACAACGGCTTGTGCTGGGTCAGCTTCATTTTGGGATGGCGGCTGACTGGAAGGGAGCGCAGCCGAAGGTCGGCTGGCAGGGTCTCTGGGATTTTCCAAAGTACAGTCAGCAGGTAAACCAGGGAAGCAGCTGCAGCACAGGAAAATACGAGCGCCGGACTCTGTGTGAACAATGCCAGCCCCAGCAGAGGGCCGCAAGCAGCTCCCACGTTAAGCGCGGTATGAAGCAGGGCAAATACTTCAGCCCGCTGCTCCTCTGGTACAACATCGGTTACCTGGGCGTTGGCCGCAGGGAAAAACAAGGCCATGCCAAAACCATTGAGCAGAGTCAAGGCAGCGAATTCCCACACCGACTCGGCGAAGATGAATCCTGTCATCGATAGAGTTTGTACGATCAAGGCTGTCACCATCAGCGGCTTTCTCCCATAGCGGTCGGTCAACCCACCGCCCCAGAGCGTGACGAGAATGCCGGTTAGCGGCTGCAGTCCGACTACCACCATGGGCAGCAGGATCGAGCCATCCAGTTTGTCGTAGAGGTATAGCACCAAAAACGGACGCAGCATAAATCCGGTCAGTGTGGTCAGCACGGTCCCGAACACCCTGACCCAGATCGCGGTGTCATACCGCTTTAAAACCCCTTGCCATCTGCTCATCGCAATCCTCTTTTCTGTTTTGTAAACATAGCGTATCTATAGAGTAATGAGACGATAGATGGTCTGCAAGCACTGTTTCAAAAATTTTTTGATGGAAAAAACAGAGCGAAAGAACAGGATGGGAGGGGTCAGAGCAGCTTCAGTCCGGTATAGAAGATGATCGTCGAGATGGCAAATCGCAGGATGAAGGTAGGGACGCGCGTCGCGAGGATACTTCCCATGAACACACCGGGGATGGAGCCGGCCAACAGTTGAAAGACGATCGGGTAATCGACAGTGCCATAGCTCATGTGTACGAGTCCTGCTGCTGTTACAAGGACAAACGCGTGAGCGATGTCGGTCCCGACCACTTCTTTCCCGCTCATCTGAAAAAAATACATCAGGGCAAGCGCAAACAGCGAGCCGCTTCCAATAGAGGTAAGACCGACGATGAAGCCCAGAGCGGCACCGATGGTGATCGTGATCTTTTTCTTTTCGGAGATAGACAACTGCTGCCAGCGGTTGGGGTGAGGTTCCCGCCTATCTTGTATCGTTTTCACAATCATCGCGATGGGGATCAGGATCAAAGCAAACCCCAACACTTTTTTGATGATCAGATCAGCGCCGCCATAGACAAGCTCAATCCACTGGATGCAGTTGACCGCCAAAATCGCACTGGGAACGCTGCCGATCGCGAAGTACATGGCGACCCGCAGGTTGACTGTACGCTGCCGCCAATGTTGCAAGGCACCAAAAACTTTTGTTATCGAGTTGTAGACGAGGTCTGTTCCTACGGCAATCGTTGGCTGAACCCCCAACATCACTAGAATTGGCGTTAGCAGAGCAGCTCCGCCCACCCCTGTGAGACCGACGAGGAAACCGACAAACAGACCAATGATGATCAATTGCAAATCCATACAGCTTATCCCTTCCTTACCGTATTGTCGTGATCTTAGTCCGCCGCTGTCCCGTAGACTACTATCACAGTATGGGTCCCCACCGGGCAGGGTGCCATTCAGCTCGAAAATAGGCTTATATTTCCAATGCTGCTTCACATGCCTGACAAGAGCGGCAGTGTTATAAAATTGTCAAGATTGCCGTCGCTACAGACCACTTGATTCTGGTACAGTTACGGTGAGATGATGTGGAGGCAGCAAGGCACTGCAATGAGGGGCTCAAGTTGACTCCGTTGACTAGATTTCGCTACAATGAGAGGCGTATCGAACGGGTGTTTTTCTGCTCTGTTACGTGTATCTATTCAGACACACGAGCAAAGGATAGATGCTCCGGCGACAGGCAGGATGACGACCTGTCACGCCGGTGCGACTTACCTCAGAAAGGGGTTAGCAAGGATGGATCAGCAGGCTACTTACCAATCTGACAGCCTTTCCTTGGAAGCAGAGAGCGATGGGCAGATGCAACCGGCTACGTGGAGCGATTATCTGCATCTCACCAAGCCGGGGATTACCCTGTCCAACTTGCTTACCACGTTTACTGGCTATTGGTTGGCTGTGTTTACCTTTGGTTACAAACTGGAGCTGCATACACTTGTATTAACGCTTTTGGGAACGGCATTTGTGATTGCATCGGGCGCAACGTTAAACAACTACTGGGATCGAGAACTGGATGCCAAGATGAAGCGGACCAAAAATCGTGGATTAGCTTCCGGGCGAATCCATCCGCGAAATGCACTGGCGATCGGGATTGCGCTATTGGTTGCCGGGCTGATTGTGCTCGCCCTGTTTGCCAACCCTCTGACCGCTGTGCTTGGTTTGCTGGGTCACATCTTCTACGTGTTGATCTATACACCGCTTAAGCGGGTAACTACGCTAAACACCGTGATCGGCGGCATCTCCGGCGCCATCCCGCCGCTGATCGGCTGGGCAGCGGTTACGAACAATGTGGAGATGGGGGCGTGGGTGCTCTTCTTGATCCTGTTCCTCTGGCAGCCGCCGCACTTTTTGGCGCTGGCCATGTTGAAGACCGAGGAATATAGGGCAGGCGGCATCCCTATGCTGCCCGTGGTGAAGGGCTTTGCGGAAACAAAGCGGCAGATGTTCAACTATGCCGCGCCGATGGTTCCCGCTTCCCTCCTGCTCATGCTGTACGCCAATCTCGGTTATGTCTACCTGGCCACGGCGCTCATCCTCGGCATCGGGTATTTATATATCTTGCTGAAAGGTTTTAAAGCAGAGGACGATCTGGTCTGGGCGCGCAAGGCGTTTAGCTACTCGTTGATTTACCTGACGGTGCTCTGTTTCGCTATTATTGTGAGTGCGTTGTAAAAGCGAAAAAGCAGGCAAGCTCGGTGCTTGCTGATGGGAACGTATCGCAGGCATCCGCTATGGCCAAGGCATTGCGGGTGCCACCTTATTGTGTGGGTATAACTAAGCTTGACACTGCTGTCATACCAGCAGGTGGACGATGAGCCAGGAGATTTGCAATCGGATGAAAGGGAACGAGGTGAAGCAACGTGGGTAGGGGTGAGAGGTGGCTGAGATGGCTGGCCATATCAGCAACACTGATGATGTTCTTGACGATGCTGGCCGGTTCGCTGGTGACCAAGACGGGCTCAGCGATGGGCTGTGGCAACGATTGGCCGCTGTGCAACGGCAAGTGGGTACCGGAGTATACGCTGGAATCGCTGATCGAATACTCGCACCGCCTCATCACCGGTGTGGCCGGTTTGGTGGTGATCCTCTTTTCTATTGTTGCTTGGCGAAGGTTTCGCGGTAATGCGGAAGTTCGGGCATTGGCGATGATCGGCCTTTTCTTCATTATCCTGGAGTCGTTGTTGGGTGCATCTGCTGTGATCTGGCCCCAGTCCTCTGCGGTGCTTGCCTTGCACTTCGGCTTCTCTCTGCTCGCGTTCAGCGGAGTGCTGTTGCTTACTTTGTTTGTCCTGCAGCGGGAGAGAAGGGATCAATATGTACGGCAGCCGGTTTCCCGCCGTTTTCGCAATCTGGTCTGGGGAGTGGCTATCTACGCCTACGGTGTTGTCTATCTCGGAGCATACGTGCGGCATACCGGCTCCAGCATGGGTTGCAATGAATGGCCCCTCTGTCGGGGAGGAGAGTTGATCCCGGAACTGACCGGTCAAGTGGCGATTCACTTCATCCACCGACTGGCAGCTACCTGTCTGTTCCTGTTGCTGTTAGTCGTGCTGGTCTATGCTTTCCGTTACTACCGGCAGGAGAGGCGGGACGTCTACGTGGCCAGTCTGCTGGCTTTCATCCTGGTCGCGCTGCAGGTGATCAGCGGCGGATTTGTTGTCTGGTTTGAGCTACACCTGTACGCTACAATGCTTCACTCTGCGATCATCACCTGTCTGTTCGGCATTCTTTGCTATCTCTGCCTGCAGTCCCTGAAGCAGCCACAAGCTGTTCAACAAGAGCGGAAGGCACCTGAGCCTGAGTTTGCGCGGCAGGTCGCACCGCTGACGAAGATCTAACCTGCTTAGGAAAAAGGATTTGAGGGCTTCGAGCCGAATACGTAACAATAGCGAACTGAATAGGAGCAGCTAGGTGCCCTTGCAGAAGCAAGGGGTAACAGGGAATCGGGTGAAAATCCCGAGCGGTCCCGCCACTGTAACCAGGGAGCGCTTTTCCACGATGCCACTCGCCACTAGCGGGGAAGGCGGAAGAGTGCGATGATCCGGAAGCCAGGAGACCTACCTAGTTTGCCGCACCCATTATGCCTTCGCGGAAAGGAGAGGTGTACTGTAGAGTGAAGCGAAAGAGCGTTCTGTCTTTTTTGCCATCAGTACGTGCGCACGCCAAACCTCATCCGACTGGATGGGGTTTTTTGATGCTTGGAGGAGGAACCAATAGGGCGGACCGCGGTTTGCCTCTACGTCATCATCCACTCTGGTTTACAGCGGTGCTGACTGGGCTGACTTGTCTTCTGCTGCTGTCGGCGACATTGGCGGTGATGCTTGGACCGGTCAGCATTCAGCCGGCTGTCGTGTGGAACATTGCGTTATCGCATGTACCCATTTTCGGGGACTTGATTGAACAGGATTGGAGCAAGCCGCAGGAACAGATCATCTGGGAGATCAGACTGCCGCGCGTCCTGTTAGGCGCGGTCGTAGGCGCTGGATTGGCTGTTGTAGGGACTGCAATCCAGGCGTTGGTGCGTAACCCTCTGGCTGAACCGTATATCCTGGGCATCTCATCGGGTTCATCGGTCGCCGCGACACTTGTGATACTCTTCGGGGCATTCTCTTTTCTGGGAACGTATGCCCTGACACTAGGCGCTTTTGCTGGAGCAATGGTCGCGATGCTTGCCGTCTACTTGTTGGCCCAGGTGGCAGGGAGCATTCAGACAACCCGTTTGTTGCTGGCTGGTGTCTCCATCTCGATGATTCTGTCAGCGGCCACCAACTTCATCGTCACGGCTGCCCCAAATGAGCATGGAATTCGCGATGCGCTGTTTTGGATGCTGGGCAGTTTGGCAGGAGCGAAATGGGAGTACCTCATGATTCCTTACGTGGTGGTGACAGGCGGGATGGTTTTCTTGCTGCTTCAATATCGCTTGCTCAATGCCTTGCTCATGGGGGAGGAAGCGGCGGCGACACTCGGCGTCAACACCCATGCTTTTCGCAAATGGCTGATCGTGCTGCTCTCTTTGCTAATCGGGGTGGTTGTCGCCGTCAGCGGTTCGATCGGGTTTGTCGGGCTGATCGTCCCGCACATCGCTCGATTTGTCGTCGGGTCTGATCATCGTAGGGTGCTGCCGGTTAGCGCTCTGCTAGGCGCGGTGATCCTGATCTGGGCTGATGTACTGGCCCGCCTGCTGCTGGCTCCCGGGGAACTGCCAATCGGTGTCGTCACGGCGTTGGCGGGCGGCCCGTTTTTTATCTGGCTGCTGCGGCGGTCAAGCTACTCGTTCGGAGGGGAAAACAGATGAGCATGGAGGTAGACCAGGTATCCGTCTCGGTCGGAGAAAAAGCGATTATTCGAGAAATCTCCCTGTCTATCCGATCCGGACAGTTCGTCGGCATGATCGGACCAAACGGCAGCGGGAAATCGACTCTGCTCAAGACGATGTATCGCGTCCTGCAGCCTGATGTGGGCGTGATTCGTCTGGACGATCAGGAACTTTATCGGCAGACGCCCCGTCAAGTGTCGCGTCAACTGGCTGTGGTCAGTCAGGAAACGCCTGTCCACTTTGACTTCACAGTAGAGGAAATCGTCCTGATGGGCCGAAACCCGCATAAACGAATGCTGGAGCCCGATACCGCAGAGGATCGAGCGATTGTCAGAGAGGCGCTGCAGCGGGTCGGCATGCTGGACGCGGCGCAGCGCAGTTTGTTGACCCTGTCGGGAGGGGAAAAGCAGCGGGTGCTGATTGCCAGAGCGCTGGCGCAGCAGGCCAAGTGGCTGATCCTGGACGAGCCGACCAACCATCTGGATATTCAATACCAACTCCAATTGATGGATCTGGTCAGAGCGCTTGAAGTGACCGTTGTGGCCGCCTTGCATGACCTGAACCTTGCCGCGGCTTACTGCGATTATCTGTTTGTGATGGACAGCGGACAGCTGGCGGCATCAGGCCATCCGGCGCAGGTGTTGAAGCCCGAACTGCTTAGGGACGTGTTTGGCGTGGAGGCGGAAGTGACGGTCCATCCCAAAACAGGGAAACCGCACATCGTCTATTTGGCCGCCCATGCTGAACGGTTTGCACTGACGGAAAGGTAACAGCGGTTCTTTTGACAACGTGAATCGAATCGGGAAACCATGACAAGAGGAGAAGTAAGACATGAGACAGAGGAACAAAATGATCTATACGTGGAAACAAAAAATATGGGTAGCGATGCTGTGCTTGCTGGGTTCTGCTTTGGCTGCTTGTAGTCAAGGTGAACAGGCAGTGACGAATGGGACGGCTGCTGTTTCGGGTCAGCAGACGGAGGAGACGGAAGTGACGCTGACCAACATGGGGCGAACGATTACCTATTCCGCCCCTCCCCAGCGGGCGGTTGCCCTAAACCAGCACGCCACCGAGGTGATGCTTGCCTTGGGCTTGCAAGATGTGATGGTGGGCACTGCCTACCTGGATGATCAGATTTTGCCGGAATATCAGGAGGCCTATGAACAGGTTCCGGTGCTCGCCGACGAGTACCCGTCAAAAGAGGTGTTTCTCGCCGCCAATCCCGACTTTGCCTACGCTGGATGGAAAAGCGCCTTTACCGAAAAACAGTTGGGAACAGTAGAAGAGTTGGCAGAGATGGGCATCAAGACGTACATCCAGGAGTCGTCCAACATCACAGCACCTACTGTGGAAGACGTTTACGAAGATATCCGCAATATCGGCCGCATCTTCAGAGTGGAAGAGAGAGCGGACCAACTGATTGACCAAATGAAACGGGAGATGGAAGCGATCACGCGTCAGCTCGGTCCGGTGGAGCAGCCGCTTCGCGTGTTTGTCTACGACAGCGGGGAAGACAAGCCGTATACGGCGGCCAACAATTACATGACGCCCCTGATTGAACTGGCCGGAGGGAAAAACATCTTTGACGACATCGAAAAAGGCTGGGCGGAAGTAAGCTGGGAGGAAGTAGTGGCCCGACGTCCGGACGTGATTGTGATCATGGACTACGGAAAGAAAACCGTCCAGCAGAAACGGGATCTGCTGCTGGCCCGAAAAGGATTGTCCGAAGTGCCGGCCATACAAAACAAACGGTTTATCGTCCTCCCGCTCTCAGCGGCGGCCGAGGGAATACGTGCCCCGATTGCGCTAGAGACATTGGCGAGAGGGTTTTATCCGGAGCGATTTGAACAATAGGTAGGGCCGAACGTCCCGACTCCGCAGAGCAGGAGCGGGACGTTTCATGTTCATCCGTCTACCCCCTCTCCCCCTGTTTGGTTGAATCTATCCACCTCGTTCACAGTCTGGTAAAATATAGAGTAACACTCTTCTTCTGGAATGGGGAGATGGTATGTTTACAACACCCCGAAAACGGCCGCAGACCGCACTACCTGAAAAACGACAGACTGCTGCGACGCGGCACATCCATGATCAACCAAGTGCTGGAAATCCGATTCAACTAACGGCAACAGACCTTTTCGCCTTGCACAGGCTATACGGGAATAGGGCCGTCGCACAATGGATGACAGGATTCCCAAAATCGCAGCCGATCCAACGCTACAGCGAGTCAGAGGCCGACCCGGCTCAACAAGTAGAGGCTGTGAGGGCGCGCAAGCAGGATAGGAGTCCCCGAGCACAATTCAATGTAGCCACTGCCCACTTAAAAACCCGAAGTGACTCCCTGGCGAGCAGTACCCGTACCAGTCCAGGGGCAAATAATGCTGATCTGCATGCCGAACGTCTGGCAATCGAAACTTCAATGTCTACGCTTGGCATTGGCGGGTATGATCAAAAAAATGGCCAGCTTACAGGGCGAGCCTTGCAGCAGAATGGGATCGACAACGTGGATGTCTATACGGAATTCCCCCCTTGCTCCAAGTGTGGACCTTATCTGAGAGAGATGGATGGCGAGTTGGCAGGGGAGGTATCTGTAACATTTTCAACCTACTTGGCTGATTGGTATAACAGGTCAAAATCGCAGCGGCAGAAAATGTGGGACAACCATCTAGAAGCGATCCAGGATGTAGATATAGATGAACAGCAGTCATCCAGTGATCAAATGGAGCTAAGCGAGGATCAATCGGAAGAGGGCAGTGTGGCCGTTAGCGCCATCGATGATCCGGTCGACAACATAGTCGAGTTAAACGAAACGAACACACCAAAAATTCAGTTGATGATCGATAAGATGTTCGTCTTAACCGGCGTATCGCCAGCTGTAGTGCCTCAGCAAACGCAGACAGTGGTTCGTTGGCAGAAAGGGACAGGGCTGGGAATCGAAAAAGTGATATATAACTTCAAACATTATTGGGATCAGTATTAATCTCGGCGTCTGTTCAGCATCGAATGCGTGATGGCGAAGCCGTGCTTCAGGCAATCAATCGCCAATCCTCATGAGCGACGGAATTGGCGATTGGCGGACGCCTGTCCTGAGGTACAGATTGCAAGGGAGGAGAAGCAGCGATGACTGCGGTTGGCGGATTTCAAAGCGGGTTTGCGGCAAAGAAAGTAGAGCGCAAGGATGCGAAGTGGCCGCAGTTTCTCATCTGTCAGCACGACTGTGCGGAAATCATCCAGCTAATTTCCCACGTGTCGGGAGAGGTTGAGTTTGAACTGTGCAAGATCGAAGCGGAGCGCATGGCGCAGGTACTGCTGGAGGCGGCAAAGGAATAAAGCCGGAGTGGCTTTTTCGTGAGGAGAACCAGTTTCCTCTCATTTCAGCTCCAGAACGTCGAAAAAATCTTCGTGTATGATGAACCAAACGGACCGCTCACCTTTTTCAAACTGATATTTGTGTCCCATCCGCTCCGCTTTGTTTTCCATCCATCCCCGATTCTCTATTTCTTGAAGATACTGTTCTGAGGGATGCAGCCCCTGTTCTCCTCCGATGTTTTCATAGACATACGTCACACTGTGTTTGAACCGGTCGGACTCACCATTATGGTCTTTCGCGATAGTTCCTTTTGGTATCGGAAAATCGGTGATGACTTCTGATTCCGCAAAAGACAATTCTTCGTTAGAAAATCTACTGTTGGGAAATAGGATGACAAAAGCGATCATGAATACTAAACCGATCGTTGATAATAACAAAAAGAACCCCATGCCCCACAATCTTTTCATATGTGCCTCCCTGCCTTGCTGGAATCCCCTCGTTTGATCACTAAACACCAGAGCAGCGATCCAATGACGAAAACTAAATGCTACGGGAAGAAACGCATTTGGCCATAAGGTTAGAACTCGATTGCTTCGGCTCACTTGATACGAAATCGCTCCCATTGATAGAAGCATAACCGGAGGCCGTCGTGCAGCAGCCACCGTTTGCTACTGCTGCACGTCTACCACCTGATAACGGCCATCTATCTTCTCCAGCGAAACCTGCTCATCGTGTGAGTGGGTGATGCCCATGTCGGTTACTGCCTCATACATCCTGACATGATAGATTACGGTTTTCTGCTGTTTCTCGACGGACAGCAGATCGTAGCTTTCCGGATGAGGGTTGGATGTGCCAATCAACGATATGTAACCATTTTCCTGCGCTTTCGTCTGCATGGCGGGGGACAGCAGCTGTTCGATTTCTTCCCGATCTCGCTTCATCCGTGCATCCAGAAATGCCCGAACGACTGCCAGACTCGCTTCATCAGCTTCCGGCAGTTCCAGTTGGCCGAGCTGTTGCTGAGCTAAGCGGGTAATCTCTGTGACCCGCCACTCTGATTCTACCTGTTCTACCAGCAGTTGCTCGCTTTCGACTGCGAGTGTCGTCTGATGATTGCCATAAAACAGCAACACACGATAACGAACGCCATCTCCCTCGGGTTGAGCCTCTTCGATCACATACCGCAGCAGATGTGGATTAGCTTGGCCGATCAGCCAGGGACTCGACTCGACAAGCGCTTCACTGGAGGTACGCATCAATTGTACAGGATTCCGTTTCAGGCGGGCCTCCAGAAAACGGTTGGCAGCGGTGTAGGGAGAATGGTCAGCCGGTACAAACTGACTCCCGTCAAAGGTATACTGCTGCATGCGGGTTTCGGCCTGCAGCAGCTGATCCAACTCTTCGCCGTCCGGTGCCTGCCCCTTCGTTTCCCAGACGAGTAGGACCGGATCACCCTCGTCCTCCACCACCTGGTAGTTTCCAAACTGCAGGTGTGTGCCGCCCCCCGGCAAGGAGACGCGCTCCTTGAGAATCCCCGACCATGCTTCGTGCAAGGTTCCATTTTCCAGATAGCAGAGGTGCACCTCATATGTGTCCATCCCGGTGCCGCCGGTTCGATTGATTACTTCAAACAGTCGCTTGCCGGCTACTTTTCCTACTTCCATTGGCTCTTTGCTGTTCCACTCTCTAGCGTCAAAACGGCTGAAGTACCAGCGTTTTGGCGCGAAGTGGGGTACGTTCCACGCTTTTTCCGCGATTAGATTGTACGCATCGCCTTGCCGGTCCAGCAGGTAGAACATGCCGAGATGGACCGCATCATTGGTGTAGGCAGCGATTTCCGGCTCAGGATCGTCATCCAGATTGGCTACCCGCATAAACAACTCTGCGCTGTCGTCGACCGGTTCCTCAGCGGAGGCATTGATCACCGCTTTGATCTGGTCTTGACTGGGCAGCTGCTGTTTTGATCCTGGAACTGTTTCAACAGTGGACGGATTGTCTACCGAGGATCGGGGAGAGTCGTCGCTGCTGGCCATACCGGTCTGCAGACTGGCTGCCAATACCCCTGCTGCTATCACAAGCGAAATGCGAGATGTTTTCACGGTGATTCCTCCTTATATGTTCCTGGTGTCTGTGCTCCAGGTCATGATTCTATCGCGTGTGAACGCGTGTGAACGGTATATGCCTTGATTCCACAAGGGAATAGGCAGCGACTGAGACCGTTCATCTTAGGATTGCGATCAGGCTGGATAGGAAGGTAGAAGGGTAGAAAGGACAGGAAGGGAAAAAGTCCCTGTATTGTAGTAGACGCCAAACCCCCGGTCGATGTTACGCAGCTTTCTTTCATCTGGTACAATAAAAGGCAAACACGTGATCGATCGAGGTGGAGAAATGCGCATTTTACATACGGCGGACTGGCATTTCGGGCGTACATTGGAGGGACGGGAGCGGAGGCAGGAGCAGGCCGCTTTTGTCGATGAGCTATGCGTGATTGCTGATGAGCGGTCGGTCGATCTGGTGCTGATCGCCGGTGACGTATACGATTCTGTCAATCCTCCCGCTTGGGCAGAGGAGTTGTTTTACGAAGCGTTGGAACGGCTGTCAAAAGGAGGACAGCGAGGTGTGATTGCGATCGCCGGCAACCACGATCAGCCGGAGCGGATCCGGGCGGCTGCTCCCTTGGCTCATAAACAGGGGATCGTGCTGCTCGGATTGCCAAAAGAGGCTCCGATCGTCGACCAAGACGATCATGAGCGGCATGCTGAGCGGGCACATGTCGTGGCAGGTGGCCCTTCCTGGCTGGAAATGGCGTTGCCCGGCGTCGATCACCACGCGGTGGTGATCGCGATGCCCTATCCATCGGAAGCACGGCTGAAAGAGTTGCTTAGTGAGAGCTTTACGGCCGAACAGATGCAGCAGGCCTTTTCGGAACGGATGGAGGCGCTGTTAGCGGAACTGGCTAAAGCGTTCCGCCCCGACACCGTCAATCTGGTGATGAGCCATCTGTTCGTGATGGGCGGAGCTGAGAGTGAGTCGGAACGGCCGATTCAGATCGGCGGAACCTCTGTAGTGCCTCCGGCCGCTTTTCCCAAGCAGGCCGATTATGTGGCGCTGGGACACCTGCATCGGCCACAGAAGCTAAGTGAGACGCCTCTCGTCCGCTACAGTGGATCACCGCTTGCCTACAGCTTCTCCGAGGCTGGTCAGAGCAAGGCGGTGGTGTTGGTTGACGCGGTTCCGGGCCAGCCCGTGCAGGAAGAATTGATCTACCTCAGCAGCGGCCGTCCGTTGACACGCTGGAAGGCTACAGAGGGGATTGCGCAGGTGGAACGCTGGCTCGCAGAAGGGCGTGATGCAGGTAGCTGGATCGATCTGGAGCTGCATGTCTCCGACGTGATCGATCCCGCTGAATTCCAGCGTCTGCGCAAACTGAGTGATGATTTTGTCAAAATCCAGCGGGTGCTGGTGAAACCGGAGCGGGAATCAGAGGAGGAGCAGGCACAACAGGAGGAGTTGGGCGGGCTGCAACCGGAACAGTTGTTTCGCCGTTTTTACGAGCGGAAACGGGGTGTGCAGCCGGACCCACAGATCGTTGAGCTGTTTTCCCGCTTGATGGCTGGACCACAGGAAGAGACGCAGGAGAGTGAGGCCCGATGAAGCCGATCTATTTGAAGCTGGCCGGACTGCACAGCTATCGCGACATGCAGGAGATCGACTTTGAAAAGCTGTGCGAAGCCGGATTGTTCGGTATCTTCGGCCCGACGGGAAGCGGCAAATCGACGATCCTCGATGCCATCACGCTGGCCTTGTACGGTCAGGTCGTCCGAATGGGCGGCGGGACCCATCCGCATCAGGTGTTAAATCAGTTGGAGGATCGGTTGTTCGTCTCGTTTACGTTTGAACTGGGCCATGGCGATCAGCGCCGCAGGTATACGATCGAGCGGGAGTTCGGGCTGGATAAAAAGGGCAACAGACGGCAGCCGGAGGTGCGGCTGATCGAGCGCAGTCGGACGCCTGACGAGCAGGATAGAGTGCTGGAGTCGAAAGCAATGGCTGCGACAGCGGCAATTGAGCAGTTGATCGGGCTGACGATCCACGACTTTACCCGAGCCGTCGTGCTGCCGCAGGGTCAGTTTTCCCGGTTTTTGACCCTGAAGGGAAGTGAGCGCAATGAGATGCTGCAGCGCATCTTCCACCTGGAGGAATACGGGGAAAAGCTGCATGAGCGTGTCCGCTCCCTCTACGAGCGGAACAAGCAGGAACTGCACCGCCTGCAATTAGAGCTGGCAGCGTTAGGGGCAGCGGGTCCGGAAGCGCTGCAGGCTGCGACCAGTGAGTGGGAGGAAGCCACACGGCAAGAGCAGGGATTGAGCAGCGAGTGGCAGCGGTTGAGCGAGCAGAGACGAACCCTGGAACAGCTTCGTGAGTGGCAGACAGAGCGGGAGCAGCTGCTCGCCAAGATCGGTCAGTTGGAGGAAAAGCAGGCGGAAATCGCAGAGGTGACAAGGCAGATTGGCCGGATTGAGCGAAGTGTGACCCTCTGGCCCAGACTGGAAAGACTGCGGCAGTTAGAAAAGGAGCAGGTTGAACTGGAACAACAGCGGGAACGGCAGAGGGCTGAAGCAGAGGCGGCAGCCGCCGAGGTACATACCAGGGAAGAACGACTGAGCGAAGCGCAGGGCAGGCTGCGGACGGAAGAGCCACTCCTGCATGAGCGGAAAAGCAGAATGGCCGTAGCGCTGGAGTGGGAACGGGAGTTGGCCGCCTTGTCGCAGGAGTGGGAGAGCGGCGCGGCAGAAAGAGAACAGCTGCAGGCCGAGATCGAGCGGATCAGCGCACGTCTGTCAGAGGCGGAAAAGCAGACTGCAGCCCTTGAGGAGGAATGGAAGCAGGTTGACCAGGAGGAGCAGGCGTTAACGGCCATTACGGACAAGCGGAACTGGCTGCAAGCGGTGCGTGATGTCAAGCAGACATGGCAATCCGAACAGCAAAAGTTGGAGGAAGTAAAGCAGGAACGTGCCGAACTGCTGAGGCAGCAGCAGGCCGCTGAGGCAGAAGTAAATCGTCAGCAGGAAGCCTGGAGACAGGCGGCGGCACTTCGAGAACAGACACAGGCCGCCTTGGCGGAGGCAGAAGAGCGGGCAAACCAGGCAGCGTCCGAGCAGGAACTGGACAAGCTGCGAGAGCAGTTGGCCAGGGTAAAGACGATTGGCAAAGAGTGGCGGGAATGGACGCGGGCCAGGGAGGCATGGGAGACGAAGAAGGCCGACTGGCAGCGACGGATGCAGGATGCGGCAGGACAGGTGGAAGCGGCCGAGACAGCTTGGCGGGCAGCCGATGCGGTTCGCATCCAGCGGGATCGAGAGCGCCAGGAGGCGGAACAGGCGCGGTTGGAGTGGCAGAGAGCAAACATGGCTTACACGCTGCGCCATGCGCTGCGAGAGGGAGAGCCTTGCCCGGTATGCGGGTCGGAGCACCATCCGCATCGCCTGCAGACGTCTTCGACCGAGGAACTAGAGGGGCTCATGCCGCAGGAGGTGGATCACTGGCAGCGTCGCGAAGCAGAAGCGGCAGATCGGGTAGACAAGGCTGTACATGCCCTGCGGAAGGCGGAAGAAGCAGCCCGCCAGGCCTATGAGCAGTTGCAACGGGAGCAGGCGGGACTGCGGGCGCTGCGGGAGCAGCAAGCGCCGTTCACGGAAGAACAGGCTGCTTTGGAAGGTCGTCTGCGTACGCTGCAGGAAGAACTGGCCCAGTTGGACAAACAATGGGTCGTCAGTGATGTAGACGCGCTTTCCGTCCGCTACAAGCAGACCGAGCAGCTTCTGAACAAGTTGACGGAAGAGCGAGGCACGCTTCGGCAGCAGGTGGAAAAACAGCAGCAGCAGTTGGCCGTGCAGCGGGAACGTGAGCTGGAGCAAAAGGGAGAACACGACAAGCAAGCTGCTTTGTTGGAACGGTTGAGAGAAGCAGCGGTAGCCGCCGAGGCACGACTGGCCAAATCGCAGTCGACAGTCGATGAGGCCAAACAGCGCCTCGACGAGCTGCGAGGTACACTGGCTGTAGAGGAAGTAGATCGCGAATATGCCCACTTGGGTGAAGCGGACGAGCGGCTGCAGCACCTGCGTCAGCGGCGGCAGCAGATCGAAACCAGTCTCAAGCAGGTACAACAGAGCAGGCAGCAGGATCGCGAAACGTATTCCCGGCTTTCCGCCCAGGAAGCGGCACTGGCGGAGCGGCTGCAAGAGCGCAGTCAGCTACGGGAGCAAAAACGTATCCAGTGGCATGAGCTGACAGGCGGTGAACCAGCAGCCTCGTGTCTGGAGAAGATCGAGCGGCAGTTGGAGCAGCTATATGCAGATGCGAGTCAGGCGGAACGGGTCTGCAAGGAGGCAGCTGTTCAGCTGCAGAAACAACAGGAAATGCTGTGGAAGACGGAAGAGGCACTCGCCCATCTGACCCGTCAGCATGCGGAAGAGTCCGCTTCGATCATGCACGAGATCGCTGCCGAAGAATTGGATTCACCAGCCGAGGTTGAGCGGCTGTACCAGGAGAGAGAATCACTTGGCGCCTATCGCAGACAGGTGGAAGAGCACCGGACGATGTCGGCACAACTTCACTATGATGAACAGCGCCTGCGAGAACGCCTTGCCGGACGCACAGTTACCGAAGAAGAGTGGGAGAAGCTGACAGCAGCGCTGGACGAGATGGAGCAGGCCCTGGCCAACAGTAGGGAGCGGGCAGCGGTCGCCCGTCAGTCGCTGGCCCGGATCGAGGAAAACCATCAACGATGGATGCAGGTGGATGACCGTCTGGAGCAGCTGGAGGCGGAACAAAGCAGGCTGGATGACTTGAAAAAACTGTTCGAGGCAAAGGCGTTTGTCCAGTTTATCGCCGAAGAAAAACTGGCTTCGATTGCCCGTGACGCCTCTTATCATCTGGCGCGGATGACGAAAAACCGCTACGCGCTGGAAATCGGGGCAGAGGGTGAGTTTATCTTGCGCGATGAGGCGTCCGGCGGGATGAGACGCCCTGTCAGCACACTGTCCGGTGGAGAGACCTTCTTGACGTCGCTCGCTCTGGCGTTGGCTCTTTCCGTAGAAATCCAGATGCGCGGAGGCAAGCTGGAGTTCTTCTTCCTCGACGAAGGGTTTGGCACACTGGACCCAGAGTTGTTGGAGGTGGTGCTGGATGCGCTGGAGCGGCTGCGGATGGACCACTTTACGATTGGTCTGATCAGCCATGTGCCGGAGATGCGAGCGCGGATGCCGCGCCGACTGGTGATCACGCCTGCAGAGCCGATGGGGGCGGGCAGTCGGATTGCGCTGGAGATGGAGTAAAACAAGGTTAGGGGGAGTGTCGGATGGCTGTCCGTTTTGTACTGGGCAGGGCTGGGACAGGCAAAACAACATACATGATGAAAGAGATCGGCGATCGGCTGTCAGCCGGTTCCGTTGACACTCCGCTCATCTACCTGGTGCCGGAACAAGCCACGTTTCAAGCGGAGTATGATTTGGCGACCCGCTCTGCAGCGGGGGCGGTCGTCCAGGCACAGGTGTTAAGCTTTGGCCGGCTCGCCTACCGGATTACACAGGAAATGGGCGGGGGCGCCAAGCTTCCCGTTGATGAGTTAGGGAAGCAGATGGTGCTGCGGATGCTGTTGGAAAAACATCGGAACGAACTGCAGATCTTCCAGCGGGCCTCCCTGCAGCCGGGTTTTGCCGGACAGCTGGCCAGAATGATCAGTGAATGCAAGCGCTATGGCGTAGCCCTCGATCAGCTGGCTGAGCAGGAGTGGAGCGGGGGCACACTTGCTCAAAAGCTGCACGATCTGCGTCTGGTTATGGCGGCTTACGATGGATATCTCAGCGGACAGTATTACGATACGGATGACATGCTGACGATGGTGACGGAGCAAATCGCTGCATCTGCCTATGTAGGCAAGGCGGAGGTATGGATTGACGGTTTTAGCGGTTTCACCCGCCAGGAGTACATGGTGATCGAACAGCTGATGCGTCATGCTCGCCAGGTGACGATCGCCCTCAGTCTCGATCCGGATGAACGGGAGCAAGCGATCGACGAGTTGGCCCTCTTTTATCCGACCGCAGAGACGTATCGCAGATTGACTCAGCTTGCCGATGAAGCAGGAGTGCAGATGAAACCGCCGGTCCTGCTTCCACAAGCAGAACGCTTTGTCCGAAGTCCGTGGTTGGCGCAGTTGGAAGCGAGTTACTTTTCCTGGGGCAGTCCTGCTTCCTGCCCACCTGCGGGGCGAGAGGATGAGGTGACACTGGTCACCGCGGCCAATCGGCGGGCAGAAGTACAGGCGGCAGCCCTGCAGATGCTGTCTTTAGCCCGGGAAGAAGGGTATCGTTGGCGGGATATGGCCGTGCTGTTGAGGGAGATCGGGACGTATGCCGATGAGATCAGCAGTGTATTTCGCGAGTACGAGATCCCGTTTTTCCTCGACCAGAAGCGTTCGGTGCTGCATCACCCGCTGGTGGAGTTGGTTCGCTCCGCTCTGGAAGTGGTCACATCGCGCTGGAAGTATGAGGCTGTGTTCCGCTGCCTCAAGACAGATCTGGTACAGCCCGAGGAAGAGATGGAGCAGGAGGCGATGCGAGCCGAGGTGGACCTGCTGGAAAACTACGTGCTGGCTTACGGCATCCAGGGTGCTCAGTGGTCAGACGATGCACAGTGGCGGTATCACCCGGCTGGCGATCAACGTTATGAACGAATCGATGAGATACGACGTCGCTACGCTCGTCCGCTGCTTGTGCTGGATCGGGCCGCAAAAGCGGCGGCCAAACGGAATGTACGGGCGATTACGACTGCCTTGTATCAGTTTCTCGCCGATCTGCACGTTCCAGAGAGACTGGAGAGGTGGCAGCAGGAAGCGGAGCAGCGGGGAGATTTGGAAACAGCCCGCGAGCATCCCCAGGTATGGAACGATTTGATGGAGTTGTTCGACCAAGTGGTTGAGGTGCTGGGGGACGAATGCATCGACTTGACCAGTTACAGCCGGATATTGGACAGCGGTTTGGAGAGCATCCAACTGGGCTTGGTGCCGCCTGCGCTGGATCAAGTGCTTGTCGGATCGATGGAGCGTTCGCGACAGCCTGATGTCAAAGCCGCCTTTGTGTTGGGCGTAAACGACGGGGTGATCCCCTTGCGTCCCAGTGAGGATAGTATCCTGGACGAAGCAGAAAGGGAGAGGCTCGCAGAGGCAGGGGTGGAATTGGCTCCGAGTGCCAAACAGCGCCTGTTGGCCGAGCAGTTTTTGCTCTACCAGGCGTTCACCCGCCCCTCCGAACGGCTCTGGCTAAGCTGTGCGCTGGCAGACGAAGAAGGAAAAGGGCTCTTGCCTTCCGCTGTCTTTCAGCGGGTCAAAGAGACACTGCCAGGGATTCACGTCCGTTTCTTTGCCGACGAACCAAACGGTGAGGCAGAGAGTGATCTCCGCCTGCTGGGCACGCCGCAGCAAGTGTTTGTCCATCTCCTGACTCTGTTTCGTCAGGTGAAAAAAGGAACGACGTTGACGCCGTTCTGGTGGGCTGTTTACGACTGGTTTGTGAAAAGGGCAGAATCAGCTCTGCGGCAGCGCTGGCTGTTGTCTGGGCTGAACTATACCAATCGGGCAGCGCCGCTTGCGCCGGAAATCAGTCGCCAGCTGTACGGTCAGGAACTGCGGCTCAGTGTGTCCAGGCTGGAGCGCTTCCAGACCTGCCCGTTTTCCCATTTTTCCTCACACGGCCTGCGCCTCGCCGAGCGCGAGCTGTATCGGCTGGAGCGGTTTGATGTGGGCGAGTTGTTCCATGCTTCCCTGAAACGGGCCGTCGAGCGTATGCAGCAGGAGCGAATCGACTGGGCCAACATCACGGAGCGGCATGGGATGGCATTGGCCGATCAGGTCGTAGATGAGATCGTGCCGCTGACGCGGGGCAGTATCTTGAGTCGTACGGCTCGCTACCGTTTTCTGGCGGGCAAGCTGAAGCGAGCGGTCGGACGGGCAATAGTGGTGTTGGGCGAACACGCCCGCCGCAGCCGGTTTGTGCCGGTCGGTCTGGAGGTATCCTTTGGGCCAAACGCAGAGCTGCCGGGACTGACGCTGCAGTTGGAGGACGGGATTCGGCTGCAGTTGATCGGGCGGATCGACCGTGTCGACCAGTCAATTGGAGAAGGGCGCCGCCTGCTTCGTGTGATTGATTACAAGTCCGGCAGCAAAAAGCTGGCGCTCTCCGACATCTGGAACGGGCTTAATCTGCAACTGCTCGTCTATCTGGATGTAGTGGTCAGCCATGCGGAGAAATGGCTGGGTGAAAAAGCGGATATTGGCGGCGTTTTTTACTACCAGGTGGCTGATCCGTTTATTACCGCCAAAAACATCCTGACAGCTGATGAACTGGCACAAGAACGGAGCAAAAAGCTGCGCATGAAAGGCTGGATGCTGGCTGATCCGGAAGTGGCGCGGTTGATGGATGAACAGACCGGGAGCGGCAGTTCCGATATCCTTCCGTTTGGCCTAAAGAAAGATGGCAGTTTTACCTCTCGCTCGTCTGTCGCTACACCGGAGCAGTTTTCGCTGCTTACCTCGTACGTCCGTCAGACGATCAAGCAGGTCACGAAGAGGATGACAGGCGGCGAAATCGAGATTTCCCCGTACGTGCAGGGACCTTATCTCGCATGCCAGAACTGTTCGTACAAGCCGGTATGCCAGTTTGATCAACTGCATGAGGGAAACAGCGCACGGCCGATCGTCCAGGCTAGGGACGATGAATTGTGGACGATGATACGGCAAGTTGTCTCCCCTGCTGATGACCATTCTGCGGAGGATGCACGGCCTGAGGGGCAATGAAAGGAGTGAGCGGGATGTCCAATCAGACAGCAAAACCAGAACAATGGACGGATGAGCAGTGGCAGGCGATCACAGTCAGAGGTCAGCATCTGCTGGTGGCGGCAGCGGCAGGTTCAGGGAAAACATCGGTCCTCGTCGAGCGAATCATCCGGCAGGTTACCCAACCGGACGATCCGGTCAGCGTCGATCGGCTGCTTGTGGTCACCTTTACCAATGCGGCAGCGGCGGAGATGCGCCACCGGATTGGCGAAGCGCTGCGCAAAGCGGTAGAGCAGCACCCAGGTGCTGCCGACCTCAGGCGGCAGTTGGCACTGCTGCAGCGTGCATCCATCACCACACTGCATTCCTTCTGTCTGGGACTGTTGCGGCAGTATTACTACGTCGTCGACATTGATCCCGATTTCCGGATTGCCGACCAACTGGAAGTAGAGCTTCTCCGCCGGGATGTGCTGGAATCTCTGCTGGAAGAATGGTACGAGCACGATCAGGAGTTTCAGGAACTGGCCGAGGGGTTTGTAGACGAACAAGGGGACAATCGTCTGGAAGAACTGCTGCTCCACTTGTACGACTTTTCGCGCAGCCATCCCGATCCCGCTGGATGGTTGGAGCAGGCCGCCGCGATGTTTGACGTGGACCAATCGACGTCGCTGGATAGCTTGCCTTGGACGAGCAGTCTGCTCGCTGCTGTTTGCCTGGAGCTGCAGCGAGCAGAGGCAGCTGTGGCGAGAGCGCTGGAACTGGCTGAAGAGACAGAGGAGCTTGCGGCATATGTACCGCTGCTGCAGCAGGAGCGGGCAGCGATCGCAGCTGCCTGTCGCAGGGAGGAAACCAGTTGGGAAGGGCTTGCAGCGGCGGTACATGCCATCTCGTTTGGCCGTCTGCCGACGATCCGTGGACTTGATCCAGAGCTTGTACCGCAAAAGGAGCAGGTGCAGTCACTGCGAAATCAGGCGAAGGAGATTGTCAACAAACTGCGCGAAGATACCTTTACCCAGGATGCTGCCTTGATCCTGCGTGATTTGCAGCGAACAGCACCGCTGATGCAGACACTCGCCCGTTTGGTGAATCAGTTTGCCGATGCGTTTGAGCGGGAGAAGCAGGCTCGTTCTCTGGTTGACTTCAGCGACCTGGAACATCTTGCGCTGCGGATTCTGACGGAGACCGACCAAGCGGGGCGGCTCCAGCCGTCCCCGGTCGCCAGGCAGCTGCAGGAGCAGTTTGTGGAAGTGCTGGTAGATGAGTATCAGGATATCAACCTGGTTCAGGAGACGATATTGGAGATGGTGTCGCGGCCGCCGACAGATGGCTGGTCAGCCAACCGCTTCATGGTAGGTGACGTAAAGCAAAGTATCTACCGGTTTCGCCTGGCTGAGCCGAAGCTGTTTATGCAGAAGTACCTCTCTTACCGGCGGTTTGACCGATCGCAGCAGCAGATCGCGTCGCTGTCGGTGGAAAGCGACGATCCAACACAGGCGGTGGCGGCAGAACCAGGCGTTCGGATCGACCTGGCCGCCAACTTCCGCAGCCGCCGCGAAGTTGTGGATGCTGTAAACTATTTGTTTCGCCTGATCATGTCACCGCGAGTGGGAGAGATTGCCTACGACAAGGCGGCCGAACTGATCTGTCGAGCAGACTATCCGCTGGCTGTCGACGGTCAGTTGGATGTTGAGGTTCACCTGATCGACCGCTCTCTGGTCGACGGAACAGAAGTGGTGGCGGGAGCTGCACCGCCACACGAATCGACCGAAAGCGATCAGCTCATCGAGGGGGAAGCGAGCGAGGAGAGTGCGGCCGAAGAAGCGTCAGCCGCGCAACTGGAAGCGCGCTTGATCGCACAGCAGATTCGCCGGTGGATCGAGCCGGGACAGGGAGGAGAGCCGCTGCTCGTCTACGACAAGCAGACAAAAGGGATGCGCCCGGTCAGCTACCGTGACATTGTCATCTTGTTGAGAGCTTCCTCCAGTTGGGCACAGCCGATGATGGAGGAGTTCCGAGCCGCCGGGATTCCGGTCTACGCCGAACAAAGCGACGGGTACTTCTCGGCGACGGAAGTAGAGGTGATGCTCTCGCTGCTCCGTCTGATCGATAACCCGCGTCAGGACATCCCGCTCGCGGCCGTACTCCGTTCCCCGATCGTCGGACTGTCGGAGAACAGGCTGGCGGAGATCCGCGTTCGCTTCCCGTCCCTGCCGTTTCATGAAGCAGTGGAGCGATTTGCCCGCCAATCCACGCCGGACGAAGTGGCATGGATAGGGAGATTGCAGCATTTTCTCCGCCGGTTGGAGCACTGGCGGACGACAGCGCGGCGTCGTTCGTTGGCGGAACTGATCACGGACATTTACCGGGATACCGGCTATGTAGACTACGTCTCGGCACTGGAAAACGGCAAACAGCGACAGGCCAATCTGCGTGCGCTGCATGACCGCTCCAAGCAGTACGAGGCCGGGTCGCATCGTGGTTTGTTCCGATTCCTCCGCTTTATCGACCGTCTGCAGCAGCAGGGCAGCGATCTGGGTGAGGCGCGTACGATCGGGGAGAGTGAAGATGTCGTTCGGGTCATGACCATCCACAAAAGCAAGGGACTGGAATTCCCGGTCGTGTTTGTCGCAGGGCTCGGCAAACGGTTTAACACCCAGGACTTGCAGAAGCAGTTTCTGGTGCACAAAGATTTGGGCTTCGGTCCGTATGTAGTAGATCCATCCCTGCGCTTGCGCTATCCTTCCTTTGCTCACCATGGCATCAAACAGCAGCTCCGGCTGGAGATGCTGGCTGAAGAGATGCGGGTGCTCTATGTGGCCCTCACACGCGCCCGCGAGAAACTGCTGCTCGTCGGTTCGGCCAAGGGACTGGGTGAGCAGATAGGTCGCTGGTGTGAACAAGCTCTCCGGGGGGAGAGGATGGCAGATGAAGAGTTGATCCAGGCCCGCTGCTACCTCGACTGGATCGGTCGGGCCTTGATCCGTCATCCTGCTGGCCTGATGCTGCGGGAGATGGCAGGGGTGGCAGAGGATGCTGTTTCGGTACCACTCATCCCTGACGATTCACGCTGGCGGTTTCAGTTGTATCAAGCCAGTGATCTGCCCTCCCAGACGACGACCGCCCAGCTGGACGAACAAGTTTGGAAACGCATCCTCAAGCTGGAGCCGATTCCTGTCGATGTGGAGATCGCCCCCTACAAGCAGTTGGTTGAGGAGCGGCTGGGTTGGCAGTATCCGCATCGGCAGGCGAGTCAGACGGCCGCCAAGTGGAGCGTCAGCGACCTCAAGCATGTCCTGATGCGTCAGCAGGGGGACGATTCGGCACTCTGGACGCCATCAGCGCGCAAGGCGATGCGACTGCCACAGATTACCCAGCGGCCCCGTTTCCTGACCAGTTCAGAGGAGAATGGCAGAAGCGCCGGTTCTGCCCGCTTCACCAGCAGCGAGATCGGTACGATCATGCATTTGGTTATGCAGCATGTAGACATGTCCGGCTCGTTGGATGAGACTGATCTGCGTGGTCAACTGGCGGAGCTGGTCGCTCGGCAGTATCTGACGGCGGAGGAAGCGGCCCAGGTGGATGTGGCCCGGATCGCTGCCTTTTTCCAAAGCAAGCTGGGGGCGATCGTGAGGGGAGCCCGCAGCCTGCACCGCGAACTGCCATTTACGATGGCTATACCTGTGGGTGAGATTGACCCGGAACAGGCTGGAGCAGATGAACGGGTGATCGTGCAGGGTGTAATCGATTGTTTGGTTGAGGGAGAAGACGGGCGACTGATCCTGATCGACTACAAGACGGATGCGATATATGGGGAGTGGAGCGAGGCGGTCAGCCGCCAGCTTGCCAATCGTTATCGCGAGCAGGTCGGCTTGTATGCCCGTGCTGTCAAGCACGTGTACCAACGACCGGTTGATGAGTGCTACCTGTATTTCTTTTCTCGGGATGCAGCGATTTCCGTACCGGTCAGAGACTAGCTGCATCAGATTCTGTTCGCCTGTATCGATCGTACAACCGCTGTGGCCTGCTTTTGTCTGCTGCAGACATATCGAAGATGAGGGATGAGAACCTATAATAGAGGGAAATCAGGTGCACAGGGGGGATTGAACATGTTAGGAATGATTCGTGTGATCACGCTGTCCGATCCGGAAGCGATTGCGATGCATGGTGAACTGATTCGCACCCGTTACAATCTGCCGGTCATCAGCGAATGTATCCCGGACCAGCCGGAAGGCGTGTATGACCAAGAGACAGAAGCGGCAGCGATTCCCAAGATTATCAGCTTGGCTCAAGCGTTGGAGCAGCGAGGATGTCGGGCCATTGGGATAAGCTGTGCGGCTGATCCGGGGCTGCAAGAGGTACGTGCAGCGCTGTCCATACCGGTGATCAGCGCCGGGTCTGCCGCAGCCCATCTCGCGTTGACTCTGGCGGACAAGGTGGGCGTGCTCACGATTCTCCCCGATGCGCCGCCAACGGTGAAACACATACTAGGAGGAGCGTATATCGGAGCGGACCGGCCGGAAGGTGTTCGGACGACGCTTGATCTGCAGAAACCGGGTGGAATGCAGCAGGCGGTGGCTGCGGCACGACGGCTTCAGGAACGGGGGGCTCAGGCGCTCGCCCTCTGCTGTACGGGATTTGTGACGATCGGACTGGCCGATGTGCTGACAAAGGAGTTGGGGATTGCAGCTGTTGATCCCATCCTGGCTATCGGAGCGTCTGCTTCCCAAGTAGTTGCGAGCGATCAAGCCGAAATAGGCTGAAAACCAAACAGCCAGATGAGAGCAGCTTAGACTGTTTGCTTCAGCTCACCTTTTCCATGCTTCCACCCACGGCCCCAACAATCAGTGGGATACAATCAACAATCAGTAGATGACAGAAACAGCAGCCAGTCGAATACGGGAATGCGCCCTTTCAAATCGCCGATCGATCCAAGTGACAGGACGATCGGCTTTGCTTTTTCTCTCACCTTTTTCCGGTACGTAGTGATTGGAAAAGAGTAACACAGGGGAGGACCAAAAAAGTGGATTATAATGAAAGGGATTCAATAAAAAGATTTTATACTATTTCAACGAGTCGCCTCCTTTGCTAGACTAGATGATTAATGCGATAAAGGGTGATTGGAATGGATAAAGCTGGTGTAACAGTGAGAGAATTGATGCGCATTCCACTCCTGAAAGAGGCAAAGGTGATCAGCGGAGCGGCAGGGTTGGACCGGATCGTCCGCAACATTGACATCATGGAAGTGCCGGAAGTGGAGGGATGGTTGAGAGAGGGAGAACTGCTGCTGACTACGGCGTACTCGATTCGCCACGATCCCTCCCGGCTGCCGGAACTGGTCCAGCACCTGGCGGAAGCAGGGGCTGCCGCGCTGGCGATCAAGCCGGAACGGTTTTTGCACGACCTCCCGGAAGAGATGATCTTGATGAGCGAACGCTACAGTTTGCCGATCATCGAGATCCCGACGGGGATTCCCTATATCGATATCACTCATGCCGTTATGGAACAGGTGCTGGATCGTCAGGCGTATCTGCTGCGCCGCTCCGAAGAAGTCCACAAGACGTTGACCAACATGGTGCTGGAAAACAGCGGCTTACAGGCAGTAGCCGATCTGGTCGCTGATCTGGTCAAAGCACCGGTACGTGTGGTGGACATCTATGGCCAGGTGCTGGTCTCGTCGCCGCAGCAGATGGAAGGACGCGGAAATCGCCTGCTCTCTTGGGACATTACGGTGGACAAGCAGGTGGTCGGCAAGCTGCAGGTGGACAAAGAACGCCTCGATGAGATGGAGCAGGTCTGTGTGGAGCAAGCCCGTCTGGTGGTGGCGCTGGAATTGATGCGGCGCAAGACGGCCGAGGACACGGAGAGTCGGCTGCGCGGCAACTTCGTGGATGAGCTGCTGTCCCATCTGCCGCCACAGAGGCACGAAGTGGAGCGGCGAGGACGGCAGTTGGGGCTACACCCCGAGTATCGCTGGATCGTGGCGGTAGTGGAGAACGATCAAGCGGTGACGACAGAGCCCCCTTCGTTTTGGGCTAGCTTGCAGCAGTTGCTGGAGCAGGAAGCGCAGCGTCGCTCGATCCGCCTGCACGCGGAGACTAGAGGGAACCGTGCCCTGCTGCTGCTGCCGATCCAGGAGACGAATGGCCGGCAGGAGGGGAGCTGGCGAGCGGCACTAGAAGCCTGGGTTGGCCATCGCTCAGGGATGGGTGCGCTGCGCATCGGAGTTGGCAGAGAGTACCCGCTTTGGAACGTTCACTACAGTTATACGGAAGCGCGAAAGGCGCTGTCGATCGGGACCAAGTTGGGCAGCGAAGCAGGTGTTACGGCTTATGCGGAAGTGGAACTGTTCCAACTGCTGGCGGAATTTGCTGATCACCCGGGATTTGCCGATCTCTTCACCAAAAAACTGGGCAAGTTGTACTCGTATGACAAAGAGAACGGATCTGACCTGCTGAAAACGCTTTTTTTCTATCTGGAGTCAGGGGGAAGCCTGATCGAGACCGCAAATCGTCTATACATTCACCGAAACTCCGTCAAATACCGCTTGGAGAGGATGAAGGAGATAGCCGGGCTCGATCTCAACGACCCGCGCGAACGATTTATCTGCCAAGTTTGCCTGACTTGCCACTATGTGAAAGGGGAGGAAAATGTGTGATGCGCATTTGTGCGCAAAGCACAAGTCTTCCGCTTTTTTTTTATTGAGGCAGGACGTGGTGGCGGAATGGAACCAGCATGTACAATTAAGCACAACTGTAAGAACAGTTCGTTAATTTCAGTTTTTTAGAAAAAAGAGGGGTTGATCGCTTGTTTGTCTACATCCTTCGGCGATTGCTGCTGATGATTCCGGGACTGATGGGAATTGTGATCATCACATTTATCCTCTCTCGCGTGCTGCCCGGTGATCCGGCAATCATGCTGGCCGGTGAACAGGCTCCGCCGGATGTAGTGGAAAAAATCCGCGAAGAGATGGGATTGAACGATCCGCTCTATGTTCAGTTTTTCCACTATGTCGGCCAACTGCTGCAGGGGGATTTGGGATTTGCCTGGCACACCGGACACACCGTGCTGGAGGACTTCGCGACCCGTTTCCCGGCTACGCTTGAGCTGACGCTGGTCAGTATCCTGATTGCCATCCTGGTGGCGATTCCGGTAGGTGTGGTTGCTGCTACCCGCAAGGAATCGGTCATCGACCACATCTCCCGCGTCTTCTCGATGATTGGCGCTTGTGTGCCGATCTTTTGGCTGGGCTTGATCCTGATCTACATTTTTTACTCCAATCTGGGCTGGGCACCGGCACCGATGGGACGGATCAGCGGCGACATTAACCCGCCGACGGACATTACCGGTCTGTACATCGTCGACAGTCTGCTCACAGGTGACATGGTTGCCTTAAAAGAGTCGCTTGCACATATCCTGCTGCCAGCCATCTGTCTGAGCACGGGAACGATGGCGATCGTGGCCCGGATGACCCGTTCCAGCATGCTGGAAGTGATCGGTCAGGACTATATCCGCACGGCGCGGGCCAAGGGTCTGCTCGAGAGAACTGTAATCTACAAGCATGGTTTGATCAACGCGCTGATCCCGACGCTGACGATTCTCGGTCTGCAGTTTGGCTTCCTGCTCGGGGGAGCGGTGATCACAGAAACGATCTTTAGTTGGCCCGGTATCGGAGGCTACATCACGGATTCCATTCTGGCGACTGATTATGCTCCGATCCAGGCTTTCACGCTGCTCAGTGCAGTCTTGTACAGTCTGATCAACTTGTCGGTTGATTTGATTTACGGATTGATCGACCCGAGAATCCGCTATGAATAGACGGTCAGAGAAAGGAGGAGCGCTGGATGACGAGTGCTTCACAAGCAACGACGACAGCGGCGGAAACGGAGCAGGCAGTCAAGCCGCAGAGCACGATCCGTCTGCTGCTTAAAAATCGGTTGGCGACAGTGGGTCTGCTCTTTATCGTGCTGTGGACGATAGCCGCTCTGCTGGCTCCGCTGATCACACCGTACCCGCCCAATGAACCGGATACGGCGGTTAAGCTGCAGGCGCCCAGCGCCGAACACTGGTTTGGCACAGACAACTTCGGCCGTGATATATACAGTCGCGTCTTGTACGGGGCGCAGATCTCGATCTGGACCGGTTTGATTGCCGTTGGCATCTCGTTTTGTCTGGGCGTGCCGCTTGGCGGTATAGCGGCGTACTACGGCGGAGTTACCGGCAACGTGATCATGCGGGTGATGGATACATTACTGGCTTTCCCTTCTCTGGTGTTGGCGATGGCGATTGCAGCTTCGATGGGACCCGGTCTGCTTAGTGCGATGATTGCCGTCGGCATCGTCGGGATTCCCGAGTTTGCCCGCTTAATGTACGGGCAGACGGTCTCGCTGCGGGAGAAGGAGTTCGTCGAGGCATGCCGCGCGATCGGGGTGAAGGATACGGTGATCCTGTACCGTCACATCTTCCCCAATGCGCTTGCCCCGCTGTTGGTTCGGGCTACGCTGGGGATGGGCTTTGCTATTCTCACCGCCGCTAGCCTCAGTTTCCTCGGTCTAGGGGTAAAGCCGCCGATTGCCGAGTGGGGTGCGATGATATCCGAAGGTCGTGAATACATTATTTCCGGCCAATGGTGGATTGTCACCTTCCCCGGTTTGGCCATTGCCACTTCCATCCTTGGGTTCAACTTACTGGGTGACGGCCTGCGGGACGTACTGGACCCGCGTCTGCGCTCAAGTAAATGATGATACCACTCAACACCACGAAGCAAAAAGGGGGAAAAAACAAGATGAAAAAGCAAAAATGGCTTGCCCTGTTGGCCGCGGTGTCGATGGCGTTTGCCGTCGCCGGCTGTGCCGAGAATGCCAACCAACAGCCTGCTGAAGGGGAGAAGCAAGGAGATCAGCAGGCGGAAGCTCAGAGCAAGAATATCACCATTGCCTACTCTGAGGGCGGGCAGACGATGGACCCCGCTGAGGCGAATGACCTCACCTCTGATACGCTGGTGCTTGCCACCTACGACCAGTTGGTCACCTACGGTGTGAAAACCGTAGACGGGGCGGAAATCGCCAAGACAGACGAGATCAAGCCGATGCTGGCCGCGGAGTGGAAAGTGTCTGAGGACAACACGACCTACACCTTTACGCTGCGCGACGACGTGAAGTTCCACAGCGGCAATCCGGTCAATGCGGAAGCTGTTGCCTATTCATTTGATCGAGTGAAAAATTCCAACTCCGGAAGCTTCCTCTACGGCATGGCAGCGATTGACAAAGTGACGGTGCTTGACGATAAAACCGTCGAGATCAAGCTGCAGCGTCCCAATCACATGTTTTTGCAAATCATCGCGATGTACACCTTCTCGGTTGTCGACCCGGCTGTGGTGAAAGAGAAAGGGGACGACTACCTGAAAAACAACGCGGCCGGTTCTGGTCCGTTCAAACTGGAGAAGTGGGACCCTGCTTCAGAAGCTATCTTTGTGGCCAACAAAGACTACTGGCAAGGTGCGCCAAAGGTGGACAAAGTGACGATGAAGTTCACCAAAGAAGCGTCTAACCGCGTGATGCTGCTGGACAAGGGTGACGTCGACCTGGCGATTGAGATCCCGCCGAAAGACGTAGAACAGCTCAAACAGAACGCCGATCTGACCGTCCGCTCCGATGCGAGTAACCGGATTCTCTTCCTGGCGATGAACACGCAGGTGAAGCCGTTTGACAACGTCAAGGTACGTCAGGCGATTGCGTACGCCATTCCGTATGACAAGCTGATTCACGACGTGATGTACGACCAGGCGAAGCAACTGAAAAGCGCGGTGCCAAGCAATACGCCGGGCCACACAGATGCCGGATTTGTCTACAAGCACGATTTGGAAAAGGCGAAGCAGCTGCTGGAGGAAGCAGGCTATGGAGACGGATTCAGCTTTGACTTTACGCTGGGCTCCGGGTTCCAGGACTGGGAAGATGACGCCGTGCTGATCCAGGCGGAACTGGCCAAGATCGGGGTCGAGATGAACATCGAAAAAGTGGCTCGCGCCCAATTCCTGCAGATGCAAAAAGAGCGCAAGCTGACTTCTTACATCACCAAGTGGACCTCGTTCGTCAATGATCCTGGCTACCATCTCGGCTTCCTGCTCTATGGAAAAGGTTCTTCCAACTACGGCAACTACGTGAACGCGAAAGTGGATGAACTGTGGGAGCAGGCCAACAATGAGCCGGATCAGGCGAAGCGCGAAGAATTGTACAAACAGGCACAGGAAATCATCACATCGGAAGCGCCTTGGGCTTACCTGTACGAATACAACCGGATTGTCGGGATGAACAAAGACGTCAAAGGCTACATCTACTACCCAGATGAAGTGATCCGTTTCTACCCGCTGTCCAAAGGAGAATAATCTGTCAGCCCCCAGTTTTTGGGTCGTGCCCGGCACCAGCGATGGCCGGGCGGCCCATCCCTCGGGGGGCCTGATTTTATTTAGCGCCAAAACAGCGCTGCCCATGTGCAGACATGGTGCAAACATTACCCATTTTGGTGCAAACATTACCCATTGTTGAGGTGGTAAGGATGACAGATTGGCACCGTTTGATCGTCGAAGAGATCGACAAACGCCAGGAGGAACTGATCTCACTCTGTTCCAAGTTGATTCAGTTTCCCAGTGAAAATCCGCCAGGGGATTCTCGTCCGATCAGCCGCTTTATTATCGACTACTTGAAAGAAGCGGGGATTGAGACCGAGATCCATGAGTCGGGGGAGCAGATGTGGAACCTGCTCTCGACGATAGGCTCTTCGTCAGACAAACACCTGCTGTTCTGTGGACACACGGACGTGGTGCCGGCCGGCGATTTGAACCGCTGGGAGGTTCCGCCGTTCAGCGGGTTGGTAAAAGACGGCTACATTCACGGGCGCGGAGCGAGTGACATGAAGTGCGGATTGGCAGGACTGATCTTTGTCACCGCGCTGCTGTCTCGGATGGGCGTGCCGTTGGCCGGCAATCTTTCCTTGTTTATCGTTCCGGATGAAGAGACAGGTGGGGATCTGGGCGTTCCCTGGGTACTTGACCGCGGGCTGATCACCGGGACAGCCGCAGTCATTGCGGAACCGTCCCACCCGCAAAATCCGACGATCGGCCAAAAGGGAAGCTGCTGGTTCGAGTTTACGATTGAGGGAACGCCAGGGCACGGCAGTCTCTCCCCAATGGTCGGTGAAAGTGCCATTGTGAAAGCGGCCAAAGCGATCGAAGCCCTGCAGAAGCTGTGGGAGATGAAGCCGCAGATTCCGGAGGAAGTTCAGGAGATCATCGAAATATCCAAAAAGTACGTAAAGGAACGGGAGCGTACAGACTTCGGCGCAGCGTTTGACCATGTGACGGTAAACATAGGCACGATCCATGGCGGAACCAAGGCCAATGTGGTAGCCGACCGCTGTACGATTCAGGTGGATACGAGGGTACCGTTTGGGATTGACCATCGGGATGTGCTGAGAGAGGCCAAACGGCTGCTGCTGGAGGTTGGCATCGACGTAGAGCTGAGACCGTTCGGCTTCCATGGCAACGCCAACTGGACGCCTCCGACGGAAGATGTGGTTCGCCTGTTGGTAGAGAGCATCAGCGAGGTGAGCGGCAAAGAAGCATACGGCGTCCTGCAATGGGCCTCCAGTGATGCGCGCCACTTCCGCAAACACGACATCCCTGTGCTGCAGTACGGCCCTGCAGAGCTCTCCGGCATCCACTCCTTCAACGAGCGGGCTCCTATTGACCAGGTGATCCAATCGGCCAAAGTCTATGCCTTGACTGCGCTCAAGTATTTGGGGACAGCAGACGGGGGCTCACGGTAAAACATGATGCCACCAGAAGCCGTCCCATGGCGGATTGGTTGGGTCTGCAGCGAGGATGCAGAGATGCTGGAAGGGTCCGGACAGCAGGAGTCTCCGTCTGTTTGGCAGCTCTCCGACGGGCGGGATACGATCATCGTCAGTCGTACCGTCAAGTGGAGCGAGATACAGGGGAGCAGAGAGTCACATGATTTGCCGGAACTGCTTCGTGTGGTCAAGGAGTTGGGCGAGGAGACGGATGCGTTGATCCTCGGACCGGGAGTGGAGGAAGCGGTTGAACTGGTTCGGGAACTTGTCCATCAACCTGTGATTTGTGCTTCAACCGCCCCCTTGATTGTCGGACAGGTATACGGATCACGCATTGCTGTCGTCCGCGAGCAGATCGGTGAAACGGATCTGTTCACCTTCGCCTATCAGCACGCAGAGGCAATCGCAGTGGATGGAGATCGTCCGCCCCGGCCTGAAGCATCGGGGAGGAAGCGAGCCCATTCCATTCCGATCATTGACAGTGCTCATGCCTGTCTGCTGTTAGCTGAGCTGGCGGCGAAACATTCGTACTGGATGCGCAAAACACTAGGAGGGGAATCACCATGTTAAAACAAGTTATCGAAGTATTGGAGCTAATGGACAGTGCCAGTGTATCTGGTCAGCAGATAAAAGCCTATTTGGACGGGCTCGGCAAAGCGACGATTCAAGTGGAAACGGTCAGCGGAGCTGAGGGATCGACTGACTTCGTTCAGATCACCATTCCGGGAAAAACGGGGCGATTGAGTGGTGGAAATAGCCCTACACTGGGCATTATTGGCCGTTTGGGCGGAATCGGTGCCCGTCCCGAGCAGATTGGTTTTGTTTCCGACGGTGACGGGGCAGCGGCTGCGATTGCGGCTGCAGCCAAACTGCTTGATATGCAGAGCAAGGGTGACGTTCTCGATGGGGATGTGATTATCTCTACCCATATTTGCCCGGACGCGCCGACACAACCGCACGATCCGGTGCCGTTTATGGGTTCGCCTGTTGACATTTTGACGATGAACGAGTACGAGGTATCGCCGGAAATGGAGGCCATTCTCTCCATCGATACGACCAAGGGAAATCGCGTAATCAATCACAAGGGTGTTGCCATTTCTCCAACGGTGAAAGAGGGCTATGTATTGCGCATCAGCGATGACCTGGTTGACATCCTGCAGACCGTATCCGGACGTCCCGCTGTTACCTTTGCCGTCACCACCCAGGATATTACACCTTACGGAAACGGATTGTATCATATCAACAGCATCCTGCAGCCGGCTGTGGCTACTTCTGCCCCAGTGGTTGGTGTAGCGATTACGGCAGAGACGGCTGTGCCTGGCTGCGCTACAGGTGCCAGCCACGAGGTGGACATTGCGCTGGCTGCCCGTTTTGCAGTAGAGACAGCCAAACAGTACGGTCGCCAAAAGTGCGCGTTCTACTCACAGGAAGAGTTTGCCCGAATCCAGAGCTTGTACGGCTCGATGAAGCATCTGCAAACACTCGGCAAAGAGGAATAGCACGAGTGAAGGAAGGAGAATTGCGATGAAACCACTGCTGGAGATCACCGGCTTGCGGACAGAGTTTGAGACCCATGCAGGTACGGTACGAGCTGTAGACGGCGTAGATATGGTTCTGCAAAAGGGGGAGACGCTGGGTGTAGTTGGTGAGTCCGGTTGTGGAAAAAGCGTCACCTCTCTTTCGGTGATGCAGCTCCTCCCCAAAGGTGTCAGCAGGATTGCGGCGGGAGACATCCGATTTGAAGGAAACAGCTTGCTTTCGCTGTCTGACCGCGAAGTGCGCAAGATTCGCGGCAATCGGATCGCGATGATCTTTCAGGAACCCATGACCTCGCTCAATCCTGTGTTTAAAATCGGTCACCAGATCACCGAGTCGATCCGCTTCCACCTCAAGTTGGGGAAAAAGGAAGCGTGGGCGCGGGCTGTCGAGATGCTGAAAAAGGTAGGCATCTCCCGGCCGGAGCAGATTGCCTATGAGTATCCGCACCAACTATCTGGTGGGATGCGTCAGCGGGTGATGATCGCGATGGCGATGTCTTGCAACCCGCAGCTGTTGATTGCCGACGAGCCGACGACCGCTCTCGACGTGACCATCCAGGCGCAAATCCTCGATTTGATGCGTGAATTGCAGCGGGAGCACGGAACCTCGATCCTGTTGATCACGCATGATCTCGGCGTCGTGGCCGAGATGTGCGATCGGGTCGTGATCATGTATGCGGGACAAGTAGTGGAAGAGACGGATGTCAAAACGCTGTTTCGCGATCCGAAACATCCCTACACCAAAGGACTGCTCGCTTCCCTGCCGCAGTTGGCCGGGCAGCAGACGCGTCTCTCCTCCATTCCCGGACAGGTGCCCAATCCACTGCAGATGCCGTCGGGGTGCCGTTTCGCACCGCGATGTGCGTATCGGACAGAAGCATGCGACCAGGTACAGCCGGAGCTGCTGGAGGTAGAAGCAGGGCATAAGTGCCGATGTCTCTTGTATCAGGAGGGGACAGCGTGAAGCCATTATTGGAAATACGCAATCTGAAAAAACATTATCCGATCACCAAAGGATTGTTTGGCAAGCAAGTGGGTGCAGTGAAGGCGGTAGACGGCGTGTCGCTGACGATCAACGAGGGAGAAACACTGGGCATCGTCGGTGAGTCGGGCTGCGGCAAATCGACTACGGGACGTGCTGTTCTCCGCTTGATTGAGCCAACCGAGGGAGAGATCTTGTTTGACGGTGTTGATGTGCGGGCCTTGAAAGCAGATGAACTGCGAACGTTTCGCACCAACATGCAAATCGTCTTTCAGGACCCGTATGCCTCGCTGGATCCCAGGTGGACCGTCCAGCGCATCCTGGAAGAACCGATCCGTACGCACCAACGCCTCTCCGATGCTGAGATCAAGGAGAACGTCCGCGAACTGATGGAAGTGGTCGGACTCTCTACCTATCATGCCGACCGCTATCCGCATGAGTTTTCCGGCGGACAGCGGCAGCGGATCGGGATCGCCCGGGCACTGGCACTGCGGCCACGGTTTATCGTCTGCGACGAACCGGTGTCCGCCCTGGACGTGTCGATCCAGGCTCAGGTGCTAAACCTGATGCAGGATCTGCAGGAGCAGTTTTCCCTCACCTACATGTTTATCTCCCACGATTTGTCGGTCGTCAAGTTCATCAGCGACCGGGTGGGGGTGATGTACCTGGGACGGCTGGTGGAGCTCGCTCCGACTCAGGAGATGTTTGCTGAACCGTTTCATCCCTATACCAAGGCGCTGATGTCGGCAGTTCCTGTACCAGATCCCGAATCAGGCCGGGAGCGCATCGTTTTGACGGGAGATGTGCCCAGTCCGCAAAACCCGCCCAGCGGCTGTACTTTTCACACGCGATGTCCGGTAGCAACCGACGCCTGCCGCTCGGTCGTGCCCAAATGGCGGGAGGTAGCGCCTGGACGTCACGTTGCTTGCCATCTGTATGAGTAGCGATCAACTGCCTTTCCAATCGGGAGGGCAGTTTTTTCATCGGGCAAATCTAACACAGACTGCAGACAAAGGGGAGCACACAGGAGAGCAGCTCTTTTCCTCTATCCTATTGGTCTGTGTTGCCCGGTTTAATGATTTGGGTGGTTCCATCGGGTTTCATCACTTCTTCACGGATCATCCCTTTGTCATTCACAAAAAAGTAAAGATCTTGATAGGGTTCCTGTGTGTAGGCGATCGTGTACAAGGACACATGTTTATCTTTCCAGCCAATCAACAACTCAACCCCAATCATTCCACTGCGGAGTCCATCTTCATCAATGACGTGGTCGGGGACAGAGGGATGATAGTTCTCATCCTTATAGAAGCGGTACTTCCAGTACTGATCAAGCCCGGTCTCAAGATCGCCATTATGATCCACTAGAACATAGTCGTCTCCAAACAAGTCAATTACTTCTTCCTCAGATAAGCCCATTTTCACGTTATTTTGGATTCCAGCGACTTTTTTTAAAACTTCTTCATCACGGATTGCTTCTTTTCCTTGGGAAAGAAGTGGTTGGTCAAATATTGTAGTGAGATAATAAATTACCAAAATAGCGGAGATCCCTACAATCAGGATAATCGATAGACTAGCCTTTCTGTGCATGCTCCAAACCTCCCTGAATGGTAAGTTTACCTGTGATGCTTCTGCGGTAAACAATCATAAAAGCACACTCCCATAATACGTTATGGGAGTGTGTTACAAAAGTTATCTTTGAGTAGGTGTTTCTAATATCGCCTGCTTTTTTTCCTTGGAGAGTGAAGTTTCCAAGATTGATTTTATCTCTTTGTCGGATAATTTGAATTGCTTTTTGAAGTTTGTCATGGTTCCACCAGGATATGTCATTCCTTTGGCATTCACATCAAAGTGTAGATGATAACCACTGGCTCCACTTGTTCCAGACGTTGCAATTGTAGTACCCTTGTTTACTTCTTCATTTCTTGTGAACTTAAGTGTTCCGGGTTCTAAATGTAGGTATCTCGTGATTAAGTTTTTTCCAGTATCGGGATCTTTATCGTTGTGCTTGATGGTGATAGCATACGTTACTCCATCAGAGAAATGCCCACTTTGAATAACCTCACCTGATGCCGTTGAATATACTGGTTTCTTATAGACTCCAATGTCTATTCCTTTGTGCCAACGCCAACCGACATCGCCATAATCGTCCGTTATCGTGTCATCCGTTGTAGGCCAGGTCCAGTGCATGTTGTAATATGGATCATCAGGTCCCATTGGCTTGACTTCTTCATTCGATACGATTGTATCAGTGGAAGCGAGAACACTCGGAGAGATAATCGTCCCGATCAGTAAAGCTGAAGTAAATAAGCGGTAAAACCTTTTCATGCAAATCCATCTTGGTAGATCCGATAAAGATAAGGAAATCAATTCTGCCTTCACAACAGTTGACAGCCAGAGATAAATCTTGTACATTTGAACAAACGTCAACTATGTGAACAAACGTGCAGAAGGGGGAGGAGGTGTCTTGGTGGGTAATCTCGTCGAGGAGCGAAAACGACTGCTGGTGAAAGTGAGCAAACTGTATTACGTAGATGGATTGAACCAGCAGGAGATCGCGGAGCGCCTGCGGATCTCACGGCCAAATGTCAGCAGGATGCTGAGTGAGGCGAGATCGGAAGGAATCGTTACGATCACGATCAAGAACCCGTATGAGGAAGAGCAGCAGTTGGAGCGGGCGATTGCCGAAACATTCGGCATTCACGATGTGATTGTCCACAACATCTCGGATAACGATCCGAAGCTGATTGAACGGCAGCTGGCGCTTGCTGGTGCCGCCCTGCTGGAGACGACACTGAAGGACCGCGATATCGTAGGAGTGATGGCTGGCCGGGCGACTGCTTCACTTGGCAGAGAAGCGGAGTATTTCCCGCGGAAGGGACTGCAGTTCGTCCCACTGGTCGGCGGTTGGGGAATCGAGCGGGCCGATTGGCATGCCAATACAAATGCTCGCGTCTTGGGTGAAACGTTTAAAAGCAAATACTGGCAGTTGAATGCTCCTGCTGTCGTCTCATCAAAAGAGACACGGGATGCGCTGCTGAACGAACCGGAAATACAGGAAGTGCTGGGCCTGGCCCGTCAATCTACAGTCGCTTTGCTGGGGATCGGGCAGCTGTCCGAACAGGCGACGATCGTCAAATCCGGGTATCTCAAAGCCGAAGAACTGCGCTCCATTGAGGAGAGCGGAGCAGTGGCTAACCTCTGCGCTTCTTTCCTCAACGACCGTGGCGAGATCCTCGAACTGCCGGTATCGGCTCGCATGATCGGGGTGACACTGCCCGAACTGCGCAGGCAAGCGCAAGTCATCGGCATCGCAAGTGGCGAAGACAAGGTGGCGGCCATCACCGCAACGCTTCGCGGCAAGTGGATTGACGTTCTGGTGACAGATTACAGGACGGCGAAAGCAATACTTGAGTGGAACCGCACACACCCGGTCGAATCGTAAGGCCGGGCTGTGGTCTCGATGAAGAACAAAGGTAGAAATAGGAGGGAGACTTCATGAAAAAACTCATCTTTTTATTCATGTCGCTGTGTCTGGCCGCAGGCTTGACGGCATGCGGCGGAGGCGGAGACAGTTCTGGAAGTTCTGAAAACGCTGACACACCGGATCAGAAAAAGGTAGCGATTCTCACACCGTACTTGTCGTCGGTAACGACCAACGAGATGGTGGCAGAACTGACTCGTCAGGCGGCTGACCGCGGTTGGAAAGCCAATGTTGTCGATACCAAAGGAGACTTTGGACAGCTGGCCAGTCGGATGGAAGACGTGATTTCAACCAACGTTGATGCCATTGTGCTGGTGAGTACCGATCCCAACCAGGTAAAGAGTCAAATCGCGCAGGCCAAAGAAAAAGGAATCCCTGTGTTTGGTTGTGATGCCGGTTACATCGATGGAATGACGATGAATGCGACCAGCGACAACCAGGAAATGTCCAAAATGATTACCCAGTATCTGTTTGATGCCATCGGCAGCAAAGGAAAACTGATCGTACTGACCCACCGTCCGCACCCAGGCGTACTGAAGCGGACCGAACAGCTGGATGCGATGCTGAAAGAACATCCGGAGATCGAGGTCATTACGGAACAGCAGGTACAAGTACCTGGACCGATCGAAAATGCCCGCAAACAGATGGAGAGCCTCCTGTTGGCCAATCAGGCGGAAGGATCGATTACCGCTGTATGGGCAGGCTGGGATGAGCCGGCGATTGGCGCAGCTCAGGCGATCAAGGCAGCAGGTCGCAGCAACATCGTCGTGACCGGTATTGACGGGACAAGCCAGGCGATTGAAATGATCAAAGAAGATTCCGCACTGAAGGCTACCGTCAAGCAAAACTTCGTCGGGATGGCGGAAATCGTAGCTGAGCAGATGCAACTGGTGTTTGACGGCAAATCGGTTGAGGGCACAGAACTGTATGCCCCCGCGACATTGGTAACCAAAGAGAATGCGGCCGATATCCAATAGTCATCACGATTCCGATAAAAACGGGGGATTTGTGCAAAACCCCCCGTTTTTCTCTAAGCAGGGGGGAAGTCGCTCATGCCTCTATTGAGTGTAGAACAACTAGACAAGGTATTTGGACAACATTACGCGCTGAAAGATGTGTCCATCGAGATCGAAGCAGGAGAAGTACATGCCTTGGTAGGAGAGAATGGGGCGGGAAAGTCTACCTTCATCAAGTTGATCACGGGCGTGTACCAGCCGACGGCAGGGCACATCTACTGGGGGGGACGGGAAGTCCAGATCGGCAATCCGAGTGAGGCCCGACGGTTGGGCATCAACGTGATCCACCAGGAGCGCCACCTCGTACCGTCGTTTTCCGGGATGGAAAACTTGTTTGTCGGCTTGCCATACCCGCGCGGCAAGTGGTGGCCAGGCATCCGCTGGAACGAGATGAAGCTCCGTGCTGAGCAATTGAAAAAAGAGTTGGGAATCGACATTCCGCTCCATCTGCCTGCTTCGGAGATGTCGCCACCCCAGCGTACGCTGTTGGAAATCCTGCGGGCGATGCTGTTGGAATGCAAGCTGCTGTTTCTCGATGAACCGACCGCTTCCTTGACTGACCAAGAGGCAGAGATTCTGTTTGAGCTGATCGGCCGCTTGAAGTCGCAAGGGACAGCGATCATTTACGTATCCCACCGCCTCGATGAGGTGTTTCGTCTCTCTGACCGGATCACTGTCTTGAAAAATGGCAAAAAATCCGGAATCTTGACACGTGAAGAGGCGAATCGTGAGCGGTTGATTCAACTGATGACAGAAGAGAGCGGGATTACTTTCGCCGCACCCATTCAAAGATACGATGCCTCACAAGAGCCGATCGTACTGGAAGTGAAGGACCTGGCGACAGCCGACGGGAAAGTGAAGAACGCCTCGCTATCCGTTCGCCAGCGAGAAATTGTCGGCGTGTTTGGGTTAGCCGGGGCGGGCAGGACGGAACTGCTGGAGGCGATTTACGGCTTGCGCCCGCTCAGTCGGGGAAAGGTTGCCGTAAGTGAACAGCAGGTCGATACCCCCAGTCCAGCCGATTCCCTGCAACGAGGCGTAGTCCTGATCCCCGAAGATCGGCGGGGCAGCGGCTTGGTGATGAGCTTGACCATCCGGGAAAACATGACGTTGCCAATCCTCTCTCGCTATACCAACGGTGGTGTGATCGAGGGGAAGGCGGAACATGCTGACGTAAAAGAAAAGATGAGTGCGCTAAACGTGAAAGCGACCGGTTCTGAACAGCGCGTTGGTCAGCTGAGCGGGGGGAACCAGCAAAAAGTGGTGTTTGCCAAAGCGTTGATGTCCAATCCGTGTCTCTTTTTGTGCGATGAACCGACGCAAGCGGTCGACATCATGACGCGTAATGAGATTCATCGCCTGCTGCGGGAGCAGACGGAGCAAGGAAATGGCGTCTTGTTCGTCTCATCCGATTTGCCGGAAGTGCTGGAGGTGGCGGGCCGTTTGGTCGTGATGCATGATGGAGAGACGATCGCTGAGCTGCCGGTGGAAGGATTGAAGGCAGAAGATGTCTTGCAACTTTGTTATCGCCAGAGGAAGGAAGGTGCCACATCTCATGAATCAAACTAACTTGCAGCGTTCATTCTCGCTCGCTGAATTCCTGCGTTCCTATGGAACCGTCTTGGCAGGGATTCTGATCATCATCGGCTTCAGCGTGCTGAATCCGGACACATTTGCCACTTGGGACAACATGATCAACATCAGCCGACAGATCTCCTTTTTGGTGATCATCTCGATCGGTGCGACGCTGGTTATGTCGGTCAGCGAGTTTGATCTCTCCATCGGAGCAATGGCCAGCTTGGCAGGGGTGATTGCCGCCAAGATGGCTGCCGATCAAATGCCGATTCTGATCAGCATAGTTGCTCCGCTGCTGATCTGCTTGGTGATTGGATATGTAAACGGCTGGATCATCACTCGATTCCGTGTGCTTTCCTTTATCACCACATTGGCGATGGGTACCATCCTGGGTGGATTTACGTTCTGGTTTACCGGCGGTACGACGATTTTTGAGAACATTCCGGATTCGTTTCGCTACCTGGGGCAAACCAGTTGGCTCGGTGTTCCGCTGTTATCGATCATTATGATTCTCATTGTGCTGTTGTTCTGGTTTGTCATGGCCCATACCGGATTGGGACGTCGCTTGTACGCGATTGGCGGAAACGAGATGGCCTCACGGGTAGCCGGTCTCAATGTCCGTTTTAACAAAAACGCTGCCTTTGCGCTCTGTGCCGCCCTGGCTGCGCTTACCGGCATCCTGATGGCGTCCCGCTTGGGATCAGCCCATCCAACAGGTGGAAACGGATTGTTCCTGTCGGCCTATGCCGCCGTGTTTCTCGGCATAACCGTAGGAAAAGAAGGCGTGCCCAACATCTGGGGTACCTTCGTCGGTGCAGCAATTATCGGGATATTGGCCAATGGATTGACGATCATGGAAGTACCGACATTTATGCAAGATGTGATCACGGGTATGATCGTGATTGCAGCTGTGATCGTCCAAAAGCTGGGACGTGATGCGCGGTGAGTTCCCGATTCCACAGCAACCGCATGATGAATACCTACGAGATGGCAAGGAATCGCAATGAGGCAATGATTGTCGGATACTTTATCGCGGCAGACCCTGATCTGCCGCAAGCGATCAACATCGCTGCCGAGGCGGTGGCCGCCGGAGTGGACGTATTGGAGATCGGCGTACCCAGTCCAAACCCGTTTCTGGAAGGAAACATCATCCGACGCGGACACCAGCGAGTCCAGCAGCTCTCGCCCGATACCAGGGATCTGACCATCCGCTACTGCACCCAACTGCGCGAGCGTGTCGATGTTCCGATGTGGCTGATGGGCTATAGCCAGGACATCGTCGATAGTGGACTGTACCGGGAACTGGCAGACAAGCAGGTAATCGACGGATTGGTTTTGCCTGACGCACCACGGAACGTGTTGACCGAAGTAGAGCGGGAGGTTGGTTCGCAAGGCGTCGATGTCGTCCGTCTGGTTCACTCACAGATGGATCAAGATGAACTGAGAGAGACGGTGAGTGGCGCGACGGTCCTCTACGCTCAGCTTTATACGGGCACCACAGGCGACTTCTTGAGTCAGTCCAACGATCTGAACCAGCTGTATACTCGTGTACGTTCCCTGTCGGAAGCCATGGTCGTGGCTGGATTTGGCATTCGCTCGGCTGAGCGGGTACGAGAAGTAACCTCCGGCGGCTATGATGGTGCGGTGGTAGGCTCTGCTTACGTCGCGAAAGTAGAGCGTGGGGAGATGGACTCTCTCTATCAGCTGATTGCTGATATGAAAATTGCTGCCCGTCGACCCGGGAAGCTATTGTCGAAATGAGGTGAGCGATTTGCCATACGTGGCGTCATTTGATATTGGCACAACGGCGGCCAAAGGAGTCCTGGTTGCCAAAGACGGTTCGATCCAGGGAGAAGTGACCGTACCAATCGATACCCATTACGGAGATGCGGGTGAGGTCGAACAATCCCCGGAGCAATGGTGGCAGTCCGTTGTATCCATCTGCCGTACCTGGTGGGAAAATGGGTACTCCCCCGACTCGGTGGCGATGCTCTCCTTCAGCGGACAGATGCAGGACTGCATCCCTATCGACCACGAAGGTCAGCCAGTTCGTCCGGCCATTCTCTATTCGGACGGGCGTGCGGCAAAGCAGGCCGACAACATCAAAGAGAGGTTCCCGGAAGAGCAGATTCGCCGCTGGACCGGCAACCATCTGGACGGGTTGATGCCGCTGCCAAAGTTGCTTTGGTTAAAGGAGTCGGAACCGGAACAATACGCCCGCACACAGGTGGTGCTAATCAGTTCCAAAGATTACGTTATCCGCAAGCTGACCGGTGCCTGTGTAACCGACCCGACTTCAGCCGCAACCACCGGCATGATGGACATCAGCAGGCGGGAATGGTTGACCGGGATGGTGGAGGAGTGTGGAGTAAGGTGTGATCTACTGCCACAGCTGCTGGCTGCCGACGAGATCGCCGGGCAGGTAACGGATGAAGCCGCCGCTGCCACCGGATTCATCGCTGGAACACCAGTACTCTGCGGAGTAGGTGACGCAGGGGCAACCACGGTTGGTGCAGGCGTTACCGAGGTTGGCAGCATGTACGTCTATCTGGGAACAACCGGCTGGGTGGCGATGCCGTCGGAAACAGTAGCGGAACAGGGAAACGGGATCTTTCATTTGGCTCATCTTCCTGAAAAGCTGGTCTTCGCCGTTGCTCCCTTGTCCAATGCAGGAAATGCACACGGCTGGGCAGCCCGGGTTTTTGCGGATGAGGTGCAGTCGGATCAAGCCAATGCCTTTGGGCAGTTGGAACGACTGATGAAAGAAAGCGGTCCAAGTGCTCAGGATGTGTACTTTTTGCCCTATCTGCACGGGGAGCGCTGTCCGGTGCAGGATCTCGATGCCAGCGGCTGCTACCTCGGGGTGCGGCCAACGACGACACGGGGACAGATGGCTCGTGCCGTCCTGGAGGGAGTGGCCATGTCCATCCGCCAGGTTCGAGACTTGCTTGCCGATGGGAGAAGCGTAGAACAGATGACCCTGATCGGCGGCGGCAGTCGCAGTGCAGTATGGAATCAACTGTTGGCCGATGTCTGTGACGCCCGTGTCGTCGTACCGGAGCAGGCAGAATTCCTGCCCTCTCTCGGTTCTGCAGCGGCGGCCTTCGTCCGGCTCGGCTGGGCAGACAGCTATACCCACTTCAGCGAAACCTATTTGAACAGACAGCGAGTGGCAGTCTACAGTCCCAACCCAGAACATCGTACGATCTATCAACAGCGCTACCAGACATTTTTACAGTTGTATCCTACGCTGCAACCGTTGTTTTCCAGGTTGTGATAAGAGCCGACTCCATGTAAGGGGGTCGGTTTTTCGTCCATCCGGCGAAGACGTTTTCTTTTAGATGTACATACTAGGAGGAAGGAACTGGACAGCCCGCCCGTACATGCTATACTGGTGAAAGTTTAAGCAACAAGTGTATGGAGGAGAGAGATGATGTACCGTTTGTCAGAACGCGATTGGCTGGCCTATCAGGCCAAAAACAAAGATAGAGGCCGGATGTTGATCACCTGCCCGGATCGGCCTGGGATCGTCTCCGCTGTCTCGCAGTTTTTGTTTTCTCACGGTGCCAATATCGCGGAATCGGATCAGTATTCGAGCGACCCGGAGGGAGGGCGCTTTTTCATGCGGATCGAGTTTGATCTGCCTGAGCTGGAGTGGCGCTGCGAGGAGTTGAAAGCGGATTTCCGGCAGATTGCTGACACCTTCCAGATGGAATGGTCGATCGTGGAAGCGAAAAAACGGAAGCGGATTGCCATCTTTGTCTCAAAAGAAGACCACTGCTTGTTGGAACTGCTTTGGCAGTGGAAATCGGGCATGCTGCACGCCGATATCGAAATGGTGGTCAGCAACCACCCCGATATGCAGCAGTTGGTGGAGTCGTTTGGCATCCCGTATCATCATATACCGGTTACCAAGGACACCAAACAGGAAGCGGAGCGGCAGCAGTTGGAACTGCTGCAGGGAAAAGTAGACCTGATCGTGCTGGCTCGCTACATGCAGATCCTCTCGCCTCGTTTTCTGGAGGATCATCCCAACGGCATCATCAACATCCATCATTCGTTCCTGCCCGCTTTTGTCGGGGCCAAACCGTATGAACAGGCCTATCGCAGAGGCGTCAAACTGATTGGAGCGACCGCCCACTACGTGACGGAAGAGCTGGATGCCGGACCGATTATCGAACAGGATGTACAGCGAGTCACCCATCGCTATGATGTGGAGGCGCTCAAACAGATCGGACGGCAGATCGAGCGAACCGTGCTGGCCCGCGCCGTCGGCTGGCATCTGGAAGATCGGGTGTTGGTCTATCAGAATAAAACAGTCGTCTTTCCCTAGCAGCAGCTTGGCAGCCCACCCCTCGCTAAGAAGGTTCCTGAAAAAAGCGGGGGCACCGGAGGGGAGGAGCATCAGACGTGAGCACGATCCGTTAGCCGTTGGTCGATCTGTTCCTGGATGAGGCGGATCGCCTGTTCGGCTTCAACGTCCAGCAGCAGCTTATGACCCGATTCGGGGAAGTAGTATACGGAGCAATCTTCACTGCCTAATTCCCGCTTCAGGTGTTCGGCGCTGATCGCTTTCACCGTATCATCTCGTTTTGTCTGCAAGATCACGCTGGGGCAGGTGACCTTTGGCATGATCTGCTTCGTCTCTGTCAGCAAAAGGCGGAACTGCAGCATACTGCTTACCGGGATGCGGGTCATGCTGTTGAGGTAGCGGGAAGCATGAGGCCGGAAATCGCTGCGCAGATTGCGAACGACCTGACCCAAGTCCCAGTATTGATATGGTGTATTGACCGTAATCAGCATCTCAGACGGGTACTTTGACGCCAGATGGATCGCCAGCAGGCCGCCCATGGAGAAGCCGATCAGCACGATGGGATCAGCGCGCATCGCTAGTCGTTTATAAGCTTCCTCGGCTGAGCCAAGCCAATCGTGCCGTTTGCTTCTGGCTAGTTGGCGGCGGGTCAGACCGTGTCCTTCCAACGTGGGACACTCCACTGCATATCCTGCGTCCTTTAACTGCTGCGCCAATGGCAGCACCTCGTATACGTCACCCGCAAAACCGTGGATGACCAGGCAGCCTGGTTTCATTGCTGTCATTCCTTCGTTAGAATATCGGATACGACTTAAACATAGCAAAATAACGGAGAAAACAAAAGAGCCATCGCCTAGGTGCGGGCAAGAGGGGGAGAGCTAACGTGGACAAATTTATGAAACGAGCAGTAGAACTGGCAGTTGCCAATGTTCGCGAAGGTGGGCAACCTTTTGGGGCTGTGTTGGTGAAAAACAAAACCGCTGTAGCCGAAGGTGTCAATGAGCTGCACAAAACGCATGATGTCAGCGGGCATGCTGAACTCCTTGCTATCCGTCGGGCGCAGCAGCAATTGCAGACGAACGACCTGTCCGGCTGCACCATGTATGCGAGCGGAGAGCCGTGTCCGATGTGCTTGAGTGCAATGTACTTTGCCGGAATCGACAAGGTTTATTATTGCACGTCACTTGAAGATGCCGTTGCAGCGGGATTAGGGCGTGCAAAAGTGATCTATGAGGATTTGCAAAAACCGAAATCGGAACGTACGCTTGCGTTGACACAAATGCCATTGCAAGAGGGACAAGAAAACCCGATGAAGCTGTGGAGAGCATAGAAAGGCCCGGAGCGAAGCTCCGGGTCTCACTTGGTGGACAAGAAAGATAAACAATTGCTGCTGGATACCAGCACAAGATTTCGAACGTGCGCAAGGAAATCTGCGAGCGCAAGCAAACGTTGCGAGGCGAAAGAGAAAAACAGGTGAGCGAAAGCCTTGTCAGTGCCCACAGAGTCGGAGCGGAGACGGTCATTTTCGACTTCTTCGCAGGCACTGGCACGAGCCGAGCGAACCTGTTTTTCTCTTTCGCCCCCCACTATTGTTCGTCGAACGCAAAGAACCGCCAGGGTGACGTTTTCCTTGACTGTCCCCCGTTGTTAGCCACCATCTAACAGGGGAGATGCAGTCCAACCCTGACGGTTTTTCTCACTCGACAGATGGAAAAAGGACAGCATCAGAAGCTGATCGTCTTTAACTGGTCAGCAATGATCAGTTTCGGTTGCGTACTGGCTTGGATTTCCTCGACGGTATAGCCTTCCGCGATCTCCACCAGCTTTAATCCTTCAGCGGTCACGTCTAGTACCGCCCGGTCTGTAATGATCCGGTTTACCACCTGTTTTCCGGTCAGAGGCAATGAGCAAGTGTCCAGAATTTTTGGTTGGCCGTGCTTGTTGACGTGATCCATGATCACCACGATTTTTTTAGCGCCGTGCACCAGGTCCATCGCACCGCCCATTCCTTTTACCATCTTGCCGGGAATCATCCAGTTGGCGAGGTCACCTGCTGCCGAAACTTCCATCGCCCCGAGGATCGCCAGGTCGATGTGGCCGCCGCGGATCATCGCGAATGACTCCGCGCTGGAGAAGTAGGCAGCGCCTGGAATAGCCGTGACCGTTTCCTTGCCGGCGTTGATTAGGTCGGGGTCCACCTCTTGTTCGGTCGGATAAGGGCCAATCCCGAGCAGCCCGTTTTCCGACTGCAGCACCACTGTTTTCCCTTCGGGAATATAATTGGCGACGAGCGTCGGCATCCCGATCCCCAGGTTGACGTAAAAACCGTCTTCGATCTCCTGTGCCGCCCGCATTGCTATTTGTTCGCGTGAAAGTGCCATCAGAGATTCCTCCTTTTTGCTAAGCCCGATATATGCTAAGCCCGATCTATCATGCGATTCGTGCTATGACGAGCGTACCGTCAGACGTTCGATCCGTTTTTCAAAGGAAGGTGCCTGGATCAGACGCTGTACATAGATGCTCGGCGTGTGAATGTGATCAGGGTCCAGTTCGCCTGCTTCGACGATCTCCTCGACCTCGACAATCGTCACTTTTCCAGCCGCTGCCATCATCGGGTTGAAGTTTTGCGCTGTTTTCCGGTAGACCAGGTTGCCCATCTTGTCAGCTTTCCAGGCCTTGATGAGGGCGAAGTCCCCCGTGATGCCGTACTCCAGCAGATATTCCTTGCCGTCGAAGACACGCGTCTCCCGTCCTTCGGCAATCGGCGTGCCGACACCAGCAGGCGTGTAGAAGGCCGGGATGCCGGCACCTCCGGCGCGCAGCCGCTCTGCCAGCGTACCTTGCGGATTGAGCTCCACTTCCAACTCGCCGGAGAGGAACTGCCGCTCAAACTCTTTGTTCTCACCGACGTAGGAGGAGACCATCTTTTTGATCTGCTTCTCCTGCAGCATCAGTCCCAAGCCCCAATCGTCCACGCCACAGTTGTTGGAGACGACAGTCAGGTCTTTGGCTCCTTTGTCGCGCAGGGCGAGGATCAGGTTTTCGGGAATCCCTACCAGCCCAAAGCCGCCGACCAGCAGCGTGGCCCCGTCATGGATGTCGGCAACGATGTCGGAATAAGACGTATAAATTTTTGCCATGTTTGTACGTCACTCCCCTGTGTTTTTTTAAAAAATTCTGGTTTGACACGTTTGGCGGCAAAATGGGATTGTTATGAAACCGCTCTCATTTTGTCAAACTTATTGTAGCAAAGCTTGCGAGTGGCGAAAAGACGCAAGCCGGACTCGGCGAATCAACCGAGTGTATCCCCGTTCGTGCAGCAGCCGCATGAACCGTCGAGAGAGCTCGGCAATCACTGAGTTATCTTTATTATACGGAGCCGGGTTACGGTCCAGTTACACAACCAAGTTTTACACTTGTAAGAATTTTTTGTACACTTGATTTGGACGTTATGCACACATAGAGGAGTAGCTGTGCCTTCACACAGGCAGGGTAGAGGCAGCGCTATAGCAGACACGTGTCGCATGATGAGAAAAAGAAACGGAAGAGGAAAAGGCAAAGGGGACGATTCAAATGGGCCGATGGATGTTCTCACTGATCGCCGTCCTGGTCCTCGTAGGCGGTTGCGAGGAACTGGAAGAAGGTGTCGATCGACTAAGGGAGGCAGAAGAGAGAGACAGAGAACTGGCTGAACATATCAAGCCTGTACACGCTTATACGGTCGGGGAGCATGCGGAGATTAAACAGGAGATCTACGGGATCGTGACGCCGCGCCAAGAGCTTGCCCTCTCTTTCGGGACGTCGGGTACGATCGATCACATCCTGGTGGAAAAAGGCAGCCATGTTCAGAAAGGCAGCCTGTTGGCAACCTTGGATACAGCGGTCTGGCAGCAGGAGTTGGCTGCGGCACAAAATGAGGTGAGGTTGGCACAGGTGGAGAGGGAGGAAATGCTGCAAGGGGACGACTCGGAAGCCGTTCGTCTCCAGAAGCTGCAGCTAGAACGCGCCGAAGAACAGGCCAAACGAGCGGTCCAAGCCTATGAACAGGCTCAACAACTGTATGACAACGGAGCGATCGCCAGAGAGGAACTGGATCGACGGGCATGGGAGAAAAAGAATGCAGAACTGACTCTCCAAGAAGAGCAGATTACATATGAAGAACTGCTTAACGAAACGGATTCCTCGGAAGTGGTGGCGGCACAAGTGCGAGTCGAACAGGCGACCGCCGAGCTGCGGCGGGCACAGCAGGATGTGCGGCAGGCCGAGCTTCGTGCCCCTTTTGCCGGAGTTGTGGCTGATATCTACCGGACCGCTTCCGAACAAATCAGCTCCTCCCAGGAAGTGATCAGGCTGATTGATCCGGCTGAGTGGATTGTACAGCTCCAGGTCGACAGCGGTCAGATCGGTCAGTGGCAGGTTGGAAAACGTGTGACCGTCGCTTCTGGAGATGGGCAGGAGACGGAAGGGATTGTCCGTTTTGTCTCGCCAGCGATGAACCACGCCGGTTCTTATTCGGTTGAAGTGCGTATAGAAAACGCCAACGACCTGTTTAAGGCAGGTATGTCGGTTGCCTGTCGATATGTTTTGGAGACGGACAACGGCTTTTTTGTGCCTGCCTCCAGCGTTGGCTTTGCCGATGAGGCGTATTACGTGATGAAAATCGCCAATGGAGCTAGTGTTTCCAAACAGCCGGTCCAGGTAGGCACCCTGCATGGAGAGTGGTATCAGATCGTGGATGGATTGAACGCAGGCGAGCAGGTAGTGGAGAGCGGCATCACGTATGTTCGGGATGGCGACGCTGTACAGGTGGCGAATCAAGATGAAAACTAGACTGCAGCAGTCGCGTACCGTCATTGCCGCCTTGCTCGCGCTCCTCCTCTTGCTGTTAGGTATAGGGGCGGTTGCCAATCTAGAAGTAACGCTTGATCCTGATCTTCCGCTGCCCTCCTATACCGTGCGTGCTGCGGTTCCGGGGATGCAGCCAGAATCGGTGGATGCCGAGGTGACAAGACCGCTGGAAGAGGCGATTCGCGCACTGCCCGGCATTCGCAAGATCAGGGCCACCTCTCGCGCCGGTCAAGCAGAGATTGTCGTTACGGCTGAGACCGCCTCAGATGACTGGTTGGAGCGCTTGAGAGAGACTGTTGCCGATCAGGCCCGACTGCTGCCCGGTGGAGTTGGGGATATACGGGTAGAGCAGCAGCGAACCGGGGACAATCAGCTCGCCCACTACCTGCTGCACGGTGCCGATCTGCTCACACTTGTCGAAGAGGCGGAACAGACGGTTCGTGATCGGCTTGGATACATTGCCGGGGTATCCCGGGTAGAGGTTGATGCAACAGGAGTGCAAAATCGGATTGAACTGGTCTTTCGTCCCTCGATGCTTCACTACTACGGATTGACGCCGCTCGATGTGATCCGCCAACTGCAGCAGCAGAACGAGGCCGGTACGATCACGCCGGTCGGTGCGATTGGTTCTGGCAGCGATCAAACTACCTTTCGCTGGCTGGAGGGGCCGGATAATATAGAGGCTCTCGGCCGAATCCTGATTTCCTCGGAAAAGGGAGACGTCGTCCTCAACCGACTGGTGGAGATTCGCGACCTTAGGCGAAGCAGAGCGGATTCCGTCACGTATTACCACGGAGAACCGGCTGTTGCGATTCGTGTCTATGCAGCAGGTGGAGCACAGTACCCGCGGACACAGGCCGAACTGACTAAGGCAGTAGAAGAGCTGAATCGTGCGGCAGCAGATCGGTATACCCTTACGTTGTTTGAGGATCGGACGGCGCCGATAGTCAGTGTGATTCGCGCCTTTTTACTGGCAGCGGCAGTATCTGCAGCCGTGGTCGCCTTGTTTATCGGTGTTGGGATGAAAAGTTGGTCCGCCGCTCTGCTCTCTCTGTT